>NC_014011.1:330098-660197 GCF_000025885.1 Aminobacterium colombiense DSM 12261 | reverse complement strand
TACATCCTTAAACCATTCTACTCCAGTCCCAGCAGGAATTAAGTGTCCTATTATAACATTTTCTTTCAACCCCTGCAGCGGGTCCATTTCACCTTTTACTGCCGCTCCAGCAAGAACTTGAGCCGTCTGCTGGAAAGATGCCGCACTCAAGAAGCTCTCTGTTGCAAGGGCAGCCTTGGTAATCCCATGGACAAATGGCCTGCATTTTGGACCCTCGCGAAGTTTCCGCACGAAAGTAACATCCCAGATCAGCGTTTTCTCATCGTGGCGGGCTGAAAGAGGACGAACAACAAATTCTCCAGCTTGGGAACGAACAAGCAGATCGATCATTGCTCTATTGATCTCCTGCCCGCTGTCTACAAGTATTTGTCCCTTTTCGTCAACGACAGGTTCGAGAAGAACTTTGCCATAGATAAGAGTATTTAACAACTCAATCAAAGCTTTCTCACGCGTCAGAATTTCCCCTTCAAGATCCACTGCTGAAATCTCATCGTCTACCAGACCTCGTATAATACGGGCATCCACCATCTGAGAAACATCTGTAAGCCCATTGCCTTCGCTATCCACAGCCTGTGTAAGGTGACGGCCCCAAATATTGTTCATGAGGCGTTCCTGAAGAGCATCGAGCACGGAAATTCGCTCCACCGAGTGCCAGATCTTAACTGCTTGTATGTTATGTTCAAAACAAATAGCTGCCATGGCCTGGGTGAAGATGTGATCCTTCTCCGCCATAACTTCATTATCAACTACGATATCCTCTGCTAGGTATGAACTGTCCACAAGTTTTTCTATGGTTTCATGATCCCTCACACAAATGGAAACTGGATCGCCAGATGTAACAATCCCAAGCTGCCCTGGCGTAAGAATAGTCCCAGCTGCTATTTCCTTGCCATCTTCTGACTTAAAGGTCTCAATGAGCTCAAGACCTTCCATTCTCTTTCTAAAAGCAGCTTCGCCAATGACAAGAATGAGATCTGAACCTTCATCCCCCTCCAACACCATCTGGGAGATAAGGTAGCCTGGACGCAGAAGGGTGCGGATAGCCTCTTCCGTCAATGGCATATTCTGGTACTGTAATATGGTATCTGTCAAACGGCTCGCCGCTATACTCTTAACGACACGGCCAGAGAAGATTCGAGTGGCCTCCATGATGTTCTTCTCATTTTCCCTCCGAATGGCCTCATTCTCATCCTCTATTTCATCTGTCCAGACCAGATCGCCTGCAACAAAGGAAGTATCCCCCTCTTCCACGACACGAATCCTGTTCACAGGGGCCACCTTTCGAAGGATAACCTCTATATGTTTATTATTGATAGAAACGCCCTGAGACCTATAGACTCCCTGAATTTCGTCAACCAGGCTGCGCTGGACCGCTTCTATGCCTTCCACTTCAAGAAGCTGCTGGGGATCCACATTACCTTCCGTAAGGCGGTCACTTTTGGCAACCTGCTGTCCCTCTTCCACAAGCAAGTGCTGAGATGAAGGGATGCTGTAGTTGACTTTTTCTTCTTTTCCCGGTTCATCAGAGGCAATGATAACCTTTCGTTTACCTTCCATTTCCCGTATTTCAATAACTCGTCCGTCTATCCCGGCAAGGTAGGAAACCTTCTTAGGACGGCGAACCTCGAAAAGCTGCTCGATTCTGGGAAGACCCTGAGTAATGTCCTCTCCTGTCATACGAACTCCACCAGTGTGGAATGTCCGCATGGTAAGCTGGGTTCCCGGTTCTCCTATGGATTGGGCGGCTACAACGCCCACTGATTCGCCAATAGCAACCTCAGTTCGAGTAGCAAGGTCCATGCCATAGCACTTTTGGCAAACACCCTGTTTTAGCGTACAGGTCAAAGGACTGCGAACCCAGACAGAAGAGAACCCGAGCTTGTCTATTGTTTCGGCAAGTCTCGTCGTTATCAGCTCTCCCGATTCCAGGAGCAGCTCTCCAGTTTCAGGATGGTAGAGATCGTACAACACCGTTCTCCCCGCAATGCGCTCGGCGAGAGAGATCATGACCTTGCCATCCTGAAGAAGCGGCCGAATCTCTACTCCCCTATCAGTACCACAGTCGTGATGGGTGACAATAATATCCTGCGCCACGTCCACAAGACGTCTTGTGAGGTATCCTGATTTCGCCGTACGAAGAGCTGTGTCCGCAAGACCCTTTCGCGCTCCGTGGGTTGAAATGAAGTACTCCAACATGTTCATTCCTTCACGGAAGTTGGCTGTAATGGGATAGTCAATGATGCGGCCCGACGGATCTGACATCAATCCGCGGATACCAGCCATCTGCCCCATCTGGCTCTTGCTTCCTCGCGCTCCTGAATCAACCATCATTCGGATGGGGTTATCGCGCTCCATATGGACAAGGATATTCTCAGAAATCTTGCGTGAAGCCTCAGACCAGAGCATTTCTTTTCTGTAAAGATATTCATCCTGGGTCAAAATGCCCATTTCGTACTCTGACTTCAGATCTTCATCTTCATCAATCGTTTCCGCCGTTATCTCATCTTTCTCCGGTGGAATAATGATCGATTGGACTCCAAAACTAATGCCACTGACTGTGGACCAATGATACCCCAGAGTTTTAATATCATCGAGAATCCGAACGATCTCGCTTCGGCTGATAACATCATAAGCATCATCAATGAGCTTACCAATGGCTTTTTTCCCAAACTGCTTATTGATAAACCGCAGTTTCTCAGGAAGGATGCTATTGAAGAGAACTCTGCCGGGAGATGTTTCGAACCACTTCTCATCATCACTTTCTATATTCCATTCCGGCTGCTTCTTTAGCCGGATACTGGCGTTTAAATGGACAACCTTATGATCAAGGGCTATAAGCACATCCTCGATACCTGAGAAATAATTGCCTTCGCCCATCAATCCATCCCGCACATCCGTCAGATAATAGACGCCAAGGATGATATCCTGCGTTGGTGTCACTATAGGTCTTCCACTTGCAGGAGAAAGCAGGTTGTTCGCAGAGAGCATGAGAAGTCTGGCCTCTGCCTGGGCTTCAAGGGACAGTGGCACGTGAACTGCCATTTGGTCTCCGTCAAAGTCCGCATTGAAAGCAGTGCAGACGAGGGGGTGGAGACGGATGGCCTTTCCTTCCATTAGGACAGGCTCAAAGGCCTGGATTCCTAATCTATGCAATGTGGGAGCCCGGTTCAGAAGAACTGGATGATCTTTGATGATCTCTTCCAGAATGCCCCAGATCTCTTCCCGTCCACGCTCTATAAGACGCTTAGCGCTCTTCACGTTAGGAGCCAGCCCCCGCTCCACGAGCTGCCGAATAACAAAGGGTTTGAAAAGTTCAAGAGCCATCTGCTTCGGCAAACCACACTGATATATCTTCAGTTGAGGACCGATAACGATAACGGAACGGCCGGAATAGTCAACACGCTTGCCCAGCAGGTTCTGACGGAACCGTCCCTTTTTTCCTCTCAGCAGGTCCGTTAAGCTCTTCAAGGGACGATTCCCCGCACCAAGGACAGCCTTGCCCATACGTCCGTTATCTATGAGGGCGTCTACTGACTCCTGCAACATCCGCTTCTCATTGCGGATAATGATCTCGGGAGCCCTTAGCTCCTGCAGTTTGCGGAGCCGGTTGTTACGGTTGATAACACGTCGGTACAGGTCGTTCAGATCTGACGTGGCAAAACGTCCTCCATCAAGCTGAACCATGGGCCGCAAATCCGGTGGAATTACCGGCAGCACTTCAAGAACCATAGACTCTACGCTGGAGAAGCTTCTTCTGAAGTCCTCCGCCACCTGAAGCCGTTTAATGAGTTTTCTCTTCTTTTGACCGGTACTCTCCGATACTTCCTCACGAAGACCTGCGCAAAGAAGATCCATATCCATTTTTTCCAAGAGGGTCCGTACTCCCTCTGCTCCAATGCCCGCACTGAATTTTTTATCATAGGCGGCGCACAGATACTGTTCCCTCTCCATAATAATGTCTGAGGAGTTAAAGGGAGAGGCGCCTTTTTCTATGACAATATAGCAAGGATCCTCTATGGTTATGGTTTCCGGTTGGGCCATAAATCTCCCAGGATATTTCTCATAAAACATCTGAAATTCCGTTTTGGAAACAACATCCCCCTTAGTAAAGGGCAGCTTCGCCGCCGCGGTAACAATGAAAGCTTCCTGATTATTGACTATGGCTCGCTTGACATCAAACTGGAGATCCAGCTTTTGCAAGCGCTCCACTTCCGATACCGAAATAACGTCTCCAGATTTATAATCAAGATTTTCAGGATCTGAAACAAACTCAAAAGCCGGTTCCACCTTGAAGAGGCTATCACCATACTCTGTCTTATATCGAGAGACCTGTTGGGCAGTAAGGATATCACCCTCGCTAACGGGAATCTCGTCTACGCTGATGATCCTGTAAGCTTCTTCAGTTTTGATCTTCGAGTCATAATGAGAGTGGATTCGCACTTCGCTCTCGGCTATAACATCACCACGTCGTGCCAGATCTGGACGGCGCCCTTCCATGACAACCTTGAACGCTGCTTCTCGCTTTCGCGTAGGCGCAAAATACACTACCTTTTCAAGATCTTTTGTGCTTGTTCCGAGAAGAAGGCTCAAACGACTGGGGATACCCCTAAGGTACCAAATATGCACCACTGGCGCTGCCAGCTCGATGTGCCCCATCCGTTCTCTACGAACACGATTGTCCGTAACCTCTACACCGCAACGATCACAAATGATCCCTTTGAATTTCGGACCGCTCCGCTTGTACTTGCCACAGGCACATTCGTAACTCTTTGTTGGGCCAAAGATACGTTCACAGAAAAGCCCGTCTTTTTCTGGACGAAGGGTTCGGTAATTTATGGTTTCAGGCTTCTTAACTTCACCGCTGGACAGTTCCCTGATCCGTTCCGGGCTGGCCAGCTTAATGCGTACTCCGACTATTTCTCTCTGGCTCATCTATTCTTCAGCCCCCTCCGGGTCATCTTTACGTTCCTCAAACACGTCTTCAAAAAGCATGTTCTCGGCTGCCAACTCCTTTTCATCGACAACAATTTCCATTTCTTCTGGAACTTCTTTTGTTTCTTCTATTTTTTGCTCTTGTTCCTTCTCTTTTACGCCTAGGCCTTCCGTAGTCTTACGCCGACTTGCGCCTTCCTCATCTTCTTCGTCCATAACGAGTTCTCCTACCGTACCGTCGCTATATTTGATTTCAACGTCGAGTACCAATCCCTGCAGTTCTTTTACAAGAACTCGGAAACTTTCAGGTACGCCAGGCTTAGCAAGGTTTTGTCCTTTTACTATTTTTTCATAGGTCTTTAAGCGTCCTCTGATATCATCAGACTTCACTGTCAGCATCTCCTGAAGAATGTGAGCCGCACCATATCCTTCAAGGGCCCAGACTTCCATTTCTCCAAATCGCTGGCCTCCGAACTGTGCTTTCCCGCCAAGAGGCTGCTGTGTAATCAAGCTGTAGGGGCCAATAGAGCGGGCATGGATCTTGTCATCTACAAGGTGAATTAATTTAAGCATATACATATATCCCACTGTGACCTTTTTCTCCATGGGCTCCCCTGTTCTGCCATCGAAAAGAGTTATCATGCCATCTGCGGTCAAATCAGGGTAATTTCCTTTTCGCAGTTCTGCAAGATTCTCAAAGATTTCTTTTTCCTGAGCGCCTTCAAAGACTGGCGTGGCAACCTTCCAACCATTATGAACAGCTACAAAGCCCATGATTGTTTCGAGCACCTGTCCAAGGTTCATACGGCTCGGCACACCTAATGGGTTAAGTACTATATCGCAGGGAGTGCCATCTGGCAGATAAGGCATATCCTCCACCGGGAGGATCTTCGAAACAACACCCTTATTGCCATGGCGTCCTGCCATCTTGTCTCCTACCGTTATTTTTCTCAGCTGAGCCACGTAAATCTTCACAACTTCATTTACGCCAGGGCTCAGGGCATCGGGGTTGTTCTCCCGCGTCATGCGTTTTACTGCCACGATCTTTCCACGGGCACCATGAGGAACCTTCAAGGATGTGTCCCTGACTTCTCTCGCTTTTTCTCCGAATATGGCTCGTAGCAATTTTTCCTCAGGAGACTGATCAGACTCTCCCTTAGGAGTAACCTTTCCTACCAGGATGTCACCGGCATTGACCTCGGCTCCCACCCTAACAATGCCATCCTCGTCGAGGTTTTTAAGCATGTCTTCACCGACATTGGGAATATCACGGGTAATCTCTTCTGGCCCAAGCTTCGTGTCCCGTGCTTCAATTTCATATTCTTCTATATGTATAGAGGTGTAAAAATCTTCTTTTACAAGACGTTCGCTAAGCAAGATCGCATCTTCGTAATTAAAACCTTCCCAGGGAAGAAAAGCTACGAGAACATTTCGTCCAAGAGCAAGTTCCCCGTTATCTACAGACTGCCCATCAGCAATTATGTCTCCCTTTTTAATTAATTCGCCTTTTTCAACAGAGGGGCGCTGGTGAATAATCGTCCCCTGGTTCGAACGGCGAAATTTCACGAGAGGATAAGCGCGAACACCACGCTTCGACCTGATCTCTATGCGGTCCGCATCAACATAAACGACTTCTCCATCATCCGTAGCAACCACACATGAACCGGAGTCTTTCGCTATCCTATATTCAATTCCTGTCCCGACTACAGGAGCCGCAGGCTGAATAAGAGGAACGGCCTGACGCTGCATGTTTGAACCCATAAGAGCACGGTTAGCGTCATCGTGCTCAAGGAACGGGATCAAAGCAGTAGAAACAGAAACTATCTGCTTAGGGGAAACGTCAAGATAATCCACTTCTTCGCGGGGAATATACTCTATGTCACCACGATATCTTGTATGGCACTCTTTTTCCAGGTAGCCATTCTCATCAATAGGGGTATTAGCTCTGGCTATATAAAGATCGTCTTCCTCATCTGCTGAAAGGTAGACAATTTCGTTAAGAACTCTTCCCTTTTCTACTTTACGGCGAGGAGTCATCAGGAAGCCATATTCATTTACCCTTGAATAGGTGGCAAGAGACGTGACCAACCCGATATTTGGCCCCTCCGGAGTTTCAATAGGACAAATACGGCCATAGTGGGTATGATGGACGTCACGGGCTTCAAAACCCGCACGTTCACGGCTGAGACCTCCAGGACCCAAAGCTGAGAGGCGCCGACGGTGCGTTACTTCCGCCAGGGGGTTCGTCTGATCCATAAATTGAGAGAGCTGTCCGGAACCAAAAAACTCTCGAATAGCCGCAGCGATAGGACGGACATTGATAAGGTCCCTCGCCATAGCTGCCTCAAGGTCCGGAATGGTTGTCATCCGTTCTTTCGCTATTCGCTCCATTCGAAGCAAGCCAATACGAATCTGGTTCTGTAGAAGTTCTCCTACAGAACGGACACGACGGTTTCCCAGATGATCTATATCGTCACCTTCAGATTCCGGATTTCTAAGGTCAATTACTCCCTGGATAATCTTGCAAATATCTTCGAGAGTAAGCAGCCTGTTGTGTTCTGTAATATTCTCTGGAACAGGAATACCAAGGCGTCTGTTCATTTTATAGCGGCCCACGCGCCCTAAATTGTATCGTCGGGTATCAAAGAAAAGGCTATAAACATACTCTCTGGCATTTTCTACCCGCGCAGGCTCATTGGGGCGAAGACGTCGGAACATTTCAAGGACAGCATCATCACTGCCCTTTGTGTTGTCTCTCTCTAAAGTGGCCGCAATAGCTGGGTCAACATCCCACACATGTAGTTTCGTCCGCCCCTTACTCCACAAAATTTCAAGATTATCTTTGGTCAACCTGCCGTTTCTTGAAACTATTTCGTTGCCTTCATCGTCAACAACAGATTCTGCCACAAGGCGACCCCTTACTTCTTCTTCTGTCAAATCAATTTCGATAGGTTTGGCCCCAAACATGTCAAGGATTTCTTCGTTGCTTGACACGCCAAATGCCTTCAATAAAATTGTTGCTGGAAGCTTTTTTCTGTTATCGATATTTACAGAAAGCACATCTCCAGGGCTTAGGCTAAACTCCAGCCAAGCTCCACGGTCAGGAATAATTTTTGCAGAATAGGCTTCCTGACCAGGGATCTGCTCTTCCTTGTGAAAATACACACCGGCTGAACGGGCAAGTTGATTCACCACAACTCGTTCCGTTCCGTTGATAATAAAAGTGCCCCTATCTGTCATAATAGGAAAATCGCCAAGAAAAATTTCTTCTTCTTTGATTTCTTTGGTTTTTCTATTGACAAGTCGAATGGTAGCACGTATAGGTTGAGACCATGTAAGGTCCCTCTGTCGGGCTTCCTCTTCGTCCCCCGAGGGATTATCCACAAAAAAATGGACAAACTCGAGGGCGAACGCCCCATCATAACTCTCTATAGGAAAAACTTCATGAAGAAGTTCTTCCAGCCCTTGCAACTTCCTTGAGTCCGGGTCGCAATCCTTCTGATAGAACCAATCATAGGAATTACGCTGGACTTCTATCATGTCAGGAATTTCTACAAGATCCCTGGCACGTCCGAAAGTCAACCTCTGCCGCTTTCTGCCCACGGGAACAAACTCGGCCATGCGCGTTATGACCTCCCTGTAAAAGATATGGGGGAAATGATTATTGACGAAGAATAAAGATAACAAAAAGGGCGCGTTATGTCAACAACACAACGCAGCCCCTTATTATACTTTGTATAAGGCACATTTTGCAAGCATAAATTGTATGGTGCCGAGGCGGGGACTCGAACCCCGACAGGCTATCGCCCACTAGAACCTGAATCTAGCGCGTCTACCAATTCCGCCACCCCGGCTTTTCTTATCACGACGGTAATTGTAGCAAGGCCTGAACGCTTTGGCAAGTTCTTTTTAAAGCTCTTCTTCCGCCGCCCTGCTTAGCCGGTCTCTTAAAGCGAGACCTATCCCTTTACTATTTGGCCACTCTGCTACTATAACCTCTATCCCTTTCTTTTCAAAGGTGCGAAAAGCCAGAAAGAGACCCTGGGCATAATTTTCAGGAGTTTTAAAAAGAATTTTTTCCTCCACGGGGAACGGGGGCTCCTTTATGCCTATATACCCAATTCTCTTCCCCATCACTAAAGGACTATGCCGCAAAACGCCATTTTTCCATAATAATAGGGGGATTAAAGGAGCGTAATGGCGATACCGCGTTCCTGGCGACCTTTTTTTCTTAGCTTCATCCGGAACCAGCTTCACCTCTTCAATCACTTCTTCCAACCGCTCCACTGGCATGCCGCCAGCACGTAGAAGCACAACAGAAGGTCCAGTTACATCTATGACGGTGGATTCAAGCCCCACATCAGTAGCTCCGCCGTCTAAAATTATATCTACGTCATCTCCAATGTCAGCAAGCACGGACGCAGCCTCCGTTGGACTAGGCCGCCCGCTTCTATTGGCACTTGGAGCAGCTATAGGGACACCAGCAACTTTAATAAGGGCCATCGCTACAGGGTGGGAGGGCATGCGAACCGCTACTGTTCCCAATCCGGCAGTAACCGAGTTTGGGACTACAGGTTTTGCCGGGAGGACAAGTGTAAGAGGCCCTGGCCAAAAAGAGTCCATAAGCAATTTAGCTCTTTCATTCACATAAGCGACCTGTTCCACATCTTCCGATGATGCAAAATGAAGGATAAGAGGATTGTCACCGGGACGGCCTTTAGCAGCAAAAATTTTACGCACAGCCCCATCATCCAGGCCATTTGCTCCGAGGCCATAAACAGTTTCTGTAGGAAATGCGACCAATTTGCCTGATCGTATTGCATAAGCAGCTTCAGCAATTATGTGAGGTTCAGGATTCCAGCGCTCGACCTTATAGACTTTCGTTTTCAACGCTGTCACCTTCTCCGTGAAATACCTCAATAAAATTCTTTCTGAAAGCAGGGAAAGTTCCGTTTAAAATAGACTCTCTAACACCTTCCATGAGCTTAATAAGAAAATGAAGATTATGCCAGCTGCATAAACGAGCAGCCAAAATCTCCCCCGCTTTATAAAGATGCCGTATATAGGCTTTTGTAAAATGGCGGCATACATAACAGTCACAAGACGGATCAAGGGGGGTAAAATCACGGGCATACACCTGATTTTTAATGTTTATCCTCCCTGTAGAAACAAAAACAGTACCTGTCCTTCCATTCCTTGTTGGCAACACGCAGTCAAACATATCCACCCCCCGGGCCACACCTTCCACAAGATTGGAGGGATGGCCAACTCCCATAAGATATCTAGGTTTATCAAAAGGCATGACGTGTTGAAGCACATCAAGCATTTCATACATAATATGATGAGGTTCCCCCACAGAAAGACCGCCAATTCCATAGCCTGGAAATCCAATAGATGTAATGTCTTCTGCCGAGCGCCTCCGCAAATCTTCGTATACAGACCCCTGAATGATGCCAAACAATGCCTGGTCCTCTCTTGTATGGGCATCCTTAGATCGGCGGGCCCACCGAGTTGTACGGGCTAAAGCAGTTTCCGCTTCCTCTTTGGTGGTTGGATAGTGAAGACACTGGTCAAAGCACATGGCGATATCGCTTCCCAGCTTCTGTTGCACTTCCATTGACCATTCAGGATCCATCATGTGGCGGCTTCCGTCTATATGGGATTGACACTCGACTCCCTCATCAGTTACTCGATTAAGGGTAGCGAGAGAAAAGACCTGAAATCCGCCGCTATCAGTAAGAATGGGATGATGCCAATCCATAAAAGAGTGGAGTCCTCCAGCCTCCTCCACTATATCGGCACCAGGGCGCAGATAGAGATGGTATGTGTTGGAAAGAATGATCTGGGCCCCTATTTCCTCTAGCTCAAAGGGAGCCATTGCTTTCACTGTTGCCTGCGTTCCCACCGGCATAAAAACGGGGGTCTTTATAACTCCATGAGGAGTCACGAATTCTCCAGCTCTAGCCCCCGTTACAGGACATTGTGCCTGTAAACGAAATTCAAACATTACAGTTCCTCCCATCTGAAAAGCGAACAGGCATTATTCCAGAGCGCTTCTTTGAGTTCTTCTCTATCTATGAGCCTGACATCAGCAACCATATCATACACTTCTGTCACATAGGCCGGCTCATTCCGCTTCCCTCGATAACGCTTGGGGGCCAGCCATGGGGCATCTGTTTCACATAACAGCCTGTTGAGAGGCATAGAAGCCACTATATCTCTCAGCTCCTGATTCTTTTTATAGGTAACTGGACCTGCAAATGAAAGATAGAAGCCCAGTTCTAGAGCATATTTTGCATGGTATGAATTACCTGAAAAACAATGAATGACGCCATGATACTGCCTTTTATCGTTCTCCTTGAGAATATCAAAAAGATCATCGAAGGCATCTCTTATGTGAAGAACCAAGGGTTTCTTGGCCTTTTCAGCAAGTTCAATATGCCACAGAAGAGATTGTTTCTGAATCTCTCGAGGGGAATGGTCATAATAATAGTCAAGGCCACTTTCTCCTATAGCCAGGACTCTGGGATGTTGGGCAAGAAGAAACAATTCTTCAGGAATACCATCTACTATAGTAGAAGCCTCATGGGGATGAACGCCTACTGTAGCATAAATACCATATGAAGCGTATTTTTCCGCAAGTTCTACCGCTTGACGGCTATTAGGCACATCCGCAGCCACTACAAGCATACGAGCTAATCCTTGAGATTTCGCCCTTTCTATAACTTCATCAAGATCTTCGTTATAGTCTTCCGAATTTAAATGACAGTGCGTATCGACAAAATAGGACACTTTAAACACCTTGCCTCTTTATAAAAAAATCGGGTTTCCCAGCCAGGAGAAACCCGATTAATATCCCCTGCTTCTTTTCCTAACTCACCCGAGATCCCAAAGGAATATCTTTATCTGGGGTAAGAAGGGCAAGTGTCGATTTATCAGCTGGTCCAGAGGCCAGAAGCATCCCTCTGCTTTCAACGCCACAAAGTTTTACCGGCTTGAGATTAACGACGACAACTATTCTCTTTCCTAGAAGTTCCTCTACAGAAAAATGCTCTTTTATCCCAGAAACTATCGTTCGCTTTTCGTATCCAAGATCCACGTGCAACTTATAGAGTTTTTTTGCCTTTGGAATTTCTTCAACTGCAATAATTTGTCCAACCCTAAGCTCCACTTTGGCAAAATCCTCAATCATTATTTGTTCTTCGTGATTTCCAGGGTCAGGCACCGACCCTTTTCGCGCCTCTCGTTCAGCTCTTTCTTTCTTCCAGTTCTCAACATCGATGCGGGGAAAAAGGACATCCCCTTTAATTGTTTGTGTTCCTGCAGGGAAACCGCCAAAAGAGAAGGCCGGTATCCCATGTTTTTCAGGCGTTCCAGGAAGCCCTAGTTGCCCCCAGAGCTTTTCCGCTGTCAATGGCATGAAGGGAGCGATAAGAAGTCCTGTTCCACGGAGCATTTCAGCTAAGACAAAGAGGACTGTGTCAAGACGCTCCTGAGGTCCTTCTTTTCCCAGTTTCCAGGGCATGGTTTCATCAATATATTTGTTTCCCCTCCGAATAAGGGCCCAAATGGCTTTCAACGCTTCTTCGTAAGCGAAACACGACATGCTCTCTTCAACCTGCGAGAAAGTGGATTGTAGAAGGGTTTCAATCTCCTTGTCCAGGCTTTCAAAGTTTGTCGGGGCGGGAACAATGCCATCCCTGAAGTTTTTCACCATCTGAAGGGTTCTGTTGAGCAAGTTCCCCAGATCGTTGGCCAAATCAGAGTTGATTCGCAAAACCATAGCCTGCTCTGAAAAATCTCCATCCAGTCCGAAGGGTACCTCCCTAAGCACAAAGTATCGAAAAGGGTCAACGCCATATACATCCGCCATCTCAAAAGGATCAACGACGTTACCCTTTGACTTTGACATTTTTTCTCCTTCTACAGTCCACCACCCATGGGCAAAAACTGTCACTGGCGGGTTAAGCCCAAGGGCAATGAGCATTATGGGCCAAATCACACAGTGAAACCGGATAATATCCTTACCTACCAAATGATGGACACTTGGCCAGAATATGTTGAGTTTTTCTGAATCAGACATGTAGCCGCAGGCGGTAAGATAGTTAATCAATGCGTCAAACCAGACGTACACTACGTGTTTTTCATCTCCAGGGACTGGAATCCCCCATTTGATGCTTGTTCGTGATACTGACTGATCTCTCAGTCCGCTACGGACAAAACTCACAATTTCATTATATCGGCTCCTGGGCATAATGGCCTTTAGATTTTTTTCGTAATAGTCAAGAAGTTGGTCACTATATTTGGAAGCCCGGAAAAAATAGCTTTCTTCTTCCATCTTTTGAAGGGGCCGTCCACAGTCAGGACAAGTCTTATCTTCTTTCATACTGCTTTCAGGAACGTAAGTTTCACAAGGGATACAGTACCAACCTTCATAAGTACCTTTATAAATATCTCCCTGATCCATGAGTTTTTTGAATATTCCCTGAACTACCTTTTCATGGCGTTCTTCTGTTGTTCGGATAAAATCGTCATTTGAGATGTTCAGGACTTCCCATAATCTACGAAAATTTTCCATAGTCCTATCTGCCAGTTCTTTAGCTGTCATTCCTTTCGCATCCGCGCTTTGCTGTATCTTTTGCCCATGCTCATCAGTTCCTGTACAAAAGAAAACCCTATCACCCATCATGCGACGGTAACGAGCCATTACGTCTGCAGCTATTGTCGTGTAGGCGTGTCCTATATGAGGGATGTCATTGACATAATAAATAGGCGTTGTAATATAAAAACTTTTTTCAGACATCATTGTTCCTCCTTATCGATCTATTTTCTGTCTCACCTGAATCAGCCAATCCTTGACTGCATTTTTCGCTACAGGATAACGTTGAATTATAAATTTTACAACTTCTTTTTGACTAATGCCATTGGTTACCATCTGTTCTGCTTCTTTTTTCCATTGACCATCATCAAGTACTTGTTGAAGTGGTTTATCCACAACAAGTACGAGTTCCCCACGTACTCCCTCTGCTTCTGCCTGAGATAAAATGGCATCAAGGTTAGCCCGCCTGGCTTCCTGGTATATTTTACTGATCTCTCTCACCAGAGCTGCACGTCTATTTCCTAAAATATCAAGCATATCAGCCATATGTTTTTGAGCTTTATGGGGGGACAGATAAAATATCAGCGGGAAAGGGTGAAATTGCAAACTCTGAAGAATCTCCCTACGTTCCCCCTTCTTGTCAGGAAGAAAGCCGTAAAAGGTAAAGGGATGAGTTTCAAATCCAGAATGGATTAAAGCGGGAACAAATGCCGTAGCGCCTGGCAGAATATCAATTTCAAAGCCCTCAGAAATAGCCGCCTGGATAAGTACACTCCCAGGATCAGAAATCCCCGGTGTCCCAGCGTCAGAGACTAGGGCAACTTTTTCTCCCCTTCTCAGCCGTTCAATAAGTTGCTCTGTACGCCTTTGCTCGTTATGGGCATAGTAGGAGACAGTAGGGACATGGATATGATAGCGCTGAAGAAGAATCGCTGTCTTACGAGTATCTTCACAAGCGATTACGTCGACTTTTCTCAGCACATTAATAGCTCTCAACGTTATATCTTCCAAATTTCCTATTGGCGTAGGAACTACAAAAAGAGGCATAATGTCACTCCTTCGACAGGTCGTAGGCCGCAAGAAGCTCAGGAGTAAAGTTCCCTTCCCCATCATAGATATAAAGAGGAGACTCTATGACCACTCCCTTTCCTGCAGACCGTACAGCCTCAACAAGGATCACTGTTGCTTTTTTCCCGGGATAGGGGTGAACCATTTGCAGTCTCTTGGGCTCAAGATTCTCATTGACAAGGGCAGCAACAAGTTCCGCTCCCCTTTGTGCGCGGAAAATCATAAAAAGGTGTCCTTTATTCTTCAAAACAAAGTGAGCAGCCTTCACTACGTCTTTTAACGAACAGTAAAGCCCCTGTCTGGCCGTTGCGTCACTGAAAGAATCCGTCCACCTGCTTCGATGGGGTTCGTCGTAGGGAGGATTGGTAACCACTACATCAAAAGATTGAGAGGCGTATCGGTCTTTTATATTGCGAAGATCGCTAAGAAAAAAAGACACCCTGGCATCAAGACCATTTTCTTGGGCGTTACGTTTTGCAAGGTTGACGAGATCTTCCTGTATGTCAATCCCTTCTATTTTTGTCGCTTCCGGCAAACGCAAAGCCAGCAAAAGAGATATGACTCCAGTAGCGCAGCCAAGCTCAAGTATCCGATCCTTCCCACGAGCCTTAACAAAGGATGCCAGAAGGATAGTATCCACGGTTACGCGAGGCCCATCAACCGGTTGCCAGGCCGTTAACGCTCCATATAGGACATTGTCTTTCGTAACTTTTATTCCGTCCATTCGTCCAGATGTACTCCTATTACTTTTGACAATCCGGGTTCGTCCATTGTTACACCATATAAAACGTCTGCCCGCTCCATGGTGCTCCGTCTATGGGTCATAGCTAATATTTGCATATGCATAGCATAGTCGCTTACAAGGTCGATAAAACGCAAAAGGTTATATTCATCAAGAGAAGCATCTACTTCATCAAGAATAGCGAGAGGAACTTCGGCTACCTCCATAGTTGCAAAAAGTAACGCAATAGCGGTGAGAGATTGCTCCCCTCCCGACAGCTGAGCAAGATTTTGCAGACGTTTCCCTGGTGGCCTCGCAAAGATGTCCACCCCTGCCTCCCAGAGAGAAAGTCCCTCTTCAAGTTCTAGGTGTGCTTCACCACCACCAAAAAGCCTCTGAAAGAGAGAATTGAACCTTTCATCTGTATTTTTTAAGGCTTCTCCAAATAATAAGCCTACTCTCTCATCCGTGCTCTGTATCAGTGACTGAAGTTCACCTATGCCCCCATGGACGTCCTCTATCTGGACTGTCAGAAAGGCAAGGCGATTTTTCAAAGATTCATTTTCCGAAAGAACCCCCAGATCATAATCCCCAAGTTCCCTAACTTTTTTCTCAAGGCGTCGTACATGGGCCAAACTTTCTTCCTCATATTCTTCCAGGGAAATATTTTCCGTTCCTGGATAATGATAGGCATCTTCCCAAAGAGAAATGATCTGATTGAGTTCCAGACGGGCGGAATCGACCTGGCGTTGACTATCTTTAACCTTTTCTTCCTCTATCTGTACCCTTTCATGGGCTTCTGCACAACGCTCACGAAGAAGGGATGTTCTTTCAACAAGACTCTCTGTCTCAGCACTCAGCCTTGCCCTCTCTGAATCAATTTCTTTTATATTTTCCCACAATTCATAGGACTGGACTCCCAGCTCTCTAAGTCGGTCAAGCCCTTCATCCAGGCTCAATTCCGTATTTTCCAGCTCCCCAGAAAGACTGCGCAGTCTTTCTGTGAGTTGAGCTGCCTCTGACTCGATTCGGTTGATCAACACCTCTCCAGATTTTACTTTTTCACAAAGCACAGCTTCTTCTCCCTTTGCAGAGGCCAGTTCTCGCTCAAGTTCTGTCTCGTCTGGGAAATCCCCAAAAGAGGCTATTGCTTCCTCCAGCTCTTTTAAACTATGCTGAGTTCTTTTCAGCAACTTTCCGCTGTCTTCAACATCATTAAGGAAAAAGGATCGTTCTTTTTCCAGTCGCACTATCTCTTCTCGCTGCCGCTCAAAACGTATGGAATGAGATAAAAGTTTTTTTTCCGCCTCTTGTTCCTTCTCTTTCCAAAAAGCTCTTTCTTTCGCTATAACACACTCTAGCTCCTCAGCTTCTTGTAATAGCGAGACAACTCTTTCAAGGCTTCCTCTCTTATCTTTGAGATTTTTTTCAAGATCTTCTATCTGAAGGCGTCTTTCTATAGCACCACCCGTTTTTCTAAATTTTCCTCCGCTGACGCTGCCACCTACTGTAAACACATCGCCCTGGAGTGTAACGATTGGGAATGAAGCACCTGCTCTGGCAAGGTTCATTCCTACATCATACTCTTCAACAATGAGAAGATCTCCCAGCAGGTGGTTCACTGCTGGACTCCATAGCTGTTCTGAAGCAATAAGGTCTGTAGCCCACCCTACTGTCCCCTGACACGGCAAGGGGAAACCATAGTCAGGATTCCTTGGATGACATTGCTCCAGGGGAAGAAATGTTATACGGCCTGCCCTCTTCTGTTTAACAAGCTCTATCCCTAGCTGAGCCTCTTCAAGGGATTTAACGAAAAGCCAGAACTGCCGCCCTCCGAGGTAAGCTTCCAGTGGGGCTGCAAGCTTTTCCTCACATTTAAAAGCTTCTGCAGCAAGCTTGATCTGGATAGGCAACTTCCCTAATTTTTGTGCCGCCAGAATAACCCGTACAGGTTCTGGATAAAGACGCTGTTCCGTATTTTCAAGAACCGTTTCAAGCTGGTTTTCCAAAACATCCACATTCTTTTTTAACTGAGAAAGAGATGTTGCTAACCGCTGACATTGGACATAGATTTCTCCATGACGCTCTATTATTTTTTTATAACTTAGATGGGTATACTCAAATTCCTTTTTATAAGTTTCTGTCTCTTTCTCCGCAACAAACACTTTGTTTTTTGCTTCTTCCAGTTCTTTTTCGTTTTTATCAAGGGCCTCGCTACGAGCCTGTAAGCGAGAAAGGATTTTGACGCACTCACCCTCTACGCGAGCATATTCATTGCCGTATTCCTGTCGCCGCTGCCGCTCTGCTCGAAGGGAAGAGCGAAGGTTAGAAAGTTTTTGCCATAGGGCAGATACTTCTTCTTTTTTCTTATGAAGATTCTGAGTCAAAGAATAGCTCGTCCCCCTTGCCAAAGTCGCTTCTTCATCAACTTTGGACAAAACTTCTTCCACATGCCTTTTTTCCTCTTTCTGAGCAATGAGCCGTTCGCGAGCAGATTTTACAGTAAGGGCAGTGGCAAAACACTGACGTCTCAATGTTTCTCTTTGGAATCCAAGACTCTCTGTTCTTTCTTCGTGCACTTTTTTCTGCTGTTCATAGGAATTAAAAAGAGACTGATAAAAAGAAAGTCCTTCTTTCCAAATGGTTTCCCACTCTGCCGCCCTATTTTTTCGCCTTTCCAGAGCATGAATGCGACTCTGAAAAGAATAAAGCTCCCTTTCTAAAAAAGCTCTGCGTGAAAAATAGTAGCCTCGCCTCTTCTCGTCAAGTTCATCGAGTAAACGGCGAGCCTTTTCAGCAATGGTAACCATGGCAGCTATTTCATCACGACGGGATGTCAATTCCGAAACAAGCGTTTCCAGGCGTGCAAGCTCTTCCGATGCAAACTTAAGTTTCTGGTTCGCATCCTCTCTCTTTTTTCTGTATTGGTCTATGCCAAAAAGAGCCTCGAGGATAGACCTTCGCTGTTGAGGACGATGATGGATGGCTTCTGCCACTTCTCCCTGGCCTATGAAAGCAAACTGCTCACCTTCCATATGCCATTGCCGCTTTACGTCATCTAAATCCTGCAGACGGATCCTCATCCCATCTACAAAAAGAGATGTTCCTGTTTCAGGAGAAAACTCTCTTTTTATAGTGCATATCTTGGGGTCTTCCCGGATGCAAAGGGATACTTCCGTTTCAGTAGCAGTAGGGAGACTGATGCTTCCCTGAAACAGAAGATCACTCTGCCTCGTTATTCTCAGACAGTTTGGGCTCCCTTCTCCGAGTACCCAGCGCAATCCATCAAGGATGTTGCTTTTCCCACTGCCGTTAGGCCCTACTATCGCTGTAAAGCCGGGAGAAAAGGTCAGTTCGTGGCTTCCGCCGAAACTTTTAAATCCTTTAAGACGAAGCCGTTCGATAAACACGAATCTGTGCCTCCCATTGCTCCATTTGCTCAATACGACGTTCTACTACGTCGATGGGCCCCTGCATATCGAGACGGTACTTATTCCACGCAAATTCAGGCGCTGCCGCTATAAAGATTCGTCTTTGCAACTCTTCTTCCCAAACGGCAAGGTAAGTGTCCGCTATATATTGAGCAATAACAGAGTGGGTTTCAAGGAGCATGGCATCTGCTTTGTTAGAAAGAGAAACTTTTCTCAAAAAACGCTTAATATGCATGGCCACGCTATCTTCCTTCAAAACCCATCCATAGCCCCCGCAAAATGGACATCCACGGGTCATGACCGAACGTACATCAGGTCTCGCCCTTTTTCTTGTAATCTCAACTAGACCTAATTGGGAAACGCCAAATATCCTTGCACGATACCGATCTTTTTGAAACACTTCATCCAGGCGTTGAAGAAGTTTTTGTCTGTCTTCTTCATACTCCATGTCGATAAAGTCAATGACGACAATTCCGCCAATAGCCCTCAGCCTTAGTTGACGTGCTATTTCATCCGCTGCCTCGAGATTAGTGTCAAGGACAGTATGGCGCAGATCCGTATCTCCCACATACTTACCTGTATTCACATCAATAACAGTAAGGGCCTCTGTATGATCAATAATAAGATAGGCTCCTGAACGCAGCCATACCTTGCGATCAAGGGCAGTTTCAAGCTCCCTCTCTATGCCATAAAAATCAAAGATGGGCGAGCTTCCTTCATATAAGCTCACTTCAGGTTCCTGCCCCTCAAGTATGCGATTAAGATAATCCTTGACTTTATGACACTCTTCTTCGCTGTCTATAACTATTTCACTTACATCGCCAGTGAGCTCGTCCCTGAGAACCCTTCCTACAAGCCCAATATCCCTATAAATGAGGCATGGAGCTGCCTGTATCTGGGCATCATGGCGTATCTCTCTCCATAGGTCTACAAGAGTGTGAAGATCATGGGTAAGGGTTTCTTCGTCAACCCCTTCAGCAGCGGTGCGAATGATCACACCGTAACCCTCCCCTTCATCACGCAGTTTTTTAGCCAGGAAACGGAGTCGCTTACGTTCTTCCTCGTCTATTATTCTTTTAGAAACACCTGTTTCCTGTCCATCAGGGACAAGAACTAGGTAGCGCCCCGGCAAAGAAATTCTCGAAGTTACTCTGGCGCCTTTATTTTTTCTGGCTGCCTTCACAACCTGCACTACCACTTCCACGTTCGGCTTCAGGTTTATACCCTTCGCATCATTTAAATATAAAAAGGCATTCCTGCCGTCCCCCAAATTTACAAAAGCGGCGTGGATGCCAGGCAAAACACTATCCACCCTGGCTTTATAGATTTCTCCTGTCTTTTGACGCTCCCACATTCGCTCAACAAAGATATCTACAAGTTTTCCTTTTTCCAATATTGCAACTCGCATCTCTTCAGGATCTAAAGTGTTGGCTATGATTTTACGATCAGTCATGGCGTAACATCCCCTCAGTTTTAAAATTCCGAGGCAAACGGGGAAGTACCCGCTGTGTAACTACTGGTTCCACTTCTGATCCGTTCCAGCATCCTACCGATGTTCTAACAATTTTCACATCAGACCATCCCTTGGTGTACCCAGCTTCTACTAATTTTTTCACTAAAGTTCCCGGGCCGAAGGCAAAAGGCGTTTTGAGAATCAGCTTAATAAAAGTGCCTTCTACTGCGCTAAAGACATGTTTCTCCTGCAAGAAAATCCCCTGTTCCAGGTCATGGGCCAGTTTTTCGAAATATATGGGGGAACGAAACCCTAGTAAATAGCCAGACGCATCACAGCTTTTACTGAGAGAAGGGCCTTCATACACTTCCCCACCTGTAATAGTAAAAGCTTCTGGAATTACGTTGTTCCATCGATCTAAAGTCCCTTCATCCCATTTTTCGATCCAGATATCAGCCGGTTCCGCAAAAGCGACGACTCCAACTGGAAGTTCCGGTCCTAAGCTGACTCGAGGCCGGGGCGTGAAGCCCTCAGACAAAGCAAAGACAAGACCCGCTCTTCGTCCAGATCTGTAAATAAGCTGAGGAATCACGACGTGGGGAATAAAGCATCCACGTCCGCGCTTTGAATAGGTTATCCTTACGCGGATCATAATGAGCATTCCCCCTTTGACCATTGACAACCACTATTCTGCCAACCGCAACCATGACAACTGTTCCATCGACAATCTGGTGTTAGTTCCCCTTTAAATGCCTTCTCCTTTTCCTTCCACAAGAAAGCACGAGAAACTCCTGTATCAATATGATCCCATGGGAAGCCTTCTTCTTTTGATCTACTTCGAGATGTATAAAAAAGCGGATCTATACCGGTCTCATCAAAAGCATCAAGCCAGCGTTGCAAAGAAAAGGTTTCACTCCATCCATCGAATCGGGCTCCCTTTCTCCAGGCACTCTCAATGGCTTTAGCCAGACGCCGGTCGCCACGAGCAAAAATACCTTCAAGGAAAGTTTGCTCCGGATCATGATACTTTAAAGAAATCCTGCGGTTATATATCTGCCTTTTAAGGAACTGTCCCTTTTCACGAAGTTCTTCCACGGTATTTTGAGGTTCCCATTGAAAGGGGGTATGGCCTTTAGGAACAAAACCAGCAACGGAAACAGCAACGTTGACCTTACGCTTATAGGCTTTGCCGAGGGTCAATGTTTGAAGGGCTATATCGATTATGCCCTGAAGATCTTCCTCAGTTTCAGTAGGGAGACCCATCATAAAATAGAGCTTCACACGATCCCATCCATGTTTAAAAGCGGTTTCCAGTGAAATTTTTATGTCTTCCTCTGTTACTCCTTTATTAATTACATTTCTGAGCCGTTGCGTTCCCGCTTCGGGGGCAAAGGTCAAACCTCCTCTACGCATGGCTTGGAGGCTTGCTGCTAAATCTATAGAAAAAGAATCCATCCTTAAACTTGGCAGACTTAACTTGACTCCTTTTTCATCAAGAAAGGGAGTTAGATCATTCAGCAACGGTGTTAGACCTGAATAATCGCATGAAGCCAAAGAGACCAGCCCCACTTCTTCCCATCCAGACGAGAGGACTAATTCCCGCACTATTTTACTTGTTTCCTCAAGTCCACGTTCTCGTACAGGACGATATATTATGCCTGCCTGGCAAAAACGGCACCCTCGCGTACAGCCCCTGAAAATTTCAACTGGGACTCTGTCGTGAACTACACCAGCAGACGGCACAATAAGGTTGTCCGGATAAAAAGCATCTTTGAAATCCTGCACTAGCTGTCGACGCACAGGCAATCTTGAGCTGGAAAAGAACACAGCTCCCCCCTCTCCATATTTCACATCTACGAGGGAGGGGATATATATTCCTTCAATTCCAGCAAGGGAATTGAGACGTTCTTTTCTTGATAAACCTTTTGTTTCATACAGAATGTCAACAATCTGAGGAAGTAAGACTTCACCTTCTCCAAGACAGAAAACATCAATAAATGGGGCTACAGGCTCTGGCGTTAGCGCCCCTGGCCCTCCAGCAAAGACAATGGGGTCACTCTCAATCCTTTCTTCTCCATATAAGGGAATCCCGCCTAGATCAAGCATGGTGAGTATATTGGTAAAACTCAATTCATATTGAAGGGTAAACCCGACCCCATCAAAAGAAGAGAGGGGGCGCCCTGTTTCAATGGAACCAAGATAGAGTTCGTTTTTCCTCAGCAACTCCTCCATGTCTATCCATGGACAATAGGCCCGCTCAACATCGGATTTTGGTAGACGCTTAAGAAGATTATACAAAATCTGAAAACCAACATAACTCATGCCTATTTCATATACATCGGGAAAAGCCAAACAAAACCTAACCAGGGATTGACCTGATTCTTTAGGCTTCACAGGCCCCCATTCACACCCCGCATAGCGCGACGGGTGGGCAACTTGGGCTAATAACGGCCACAAGCCATCATCAAAATCCGGGATCTCCATACAAATCCTCCCTACTAAGATCTATTCATAATCTTTCATCGTTGAAAGATACACACTCATAACAAGGGCAATTGCAACGGACACGGCTAAAAGAGAACTGCCTCCATAACTTAAAAAGGGCAAGGGGAGTCCTGTGATAGGAAGAAGCCCCATACTCATTCCGATAGATTCTACAACCTGAAACCATATCCATGCTGCCAAAGAAGCCACTAAAACTTTCCCTCTTTTATCTTTGCATCGAAGGCCCGCATTGATTATTCTCCAAAAAACAACACAAAAAAGCACTAGAACTATAAGCGATCCCAAAAAACCGAACTCTTCTGCATAAACACTAAAGATAAAATCAGTATGGGGTTCAGGTAAGAAACGAAGTTTACTTTGCAATCCATGTAAAAATCCTTTTCCCAACAATCCCCCTGATCCGACTGCGATTCTTGATTGTATAACGTTATATCCTGCTCCTAAGGGATCTAGGGCAGGATTAATGAAAACAAGGAGTCTTTTTTTCTGATACTCCTTTAAAAATTGCCACCCAACAGGTAAAAGCACGAATGCCAGACCTGTCAAGGTTAACACATATCGTTTTGGGGCTCCCGCGACAACAAGTGCTATTAATATCATGAGACCATAAACTATAGAGCTGCCCAGGTCTGGTTGGATAAAAACTAAAAGAGTCGAAATCCCAGCAAGGATCAATCCACCAATAAAACGAGAAAGATTTTCTGGCGGGTATCTACAGAAATGTTTAGCCATTACCAAGGCTAGGCCTATTTTGCCTGCCTCTGACGGCTGGAAGCGAAGTAGTCCCAAATTTAACCAACTCTGGGCCCCTTTCACAGTCAATCCCGTAAGAAGCACAATTAAAAGCGAGCCGACAGAAAAAACCCAGTAGATAAAGTACGCCCAATTGATCAGTCGACGGTACCCTACCTTAATAACCACGAAAAAAACAACGAGTGAAATAAGACCCCAAACAAGCTGCCTCATGGCAAATCCACTAGCTTTGCGGCCCACTCCCATTTCCGCGCTATATATAGATAATACTCCCAAAACAAAAAGAGCGAGTACCGATATGATCAGTACCTTATCTCCATATGCAAAAATTTCTTTAATAGAGAATCTTTTTTCGCCCATCCTAATTCAAGTTCATTGCTCACTCTGTGATTTTCTCTTAATTCTAACGACCGGGATATTCGCTACAAAAGCCACAGACTTATTAGCCTTGTCAAGCTCCATCTCAATATTGTCCGTATCGATCTCCATATATTTAGAAAGAACTTCAATCATATCTTTTCTAAGTTCTTCCATAAGGCCAGGAGAGATATCAGAACGATCGTGTATCAAAACAATCTGAAGTCTTTCTTTTGCTGTTTTTTTTGTGCCTTCCCGTCCAAAAAGTTTTTGTAGTATTCCTAGCATAATGTCCTCTCCTCCCGGTTTCTAAAAACCCAGCAGCTTCTTGATACCAGAGAAAAACCCTGAGCCTCTCTGGCTATCGAGATTTAAAAAGGCAACTTCTTTCCCAAGCAGTCTGTCCGCTATGTTTGAGAAGGCCATAGATGCAAGGGACGTATCGCCACTGGTAAGAGGCTCCCCTCTATTTGCTGATTTGACAACACTGTCATCATCGGGAACAATTCCAATAAGCTCAATGGCCAGCACATCGAGTACATCCTGTACGTCAAGCATTTCCCCTTCTTTGACCATACTGGGTTTAACCCGATTAATTACGAGACGAATTGGTTTTTTTTCCATTGATTCCAAAAGGCCAATAATGCGGTCTGCATCTCGAACTGAAGGAATTTCTGGAGTTGTCACAACGAGAGCCTCAGTCGCCCCCGCCGCTGCGTTCTTAAAGCCACCCTCAATACCTGCAGGGCTATCAAGAAGAATAAAATCAAAACCTTCTTTTTTCAGCATTTCGCAGAGTTCCACCATCTGGTCTGGACTTACGGCATCCTTGGTGCGAGTCTGGGCTGCTGGAAGCAGAAAAAGATTGTCGACCCGTTTATCCCGAATAAGAGCCTGGGGAAGGCGACAAGTCCCTTCAATTACATCGATAAAATTGTACACGACGCGATTTTCCAGGCCCATTACCACATCAAGGTTCCTAAGGCCAATATCAGCGTCAATTGCAACCACTTTATAGCCAGCCTTTGCCAAAGCAAAAGAAACGTTGGCCGTAGTGGTCGTTTTTCCAACTCCGCCCTTCCCGGACGTTACAACTATGACTCGAGGCTCCACGAAAATCCCTCCATTCCCAATCTCTGTTATATTTTTAGTTCGCGAACAAAAAGAGAATCATGCTCAAGAGTAATAAGGACTGAGTGTGCCCACCACTCCATAGAGCTATCCAGGTAACTTCCCACCTTACTGCCAAGACGAACTTGTTTTGCCTGAAAATCCCCCACCACTATGCTCTGTTCAGTATTCCCGTCTGAACCAGCATGGGCCAGTCCTTTTAAGCGGCCCCAAATACAAATATTTCCAGAAGCTATCACTTCTGCGCCATCATTGACATGACCGATGATAACAACGTCGCCGCCATGCTCTATGCGCTGCCCAGAGCGAAGGGATCGCATGAGAAAAAGCGTGTCATAGTTTTTGCCCTTACCATGGGGCTTTTCCCGCGCTGGCTCCCCTGTTTTTGCGCCAAATGCCTGAAGCAAGTGCTGACTCTCTGCATCATAAGTGACCCACGATGATACAAAAACACCTTTAGACCATATAAAATCCTTAAGAATACCTATGATAAAGTCTTTGCTTAATATCCGTCCTTGAAAATCAAGTATCACTTTCATCTCTAACAATGCTTTTGCTTGAGATGAAACACGTTCAAGCTCCATAAAAACTTCTTTTTCTTTCAATTCTTCAGGGACGATAAGACGCAGCCCCCCTCCTGTTCCCTTTAGTAGAACTGGAGTTTGAAACGTTTCCATAGACTCCATTCTCCTTCCTCCCTGAGGTTTAAAGAACCTATTTTAGCGAATCATGGCCCACAAGGTAAGCAAGCACTTCTCCTACAATTGGGGCCGCTGCGGAACTTCCGTGCTCTCCAGCCTCTATCACAGCAACAGCTACATAACGAGGTTTATCAGCAGGAGCGTACCCTGCAAAAAGAGCGTGATCAGGTCCATGGGCATTTTGAGCGGTTCCTGTCTTTCCTGCCACTGTGACACCAAAGGTCCCGGCTCTCCACCCGGTTCCTCTTTTAATTACGTTCACGAGCCCTTCATGTATTGTTTTTATGTGATTTTTAGAAAGGTTCAACTTCTGAGGAGGAACCATCTCTCCCCTATAAAGATGAGGGGTTATGAGATTCCCCCCATTAGCGAAAACGGCGTACATTCTGGCTATCTGTATAGGGGTCATGAGCAAGAAACCCTGGCCTATAGAATAGTTTACCGTATCTCCCTGGTACCATACCTCTTTGACAACTTTTTCTTTCCATTCTCGGCCCGCTCTATTGCCTGAAAGTTCCCCCGGTATATCTATACCTGTTAAATTTCCCACCCCTAATTTCTGCCCCCAGCGAGTCAATCTGTCAATGCCAACTTTAATTCCTGTTTGGTAGAAGTATACATCACAAGATTGACTTAAAGCTTCTTTCAATCCGATTGTTCCATGCCCACCGCGCTTCCAGCAGCGAAAAGCCCTTCCCCCCAATTGGAAGGATCCCCCACAGAAGTACGTCGTTTTGGGTGTAATTGCTCCTTCCTCAAGAGCAGAGAGAGCTACCAGAGGCTTAAAAGTAGAAGCTGGCGGATACACCCCTGCAATGCTGCGATCAAGCATTGGACGTTCTGGATCCTTTAAGAGAGATTTCCACTCCCTGGCAGACACACCCCACGCCAAAGGGTTATTGTCATAGGAGGGAGCCGTATAAAGAACAAGCACAGCACCAGTCTCCACATCCAATACTACAACAGATCCTCTGTTCTCTTTCATTAGGTCAGCTGACAATCTTTGAGCGCCAAGGTCAAGAGTGAGATAGATATCCTTCCCCTTAACTGGAGATTTAAAGTCTATTTCCTGCACTCGTCTCCCTCTGGCGTCTACCTCTATAGATTCTTCTCCGGGCATGCCCCGCAATAGGGATTCATAGGAAAATTCTATGCCAGCTTTGCCAATAAGGTCTCCCCCCACATAGTCCCCTTCTCTTTTCGACTTCAACTCATCTTCGCTAATCTCAGCCACATATCCCGTTACATTTGCCGTTAAAGCTCCAGATGGGTAGGTGCGGCGCCAGACTGGTACTGGAAAAAGCTGAGGCGGAAACTCCGGGTCAGCTATAAGATCAACCATTTGGGTTAGAGTAAGATTTGACACCACGCGAACAACTCTGTAGGGAGCCCAGTATTGCCGCTTGACCGTATTCTTTATCTCCTCCGATGTCAACGGAATTCCATGTTTATTCAATATTTCAGATGTTTTAGATACAAGCTGTTCTTTCTCCAGATCGAGAGGATATCCCATAATATCAAAAGTACGAATGTTGGTGGCCAGTGGAGCGCCATTTCGATCATAAATATTCCCCCGAGAGGGGGCGAATCGAACAAAACGAAGGCGATTTCCTGTCGCAAGTTTTATATAGCTATCCCCATGAATGATCTGAAAGTAATAAAGAGCCCCTATAAGAAGTCCCATGGAGCATAACATCACAATTCTCCATGTTCTGAGACGTCTATCGATATCGCTTCGGTCGCTAGGCATCGTCTTGTCCCACACTCCAGGCATAAAGAAGGCAAGCTCCAAAAACCATTGGCAAAAGAACCCCCTGCTGCACTAAAAAAACTTTTAGAAGGGTCTGTTCTCTTATTCCCCACATAAGAAGCCTGATAAAAGTTAAAACCAAATGGGCACTCCAGATTAAAAGGCCAAAGGCCGGGACACTTCGTGCTGAAGAAGGGAGGGAAAGCCAAATCCAACGGACAAAGAGAATGGACGCCACGTAAAGAGCTGAAGAAACACCAACCAACCCTGGCCACCTTAAATCCCACAGAATACCGCCAAGAAAACCGCTCCAAAGAATATAAGCACCTTCATCCTCATGCTTCAGAGCCATGTAAAGCAAAACAAGGAGAAAAATTTCAGGCACTAAAAAGTGACCTGAGGAAAAAACACGAAGAAGATCTTGGGCATACCATGCTATGACAAAAGATGTCATGGTTTTGTTCCCTCTGTTAATACCTCTACCTGATAAAGGCGGATAAAATCTGCCCCGGGTTCTATCCTATAAGCAACAAACCCTCCAGAAGAATGGCGAAGCTCTCCAGTTACAGAGCCAACTGGAAGCCCCGGGGGCAAACTTTCACTAACCAGCGCAGTGCTTACAGTCATTCCTTTCTCTATGGATCTGCCTTCCGAAATATACTGCAGCCAGATCTGTCCCTGCCCATCACCTGTCACCACACCAAGATCCCGGGTCTGATCCACAACCACAGGTATAAGGAGAGATGAGGAAGTAATAAGTTCCGCCCATGAATATCCAGCTTCTACTCGGGTAATACGTCCCACTAAAGACCCTTTTTGTAAAACAGGGAATCCAGGTTTTAAATTATTTTCTTCCCCTTGATTTATTCTTATCTCTGTCCACCAATCGTGGGGGGAGCGCAAGGTTATTCGAGCGTGTTTTGTAATTTGATTCATTCGTTCCATATAACTTTCGACCTTTTCTTGGCTTATGGCAACTTTCAATATCCAGTTTTCCTGAGACAGCTTTTGGTTCTCTGCAATGAGAGCGGATCGTTCTCTGAACCAAAACGAAGCCTTGCGAAGAGTATTGTTTAATAACACCGCTGGGACCTCAGGATAAAACAAAACTTTCCCTACCCAGTCAGAGGGAGTTCGAAAAAGAAGAATTTGAGGGGCGAGAGCAAGCAACATGAAGCTAGCGGCAAGAGCCACAAGCCCATGGATGACTTCTTTATTGAAATCACCGGAATCTGGTTTACGCATCCCCTATCTCCCGAACATTACTGAGCGCCTTTCTCCACAGAGAGAAGAACTTTTTTCATGTCGTCAAGATTCTCAAGTATTTTCCCTACCCCTTGTGCTACAGAAAAGAGAGGGTCCTCCGCCACTATTACAGGGGTGCTCAAAGCGCGAGAAAACCGCTCAGATAATCCTCTTAGCTGAGAAACCCCGCCCGAAAGAATTATTCCCTGATCTACTATATCTTTTGCAAGTTCAGGTGGGGTCTGCTCCAGGGCGACTTTTACCATATCTTCAATTCGGCGGATTATAGGCTCAAGGGCTTCTCTAACCTCGTACGAGGTCACCATGTCTGCCTTTGGCAACCCATCTGCCAGATCTCGCCCCTTTACGACCATTTCCAGCTCATCTTCCATAGGGAGAGCCGTTCCTATCTGCATTTTTACTTCTTCTGCGGTGGTGTCACCAATAAGGAGAGCATACTTTTGACGGAGCATAGCAATAATAGCCTCGTCCATATCCTTGCCTGCCGTACGAAGGGAGTTCGTAACAACAATGCCACCCAGAGAAAGGACTGCGACCTCGCTTGTCCCGCCGCCAATATCAAGTATCATACTTCCCCGAGGCTCTTTTATTGGAAGACCTACTCCAATGGCAGCGGCAATTGGCTCTTCCACTACATAGGCTTCTCTTGCTCCTGCGCCCAAAGTGGCATCTACAACTGCTTTTCTTTCTACCTCTGTAACCTCGGCAGGCACTGATATGACTACTCGGGGATGGGCAAGTACAGTACTTCCCCCCGCAGCTCTTTTAAGACAATATCGAATTAATTCTTCTGTCATATCGTAATTGGCTATAACGCCATCCTGCAGCGGCCAAATAGTATAAACTCCCGTAGGGGTTTTGCCCGCCATAGCCTTTGCTTCATTTCCGACAGCTATAACTTCTATTTTGCCGCCGCCTTTTATTTTTTTACGGATGGCTACAGCAGAAGGCTCGTTAAAAACTATCCCTTTCCCCTTAATGTATACCACTATATTAGCCGTCCCCAAGTCAATCCCTACGTCAGTACCGAACATCCCAGAAATAAATCTGAACACTTGTACACTCCCCACCTTCATGCGGTATATCCTGGAGGAATTTGCACCCATTCCCCCCTAGCTGCAATAAAGTGCCCGACAAAACTTATGTCAAGCACGCTAAGACTGCGCTCAACAAACTCGGTTAGCATTATATCTTCCCGGCTTGGTCTTAATGTGCCGTTGGGATGGTTGTGGATCAAGACCATTCCTCTAGCATCAAGACGTACGGCCTTTCGAAATAAATATTTTACATCAAGGAATGCTCCTTCAATACCTCCATATGATACTCTTTCCTTCGAAATCACGCCTCCTTTTCCGTCAAGGAAAAGAGAAACTATGATTTCTCGCTCTTCTTCTGAAAGGAGTCGACACAGATAGCTTAAAGTTTTCCTCCATTCGTCTCTTTCACTTTCTATATTTGTATCACATGCCATCAATCTTTTGCCTAGTTCAAGAGCCGCAACCAGCACTGCCACTTTAGCCTTCCCCATCCCTTTCACCTGAAGTATCTCTGAAATTGAAGCCTTTGAGATGCCCTTCAACCCCCCGAAAAGATGGAGCAACTCCCCGGACAATCCTAGAACATCCTTGTTTTCGCTACCCGTTCGAAGAAGGATAGCAATAAGCTCCGCAAGAGAAAGCGCCGTCGCCCCTTCCCTGAAAAGCCTTTCCCGCGGTCGTTCTGAAAGAGGCAGTTGTTTCAATTTCACTTCACTTGTGACTCCCTGTCAGGCCAAAAAGGATTCCATTCTCTCTCTTGGCCTATTGTGGTTTCAGGGCCGTGACCGGGGAGCACTGCCATCGTATCAGGCAAAACTGTTAATTTGCGAAGGGAAAGAGCGAGGATTTTACTATCTCCGCCTGGTAGATCCGTCCTTCCCACACTTCTGGCAAAAAGAGTATCTCCCGATAAAAGAAGAGATTCATTATGCCTTTTCACCACATAGCAAATGCTGCCAGGGGTGTGCCCTGGGGTAGCTATGACAGAAATCGTATATTCACCTATCTGGATCTGGTCTGAATCCGCAAGCAACAAAGAAGCATTCCAGCCTTCAAAATCCAGCCCTATCCACTGGGAAAGATTCAGATTTGGATTGTTCAGTAGCTTTTCATCTTCTGTCGCAACAGCAACTCCTTTAGATGCATAAGGAGCAAGCATGGGAATTCCCCCAATATGGTCAATATGCCCATGGGTTAAAAGAATCCATTCAAGATGAATCTTCTGTTCCTCTAAGAAAGCGATGACATCGCTGGCCTCTCCGCCTGGATCAACAAAAAAACCCCTCTTGTGACTATCCCAAAAGAGGTATCCATTTGTCCACAAAGCCCCCAGGGGGAAACGTTTATAATCCATTAGGCTCCCTCCGGCGTATCAATAATAAGGGTGACCGGCCCATCGTTAACAAGCTCAACCATCATATGCGCCTGGAAAACCCCTGTTTGAACTGGTATATTCCGTTCTTTTGCCTTTGTTACAAAAACGTTATAAAGGGCGTCGGCTACTTCTGGTGGCGCTGCCTCAACAAAAGAAGGACGCCGCCCCTTTCGACAGTTGCCATACAAAGTAAACTGAGAAACCACAAGCAACTTCCCTCCCACATCTAAAAGAGAGCGGTTTAGCTTCCTTTCCTCGTCTTCAAACACTCTCAAGTTTACTATTTTTTCCACAAGCCATTCTGCATCTGCCGCTGTATCTTTTCCTGAAACCCCCAACAAAACAAGAAGACCCTGATCTATGGAACCTACTCTTTCTCCTTCTACACAAACAGAAGCAGATGAAACTCTTTGTACAACAGCTCGCATACATCTTCACCCCCGGGTTACTTCTATAACGTTCTTAACCGCATTAAGTTTTGCAACAATAGCATATAGATGTTCTATATCCCGTACTCTGATCTCTATTTTCATCCGGGCAAGTGTGCCGCCAACTACGTTCGCCTTTATACCCACAATGTTTCCATCACTTGCCATTATAGCTTGAGCCACGTCTGTAAAAAGACCAGACCTATCCATTGCTTCAAGCTTCAGCCTCGTAGTATATCTGTTCCCCCGTGTCCCTGGCCCCCATGAAATCTGTATAAGCCTTGTTTCTCCTGCCTCTTCCACATTCGGACAACCTGATCTATGAACAGTTATCCCGCGGCTACGAGTCGAATATCCTACGATCTCATCCCCTGGAACAGGAAGACAGCAATTTGCGATAACCACCTGAACGCCTTCGGCCCCTTCTACTATAATATCGGAATCTGTCTTCTTTATGCCAGCGGGAGGTATCTCTTCCGGAATCTCTGGTAAAGCGGGAACTTGCGTTCTACCAATAAGTTTTTGTATAAGCGTCGATGGGCTTAAAGTGTTGTTGCCTATGGCGACCAAAATATCCTCACCATTGGCATGTCCTATATCCCGGGCTATCCTGTTGAGAAGGGGGATCAGGTCTTCATATTCGGCACTGAGATCTTCTATGTCCCTTCTTTTAATTTCCCTTTCAAGAAGTTCATGCCCGCGCTCGATCTTTTCTTGCCTTTCTGCTTTTTCCTGCTGTCGAAAGAAGGAGCGAATCTTGCCTTTAGCCTTGCTGCTGCGGGCCATCTTAAGCCAGTCCCGGGAGGGGGTCCCTTGAGGTGAAGTAATAATTTTAACAATATCGCCATTTTTTACTTCATAGGTCAGAGACACAATCCGGTTGTTGACCATAGCTCCCACACAGCGGTTTCCAACCTGGGTATGAATGGCATAGGCAAAGTCTATAGGTGTCGACCCCTTGGGCAAAGACACCACTTTCCCCTGGGGGGTAAATACGAAGACATCAGATGTGAGAACATCTTCTTTTAGGCGTTCAAGGAACTCTGTTGGTCCCCCTTCATGATCTCCTTCGAGGGCCTGGCGAATCCATGTAAGGCGGGCATCCAGATCATCGAGGACATTGCCACCCTCTTTATATCTCCAGTGGGCGGCGATCCCATATTCCGCAAGACGGTTCATTTCAGCAGATCGTATTTGAACTTCCAGGGGTTCTCCCGTAGGACCAACGACAGTGGTATGAAGCGATTGGTACATATTTGTCTTTGGATTAGCTATGTAGTCATCAAATTGACCAGGGATAGGTTTCCAAATAGTATGGACGATACCCAAAACAGTGTAACAGGCAGCCACATCATCCACTACAACGCGCAAGGCTAGGAGATCATAAAGTTGCTCTACGGGAAGTTTTTTGCGATTCATCTTTTCATAGATGCTATAAAAATGTTTGGCCCGCCCTTTCACTTTAAAATGAATGGATTCCTGTTTTAAACGATCTTGAAGGATTTCTATAGCTTTTTTAATGATAGCTTCCCGCTCAGGCAATTTCTTTCGCACTCTGCGCCGTATCTCGTAATACATATCGGGGTCGGAGTATTTAAATGCGAGGTCCTCTAATCCTCTCTTTACCTGGTAGATTCCAAGTCGGTGAGCGAGGGGTGCGTATATTTCCAGCGTTTCTTTAGCAATGCGCAGTTGCTTATCCCTGCGAAGAGCTCCTAGGGTTCTCATATTATGAAGTCTGTCTGCCAACTTAATAAGAACAACGCGGATATCCTTAGCCATGACAACAAACATTTTACGAAGATTTTCTGCCTGATAGTCTTCGAAAGATTTAAAGGGAAGCTTGCCTAATTTCGTTACGCCATCTACAAGAGTAATAACATCATCGCCAAATGCTGATTTGACCTTCTCTGCGGAAAGGGCGGTATCCTCTAAAACATCGTGAAGGAGAGCCGCTATAAGAGTAACTAAATCGAGTTGCATGTCTGCAAGTATTGAGGCTACATTTATGCTGTGTACAACATATGGGTCTCCACTTGAGCGTTTTTGTTCACCATGAGCATCCGCTGCCATAACAAAGGCTTCGCCAAGTTTCTTCAGTTCTTCTTTGGTCAAATAATATGTCACTTTCGACCATAGCTCATGCCAAGCGAACTTAACAGAAATAGTTCGTTCTGTCTCTGGTATCCGTCCAATATAGCTATCTCGCAACTTCCCCAGAGACTTCTTATCGAGCCCAAGACTTTTAAGGTGGCGCTCCTGCTCTCTTGGATCTATTGGGTCTATTTCATATTCTAGGGAATCTGTGTGAATTTCTACCATGGCTCGATCACCCTTTAAATCAAGAATCTAACACTATATAATCGAGCATAAATTGAAGACGGGGCTGACCACGCCAAAAATCAACTCGAGGGTGGTATACCCAGCCTGTAATGTGCGACGAGGAAAGGGTTTTCAGAATTTCGACACTATTGAAAGCCACCAGATATTCTGAACCCAATTGTATCTTTAAATGAAGCCCCGTTTTCCCAAGGGGTAAGAACTGCTCATTTCCATAACTTTCGCAATACAATAAGGGACAAGGATTTCCCATACCAAAAGGACCGAGATCCAGAGCTGACTTCCAGTCCTGCAAGGTAATTTGAGACGGATGGAGAGCCAGGGCTGAAATTTCCGGATCCTCATATTCCACACTGGCAAGGATGTGTTCTAAATCACCTCTGAGCTTTTCCCAATTATCTTTTGACACAGAAAATCCCGCTGCCTGCTTGTGCCCTCCCCAAGCTTCAAGTTGATCTGAAAGGTGATCAAGAACCTGTACGGCATTGCCTCCTTCGGGCATACGCAATGTTCCTCTAATCCAATCCTGAACAGGGGCAGCTAAAACTACAGGGGCATTCTTTTCAGAACAAAGACGGCTCGCCACTCCGCTTAGAACTCCTACTGGCCACGATTCCTCGAAGAGAACGTGCTTAGATCGTTCCTCTACCACCTTTACCGCCTCTTTAGTGATACGGGTTGAAAGGTTTTGCCTCTTCCTGTTTAAGGAAATAAGCTCTTCCACATGGTTTTCAACTGGCTCTTCCCCTGTCAGCACTTTTACTGCAAGGTCCGCAAAGGCAAGACGGCCTGCTGCGTTTAAGCAAGGAATGACCTTCATAGCAAGTTGTTCTTCATTTACAAAACGATGAAACAGACCAAGGCGTTTTATAAGTAGTTCCAGCCCAGGTCGGGCGGTATAACGAATTCTTTCAAGTCCTTCCTTAACCAACGCTCTATTAAGGCTGCCTAATGTCATGCAATCAGCAATAGTCGCAAGGGCCACCAGGTCGAGATGTTCTGCAAGCCATTCCATAGGCATTATTTTAAATTGATAGGCCCACAGCCAAAGAACCGCGGTAGCACAAAGAAGCTTCCCTTCCTTATCACCGTCTATCTGCGGATTAACTATGAAAGAGGCTGGCAACTCCCCTTTCTCCGGGAGGTGGTGATCAAAAACAAAGACATTCATTCCAGTCTGTTGCGCTTCCTTTAAAATATCCCCATCCTTTGTGCCACAGTCCACGATGATCAATGTATCACAACCTGCGACAAGAAGTTGTTGTACAACCTGGCGATGGAGCCCATATCCTTCCATATGTCGATGAGGAATATAGTAGCGTACCCCTGCTGCCCTCTCTTTACATAATTCCATAGCGAGAGTGGTAGATGAAACGCCGTCAACATCGTAATCTCCATAAACAACTACATTCCCAAGGGATGATAGCCTCTGCCATCTCTCGGCCACCGCTCTTGCGCCTTCTCCAAGAAAACATGAGGCTGCAAAGAAATCAAGGCTCGGACTAAGCCAGGCCCGAGCCTTATCGATATCATGGAGAGAAACTCTTCCCTGCATTTCTAATATAGCTGCTACAAAGGGTGGACAGCTTAATTCTCTAGCAATTCTGTGGCAAGAATCCTCAAGAGTGGTCACATTTAATTTAGATCGCAAACAAAAAGATGTCACTGTTGTTCATTTTCCTCTCTTGGTGTAGTTTCAAACTCTTCTTTCACTGTTTCCAAAGGCTCCGAAGGAAGAACAATACAATTCTCTTTGCCTTCCTCAACACAGGAAGTTGCATTATGGGAAGTTACATTTGATGTGGCATTTAAAGCATTCAGCAAAGAAGTGCGTTCTTCTTCCAGTTTTTTCATTTTACCATCGAGCTCTCGAATCTGTTTCTTATACTTCCCACGAGATTCAAGGGCTGCTGACATGGAAACCAACCACATGAGAACGCAGCCTCCTGCAAAAACAGCCACTTCCCAGATACCTTGAGGAACCTGCCGTGTCCAAATTAAAAAATTGACAGTAATTTCTCCTGTATTTTGAAAGGCGAATACAGCCGATATGAGCATAGCAAGTCCTACTGCCAAAGCATAACTTCTCATGTGACTCCCTCCTAAGGATCCAGCCATATTATTTTTCTTCAGAACCAGTGGGTAAAGTCATCCTTTCAAGCCATTCTTTCTTATCTTCTTTCTCAAGGCTCTTCAGATATTTTCCCTTTTCCCTTTTTTCCCATAAGGGATCGTAAATTTGCTTTATCTCTTGCGCATATTCATCAAGGGCACGGGGAATCTCTCCTGAGAGAAGATTGCCCAAACCCCCGTGACATGGTCTAGCTCCAAATTTAGTTACCACTTCCCTAAGTACATCTGGATGATCCAGAATCATACATGGACGAAGAAGATTATCTTCTCCGTCGTAGGGGAGCTGATTACGAATATACGTGAAGAAAGGACTTCGTGCAATGTCAACAAGGGATTTTTGGCGAATATTATCCACGGCAAAAGGCACAAAAACACATGGTTCTACGCTTCCATCTGAAATTATATGCCAATATCGCTCTCCTGCCGCCATACATCCGTCAACATAGGGACCATCGTTCCAAAAATCACCGATAAAAATAGGACAATCATCTCTATGGCGCCATTCCTCTACTTTTTCGTGAAGTCTTGCCCTTTGATGGGGCGTTGCCATATAACTTAAATCTGGATTTTCACCTACAGGAACATATTGGAAAAACCAGCCAACTTTACAGCCCCGCTGAATCATGGTCTGAATAAACTCATCACTGGCCATATAATCTGCGGCAGAACGAGTGTAAGTGGCACTGAAACCAAACATGACCCCTGCCTCGTTTAATCTTTGATAAGCAGCTATCACTTTATCATAAACGCCGGCACCACGACGAAAATCCGTTTGTTCTCGACTCCCTTCAACTGAGATCATAGGCATTACGTTGCCAAGTTTAACAAGTCGATCCACCATTTTGTCATCAAGAAGGGTTCCGTTTGTGTATACCTGGAAATAACAATCATTATGTTTTTCCCATAAGTCTAAAAGATCGTTGCGGAAGAAGGCCTCTCCCCCCGAAAAAGTGAAAAAATACATCCCGAGATCCTTAGCATCTTTTAAGAGATTGTCCAGCTCATAAAAGGTGAGCTCCCTGCTCGTATCATACTCTGCAGCATAGCAGCCCTTGCAGTGAAGATTGCATTTCATCGTGGGGCTGATCACCATAAAATTAGGAAGGTGAACGTTATATTCTTTCTCTTTTTGATCCCTGATACCCCGACCAAGAACCATAAAGTTAACAACTAGGTTGTGAATGAACTTGGAAAGGCAATGGGGGTTAAGTTCCAGAGCAATTCTTTTAACGAAACCTACAAAAGGATCATTCTTTTCTACCATGTCAGCGAGCTGTTTAAATGTTTCTCTATGATAACGTGCCGGCGCGATGCCGGCTATTCCCCTAAAAAGAGTTGTTAAGTTTTTCTCATCTCCTTTTTTGAGCATTGAGGCTGCCTTTTCAATAGCTTTTTGAGAAAGAATTCCCTTTGCTCTATCAATCATAGTAATGGCCACTTTCATCATCTCCTTTAAGTGATTTTAATTTTGACCATTTACTTTGCAAAAAGGTAGATTTTATTCATTTTAATGGAGTATTTATATTTAGTAAAGCAACGCTAAAGCCTGTTCACTTTATAAGAAACAAGGGGGCCCTAAAAGCCCCCTTGTTGTCACACCATAAAAAGTTGGATCGTCACTGCTACTTCTTACTCTCGGGATATCTCAAATACCATTCAGCCAGAAGGGAACTCGCAATACAGACTGAACTATACGTTCCAACCAGAATGCCTAAAAGAAGAGCGAAGGAGAAGTTGGCTATTACAGCGCCACCCCATATGAAAAGGGCTAAAACTGGAAAAAAGGTTGTTAAGGACGTATTGATAGTTCTAGAGAGTGTCTGGTTTATTGACATGTCTAGTACTTCAAGAAGTCCCTCTTGCCTCAGATACTTCCAATTTTCCCTCACTCTGTCGAACACTACTATTGTATCATTAAGAGAGTAACCCACAATAGTTAAAATGGCAGCTATGAAGGGCAATGATATCTCGCGTCCCAGCAAGCTGAAGATCCCTAAGGTTATAATAGTGTCATGCATAAGGGCAATAACACTGACAACCGCAAAGCGAAATTTAAAGCGGACCGTGATATAAGCCAATATTCCAAGAAGAGCTAAACTTACAGCCAGAAAGGCTTCTCTTCGTAATTTTTCGCCTACTACAGGGCCTACCTTTTCAAATCGCAGTACTTCCATGCCTGGATACTTATCTTTCAATGTTTGAATCACTTCTTTGCGTGATTCCTCAGTGTCTACATTCACTCGGATAATGACGCCATTATCGCTATATCCCTGAATGACAGCCTGTTTCTGGCCAATTTCCGCCAAAACATCCCTGACGTCGCCAACAGGAACTTGTGAGGCAAACTCTACCTGAATAAGATTCCCCCCTGTGAAATCAATACCGAGGTTAAGCCCCTTGGTAAAAAGAAGCACTAGACTCACTACAATAAGACCCAGGCTTAGAAGGATCGCTTGTCTTCGATGTTTCATAAATTTAAATGAGAAATCTCTTCTGAACATGTCGCAAACCTCCCTCGCCTATGAACGGTTCACTAAAAATGGGGACTTAGAACCGCCCATAAGAACCTGCAGAAGTACACGCGTAACAACAATTGCACTGAAAACACTCGCCAAAATACCAATGCTTAACGTTACAGCAAAACCCCGTATTGGCCCGCTTCCAAAGTAGTAAAGCACTCCGGCTGCTATTAGCGTAGTAATATTGGCATCAAGAATGGTGGTTAAGGCTTTTTTGAATCCCGCATCAATCGCAGCAGTGGGTGTTTTCCCCAATTTTGCTTCTTCGATTATCCGCTCGTAAATTAATATATTCCCATCAACAGCCATACCTATAGTTAAAATGATACCAGCAATACCAGGTAGGGTCAGAGTTGCCTTTAAGCTGATAAGGCCAGCAAAAACCAGCAAGAGACAGACAGTAAGGGCTACATCGGCGGCTATGCCAAGAGTTCTGTAATAAAGCAACATAAAGCCCAGAACCAACAGGGTCCCGATAAGACCAGCCTTAAGCCCAGCGTTGATAGAGTCGGCCCCCAGACTTGGGCCAACTGATCTATTCTCAAGAACGTCTACAGGTACGGGCAGTGCACCTGCACGAAGCATTATAGCCAGTCTCTGAGCTTCTGCAGTAGAAAAACGTCCTGAGATCTGTGCATTTCCACCACTTATCCGCTCTTGAACTACTGGGGCTGAAACCACATTCCCATCAAGTACGATAGAGATCTGTTTCCCTACATTTTCCGCAGTGGCCTGTTCGAAGAGTTTTGCCCCCTCAGAGTTAAATTCAAGGGTAACAACAGCACGGCCAAGATTGTCAAATTGTGTTTTGGCATCTACAAGGTGTTTACCGCTTACAAGAGATGGGCCCAGCAAAAAGTATCGGCCTTCTTCATCCTTGGCAACAATATCGCCACCTGCAATCCCCACCTGCTTCTCTAGCTCACTTTTATATGTTTCTATTTCAACTTTTGCATCATTCCACCGCTTCTGAGCAGCCTGAAATTCATCATCACTGGCATAATTCTGGCGCTCTGGACCAGGAGGCATTGCTGGAGTCGCACCAAGCACTTTCCTAAACTCAAGCAACGCGGTCTTGCCTATTAACTCAAGGGCCGCCTCCGGATCTTCCACCCCTGGCAAGTCTACAATGACACGATCGCGTCCTTCCCTTTGAATAACGGGCTCCGCTACTCCATATTGATCAATACGATTCCTTAGAACTGCGAGAAGACGCTCTATGCTATCATCTGTCAGCGCACTTCCAGAAGTAGGCTTCGCCTGGAGAACAATATGAGCTCCACCTTTCAAATCAAGACCTAAATTTATCTTCCCATCAAGAGGAAAGACTGATAAAAGGGCGGCCACAACAACAACAATAACTATAGCAAGCCGCCAGCGGTCTTTTTTCAACATGACTTTACCCTCCCTAAACCTCAAGTTCCGCGTTTTTTCACAATTGATAAAACCAAAGCAAATGGAGTGGACACTACGAATGCCCTCTCCATTTGCAAATAAATTTATTTTGTTACCTTATTTTTTCTCGTTTTCTTCGGTTGTCTTTTCTTCTATTTTGTGTTCCTCAGAAACTTCTTTAGGTTCTTCAGTAACTTTTTCTTTCCCTTGCTCAGCCACAGATGATCTCTTGTTGACAATTGAAGACTTAAGAATGCGCACCTTTACGCCGTCAGCAATTTCAAGGATGATGCTATCATCTTTAACTTCGCGGATAATACCAAAAAAACCACCCGCTGTTATAACCTGATCGCCCCGGGTCAAGGCCGCCAACAGATCATCATGCTGTTTCTGACGTTTCTTCTGGGGACGAATAATGAAGAAATAAAAAATAAGCACAAATATAACAAGGGGGAAAAGCATTCCCAAAAGACCACCTTGTGCTCCTCCTGCTCCAGTTGTCTGACCGCATTGTTGATTCAAAGAAAACGCCTCCTCTACTTAATTCATCCTTTGAGTTTTAACAGTGATATTCTAACAGAATATCGTAAGCATGAAAGGGGCTTTTTAGCGCTCTTCACGATGTTTGAGGTAAAAAAGCAACTTTTCCAGTTCTACTGAGATATCAACGCTATAAATAAGCACACTATCAGGTGCCACTATTGACAAGGGAGAAAAGTTCAAAATTCCTTTGACTGTTCCTGCCTGTACTATTTTGTCCACACATTCCTGGGCTACAGAAGAAGGCACCGTGAGTATCACGACTTCTATGCCATTTTTTCTCATAACATCACTGATGTCATCCACGTGGTAGCAAGATATGCCTGCTATTTTTCTCCCGACTTTTTCTGGGTTCACATCAAAGAGCGCCTTTATATCAAATTTTGGACTTTTAAAGGCTTTATGTCCGAGAAGAGCTTCGCCCAGGCGGCCTACCCCTATAAGCGCTATAGGCCACTTGCGAGGTGAGGCCAGGATTCCGTCGATATGCCTGTATAGCTTTTCTACGTGATACCCAACCCCCCGCTTTCCTATTTCCCCAAAATAAGAAAGATCTTTTCTTACCTGACTCGCTTTAAAGGCCAGCATTTCCCCTATTTCCTGGGAAGACACTACTTTTTGCCCCTCATTATAAAGCTGTTCTAACAATCGGTGATATTGAACAAGTCTTTCAACCGTAGGTTCTGCTATTTTCATAATTTCACGTCCTTAGTTTTTCTAAAAAATATGAAAAACCCCTTATTACCTGCAAATATTAAAACGAGTCAAACCTGCATACTCTGTGCCCAGCCCGCTGCTTATTTCTTCTTCTATACGTAAAAGCTGGTTATATTTTGCCACACGATCCGTACGCGCAGGGGCTCCACTTTTAATTTGACCAGCTCCTATTGCGACCGCCAGGTCGCTGATAAAAGTATCATCTGTCTCTCCTGACCGATGGGATATAACTGTACTATATCCCTGTCGTATAGCCATATCAATAACTTTCATGGTTTCTGTCACAGTTCCGATCTGATTTAATTTAATCAAAATGGAGTTAGCAACCCCTTGACAAATTCCCCGCTCGAGACGTTCAGGGTTGGTTACAAAAAGGTCATCTCCCACTAACTGCATACTTTTGCCCAAGTTTTTCGTCAAAACAGACCAGCCGTCCCAGTCATCTTCAGCCATGCCATCTTCAATAGAAACTATAGGATAGGCTTTGCATAGATCACCATAATAAGATACTATTTCTTCTCTTGTTAAGATCTTGCCTTCTCCTTCAAAATTATAGCAGCCGTCTTTATAGAGCTCGGAAGCAGCTACATCAAGTGCCAGGCTAATTTGATCACCAGGAGTGTAACCGGCACTTTCTACTGCCTCTAAAATCAAATCAAGAGCTTGCCTATTGCTTTGTAGGTTAGGAGCAAAACCGCCTTCGTCACCAATCCCAGTGCTGTAGCCGCGATTTATAAGAGTTTTTTTTAGGGCGTGGTACGTTTCCACTGCCATTCGAAGGGCCTCTGTAAAAGAACCTGCACCATGGGGAACAATCATAAACTCCTGGATATCCAGATTATTATCAGCATGGGCGCCACCATTAATTACATTCATCATAGGGGTTGGCAACAGATTGGGTCCTATGCCCCCCAAATAGGCCCATAGAGGAAGACCGTGGTCCTCTGCCGCAGCCCTGGCCACCGCCATGGAGACACCAAGCATGGCATTAGCGCCGAGGTTGGACTTATTCTGAGTTCCATCCAGTTGAACCATTGCCATATCAATGAACACCTGCTCAGAAGGATCTGACCCTATTAATTCTGGCCCTATTTTATCATTTACATTTCCTACTGCTGTCAGTACCCCCTTGCCCATATAGCGATCTCCACCATCTCTTAATTCAAGAGCTTCATGGGTTCCTGTGGATGCCCCCGATGGAACAGCAGCTGTTCCAATAATGCCATTATCAAGCCAGACTTCCACTTCAACAGTAGGATTTCCCCGAGAATCGAGGATTTCTCTACCATATACACCCGCTATTACTCCCATGCCTATCATCTCCATTTTTAATTTTTATGAGTGATGCTACCATGGCTTTTCGTCGCTATTCACTCTTCGTTCTTCCTGCAGCACATAAGGTATAGACTGTTTCTTTCTGAGTTCTTTTTCATCATCGACTAAGACTGTAACTTTAAGAACCCGTGTCATATATGCAATTTCAACAGTATCACCTACGCAGACTTGAGCAGAAGAACGGCACTGACGACCATTGAGCCGCACCGCACCGATACCTATCATTTCTTGCGCCACGACCCTTCTCTTTACAAGACGGGACTCTTTAAGAAATTTATCTAGCCTCACACATTGTTCCTCCATACACAAATTCAAATTAAGTATAACAAAGATTCTATGAGCGAGATTTCAATTTTTTTGCAATTTTACTATACTCTTCGAGGTCTTCCTTTGAAGCTTCTCCTCGAAGCATCCTTTCATGAATCTTTTTAAAGACTTCTTCTTCTCTCCTTCTCTCTAAAGCCAACGAGATCGCGTCCCAACAATCCTGATCCTCGCTGAAAGAATCACAGAAAGCACCTCCACCGGCAAGAATGGCAAAGGGTGTTGTTTCATTTAGGGTCCTCCAATGTTCCTCAAGGCTTTCTGGGGAATGGCCTGAGAAAATGGCTGCTAACATGTTTTTTACATCTTCATTTTCAACGAGGCAAAAAACTTCCTCTGGCCGCGCCACTCGCCTCCGGGCTATATCGTTCCAGAGACAGTATACAAGAGCGGCTTCGAGAGGATCAACAACTGAATTTCGAGAAGAATTTTCATTATTATTCATGGTTTTATAACTCTGCTCTGATGAAATTGTTTTTTGTGATTTTTTCGCTGAGCGAATTGATTCCAGCTGCTCTTGCAACTCATAAGGGAGAATCCCCAAGGCGGCACTGACACTTGAAAGAAATGGTGCTATATCAATAGGACTAAGTTGAGATAACCCCTGTAGCAAGTCCTCCGCAGCCGCCCTTCTGGTATCAGGATTTTCCAGCTGCCTTTGCCTGAGAGAGAGATGAAAAAGCACAAGAGGCAAAGCTCTCTCCATTGCTTTTCTAAAAAGCTCTCTCCCTTCTTCGTTAGAAAGAAGGTCATCTGGGTCTTTTCCTGAAAGTAGTTCTACAACGCGAACGTCAAGGCCGCACTGCTGCAAAACATACATGCCGCGCACCGCAGCTTCCTGCCCTGCCGTATCAGAATCGTAACAAATAAAGCAATTGTTAGTAAAACGCTTTAACAACCGCGCTTGATCTTCTGTAAGGGAAGTTCCCAACGAAGCAACTGCCTCTTTATACCCTGTCATGTGCAGACGGATAGCATCCATGTACCCTTCAACAAGAATAACCCTGTTTTTTTCACGTATTTCCTGTTTAGCCATATGAAGCAAATAAAGGTTCTTCCGTTTGCTATATAAGACACCTTCCGGACTATTTATATATTTTGCGCTATCTCCATCAATGATTCTGCCGCCAAAAGCAAGAAGCCGACCAGACACGTCTCTAATAGGGAAGATCACCCTCCCTCGAAACCTGTCATATATGCCTTTCGTCCCTTCAATAACAAGACCGCAATCAAGGGCTTCTTTCAAAGAAACTTTTTCTTTGAAAAGAAGGCGCCATAATGAATCCCAAGTAGGCGGCGCCCAACCTATCTCAAAGAGAGAAGCGCTCTCTATATTCATTCCTCGTGAATTAAGGTATTGTTGTGCCAAACGGCCGCCTTGATTTTTCAATGATGAGCGGTAGAAAAACAAGGAAGTTTCCATTATATCGTAAAGTGATCGTTTCCCTTTTGTTGAAAAATGGCTTGGACTTGTTTCAACTTCAACTCCAGCTCTTTGAGCAAGAAGTTCCAGGGCCTCTCTAAAATTTAATCCTTCTATTTTCATTATGAAAGAAAAAACATCTCCTCCTTCGCCACACCCAAAACAATGAAATGTCTGGCGGTCTGGAGAAACAATAAACGATGGCGTTTTTTCCTGATGAAAGGGGCATAGCCCCTTGAGATTTTTACCAGTTTTGTGCAGGCGAACGTAATCCCCCACAACATCTGCGATGTCAAGCCGATCTTTTATCTGACGGACTACATCATCACCCACTCGATCTCACCTCCATAAAATAATAAAGAGAGGGGAAGGATGGAGGTCCTTCCCCTCTAAATGATACACCCTTTTGAAAAATCCTGTCTTTTTATATAAAGAGAGGAGCAAGAACAAGGGCAACGACAGTCATAAGTTTGATCAAGATGTTCAAACTGGGACCCGCTGTATCTTTAAAGGGGTCTCCTACTGTGTCTCCAACGACAGCTGCGGCATGATTGCTTGTTCCCTTGCCACCAAAGTTGCCTTCTTCAATAAACTTCTTCGCATTGTCCCAGGCTCCACCAGAGTTCGACATGAAAATAGCCATCATGACGCCTGTGACAATAGCTCCACCGAGAAGTCCGCCAAGGGCTGCAGGACCAAGGATATACCCCACAAGAATTGGAGTGATAACAGCCAGCAGGCCGGGAAATACCATTTCTTTAAGAGCTGATCCTGTGGAAATATCTACACAGCGCTCATATTCCGGGCGCCCTGTCCCTTCCATAATCCCTGGGATTTCACGAAACTGTCTTCTCACCTCATCTATCATGGACTGAGCGGCTCGTCCAACTGCCTGAATTGTCAGAGCGCTGAACAGGAAGGGCAACATCCCCCCGACAAAGAGCCCCACCATGACATAAGGATCCTTCAAATCGATAGCATCCAGGTTCACAGCGTGAGCATAGGCAGCAAAAAGAGCCAACGCGGTGAGAGCCGCAGACCCAATAGCTAGTCCTTTGCCCATTGCCGCAGTCGTATTTCCAACAGCATCAAGCTTGTCAGTAATCTCGCGAACTTCATGGGGAAGATGGCTCATTTCCGCGATACCACCCGCATTGTCCGCAATTGGACCGTAGGCATCAACGCTCAATGTCATACCTGTAATGGAAAGCATTCCTACAGCAGCACAGGCTATGCCAAAGAGGCCTCCAAACTTAAACCCTACAAGGGTAGCTACACAGATCAAGATAACAGGGATAACTGTAGACTTCATTCCCACAGCAATACCTGAAAGGATAACCGTAGCCGCCCCAGTTTCAGATGATTTGGCAATCTGCTTAACCGCATCATAGTCTCCTGAGGTGTATATTTCTGTCACATAACCAATAAGTACCCCTACTGCCACCCCGGAGAGAACAGACCAGAACAGGGTAAGATCTCCAAATACCGATTTGGTAATAAAGTAAGAACCGAAGATCATCACACCGCCAGTTACAAAGGTACCAACACGAAGGGCAACCTGAGCGTTTCCACCTTCTTTAACCCTGACAAACATTGTACCAATAATAGCGGAAGCTATGCCAAGTGCAGAAAGTAAAAGAGGATAAAAGACCCCTCTATCTCCAAATATAGTCAGGCCAATGGCCATGGCAGCAATAATGGAGTTGACATAGGACTCAAAGAGGTCTGCGCCCATCCCCGCGATATCACCTACATTGTCTCCAACGTTGTCTGCAATAACAGCTGGGTTCCTGGGGTCATCTTCTGGAATTCCTGCTTCCACTTTTCCCACAAGATCCGCTCCAACGTCTGCGGCTTTTGTATAAATACCTCCACCGACACGGGCAAAAAGAGCGATAGAGCTAGCGCCAAAACCGAATCCTGTTACAATGTTGGGGTCTTTGAAAAGAGCGTAACAGATCATAATTCCAAGAACCCCCAGCCCAACAACAGACATCCCCATGACGCTTCCACCCCGGAAAGCAATCCCCAGAGCCTCGTTCATTCCTAAGGTAGCGGCAAAAGAAGTTTTACCATTAGAACGAGTAGCAACAGTCATACCGATATATCCGGCGACAGCACTAAAAAGAGCCCCTACAAGAAATGAAATAGATGTGCCCATCCCTATTGTAAACCAGAGAAGAGCGCCAACAAGAAGAGCAAAGGGGAACAGCCAGCGATATTCCCTTGAAAGGAAAGCCATCGCTCCTCCATGAATAATTTCTGAAAGTTCATTGACCCTTTCGTTTTCAACTTTAAACCTTTTGACTTTGCCATACGCGAAGAACGCGTAAGCAAGAGCCAGAACTCCAGATCCGACAACGATCCAAAACGCATCCATATAAAGAAACCTCCCTTAATTCAAAAAAGCTTGAAAAAGACAGCCCGCCTCAAGGGCGGGCAACTATGGCCAAAAACTCAATCAATTATAGTAAGGAGAGCTAGCAAAGACAAGTGATAAAACCTATTTATCTTTTTCTTTCTTTATAGATATTGCAATATCTCCATTTAATTTATCAATTTTCTTGAGCGAAGAAAGCATCCCCTTGATTCCCCCCTCTATGAAATCGGAAACAAAGGGTCTTAGAGGAATTTTTTCTCCTTCGATTATTAAAGATAGCCGTTCAGAAGACCTTTCATACAATGCGATGATAAAATCAGCAATAGAAGACTCTTCTCCAAAAGAAAAAAAACGTTTGGTGTCATCTCTCCCCCCTTTTTTTGCTGGTATTGCTTCATAATATGCGACTATGCCAGGAATGTTCCCGGGACATGTATCCGCTTCCCCCAGCCATATTTTATGACAGGGAAAGGATTTCCCACCTTCTAGAAGTAGAATGTCAAAGTTGCTCCCTATTCTGTTTTGAATGTCATAGATCGATATCTCTCCAGGCTTTTCATACCGACACCCATCAACACCCCAATAAAGAGCGGGAATCCCCTGCGACAAGACCTTTCCTGTGTCTGTGTCCATTGGCGATAGAACTTTTTCATGAGAATGCTTTATATACCCAACATGGATCCCTGCCTCTTTCAGATACTTGAGCAATAAAAGGCAAAGTTTCGTTTTGCCGCTATTTTTCATGCCGGAAACAGCAAAGATATAAGCCATTGTTAAGGATCACTCCTCTTTTTTCTTCAGCGATACGGCAGAAGATGGTCTAATCCCATATTCTCTGATGTAGTTTTTCCAAATATTACGGTAGCTGTCAAGAAGAAAAATAAAAAGACTTATGACCAATGGTCCGAGGAAAAGACCGAGGAACCCCCATGATGCCAGACCACCAACAACACCTATAAAAATGATCAGGACATGGGCCTTTCCTCCACCAGAAATAAATATGGGGCGGATAAAATTATCGACCATGCTCACAACTATTAATCCCCAAATGGCGAGAATGAGCGCTTCTTTGATCTGCCCGCTGTAAAAGAGGTATATTGCGCCAGGTCCCCAGACAAGGGGCGTTCCTATAAAGGGGATCATGGCAAGCAAGGCCATTACCGCGCCAAAAACGGCCGGACTGGGAAGTCCTACATACCACCAGCCTAAAGCTCCAAGAAAGCCCTGCACTCCTGCAGTCAGGGTAATGCCGTAAATGACAGCCTGAAGAATTTGTTTCGCTCTGTTAAAAAAAGCCTCTTTCTCTTTTAAAGGGAGGGGAACGATATCATTGACATAGTCAAGAATGATATGGCCGTCCCGGATCATAAAAAAAGAGGCTACAACAATCACTATAAGCTGATAGAGAATGCGAATGGTATCCCCAAGAAAGGATCGCGACAGGGTAGCCAGCGTTGAGGCTATCCACGAACCAACTTGTTCTATTACGTTGACGAGAAAGGGGTATTCAGCCAAAAATGGACGTATTCTCTCTGCCAGGACGTCGGGAAAGAAAACACTCATGATAGTCTTCCCCTGCTCTACATTCACTCTCGAAAGCACTGTAGCAAGATGCCCATATATTCTAATGCCCTCTCTAGCAAGGGTTACTCCTACAAAAATTGACGGAACCACGATCAGAACAATAATCACTGCGGTTGTTAAAGAAGCTGCTATATTAGCATATTTTTTCTTAAGAATTTTTTCATAAATCAGGGTGTAAAAAGGATAAACAAAAAAAGACAAGATCGCAGACCATGCCAGTGGCCGAAGAAGATTAAATGATACCAGATACGCAAGAGCCCCCAAGGCTAAAAACACAACCGTAAAGGGCAGAAAAAAACTTCTAATCCGTTTATAGGGACGCCTGCTCTCATACGCCAAAAGTCTCACCCATTTCAGTTTTTTTACAGAAAAGACGCAGTCATACGGCTGCGCCTTTCCGTGCAAATCTATTACTCTTTATTCCCACTCTATTGTAGAGGGCGGCTTGCTGGTAACATCTAGCACAACTCGATTAATGCCTTTGATAGAATTACAAATACGTCTTGCTGTCCTATCGAGAACATCATACGGAACTCGAACCCAATCAGCCGTCATTCCATCACTTGATTCCACTGCCCTAAGGGCGACAACTTCTGCGTATGTTCTTGAATCTCCCATTACTCCAACGGTCTTTATTGGCAAAAGGACGCAGAAGGACTGCCAAACTGTAAAGTATGTCTCGCTTTTTGAAAATTCCTCCCTGAATATTTCATCTGCCGCCCTTAATGTATCAAGACGGTCCCGAGAAATCTCGCCAAGGCAACGAACAGCTAGACCTGGCCCTGGAAAGGGCTGTCTGTTTACAATTTCTTCCGGAACGCCAAGCAACGCACCTATGGTTCGAACTTCGTCTTTGAATAGATCCCTTAAGGGCTCAAGTACTTTTAATTTCATATCTTCCGGCAAACCACCAACATTATGGTGGCTTTTAATGACTGAGGCCCCTTTCCCTTTGTGCCCGCTTTCTATGACATCAGGATAGAGAGTGCCTTGAAGCAACCATTCTGCATTGTGTATTTTGGCTGCCTCTGCCTCAAACACTCGTATAAATGTTTCACCAATAATCTTTCTCTTTTGTTCTGGATCAATAACTCCTTTTAATGCGTCAAGAAAACGGTTACTGGCATCCACATAGTGTACATTTAGATCAAGCTGTTTGTACTTTTCAAGAACCCGCTCCGCCTCACGATGTCTTAACAATCCATTGTTCACGAAGATACATTCAAGGCGATCGCCAATAGCCTTTGATGTAAGGACAGCTGCAACAGTAGAATCAACACCCCCTGAAAGACCGCATATGACCCTGGCGTTTTCTGTCTTCTGCTGTACATCTTTTACCATCATATCGATCCAGCTTCCAAGATCCCAATCGCCAGTGCAGCCACAAATGTTAAAAAGGAAATTGGACAGGATCGTGATCCCGTTTTGTGTATGTGCTACTTCTGGGTGGAATTGCAGTCCCCAAATGCCCTTTTCTTCTATAGCAAAGGCTGCAGGAACGCCGCCATCTGTTTCTGCCAAAAGCAGTGCTCCATCAGGAAGTTTAGCAATATGGTCTCCATGGCTCATCCACACCTCAAAAGTTCCAGGAGCACTTTTGAAGAGCAAAGAATTTAAATCTTTCAATGAGATGGCGGTCCTGCCATACTCTCGGCTCGAACCAGACTCGATCTGCCCACCGAAAAGTTTCGCAATCAGCTGCATTCCATAGCAAACCCCTAATATGGGGACTCCAAATTCAAAAAGCTCCATAGGAACCGTTGGACTATCTTCGTCCATGACACTCTGGGGCCCGCCAGATATGATAATGCCACGTGGCTTGCGTTGGCGAATATCATCTATGCATACATCCCAAGGGATAATTTCGCTATGTACTTTCAGTTCCCTGATCCTCCTGGCAATCAATTGAGTGAACTGAGAGCCACAGTCCAGAATTATGATATTATCCATTTGCATTCCTCCGAAAAAGAACTAAATTCTCAAGGTAAATACGTTATATGAATTATATTACCAGAAAGGGAAGAAGTGTAAAAGAAAAAGCCCCCACAAAGTGGGGGCTTCCATCTTTATAACAAATTCTAGTACATGCCTTCCATGCCGCCCATTCCGGGGCCGCCAGGCATGGGACTTGCACCCTTGGGTTCCGGCTTATCGGCAACAATAGCTTCAGTAGTCAGAACCATGGCTGCTATGGAGCCAGCATTCTGCAAAGCGCTCCGCGTAACTTTAACGGGGTCTATTATTCCGGCTTCAATCATATCTACATATTCGCCAGTAGACGCATCAAGACCATTCCCAGCTCTTAAGCCGCGGACTTTCTCAACAATGACATCGCCCTGGAATCCTGCGTTTTGGGCGATAAGGTGCAGGGGAGACGAAAGGGAACTCAGAACAATAGTTCCACCTGTTTTTACATCACCATTAAAGTTCTCGAGGAATTTCTCGAGGGAGGCAATGCAGTTGATTATGGCTACGCCGCCACCCGCTACAATACCCTCCTCTACTGCAGCCCTTGTAGCATTAAGTGCATCTTCTATGCGGTGCTTCAGTTCTTTCTGCTCAGTTTCGGTAGCGGACCCCACCTGTATAACGGCCACGCCGCCAACGAGCTTGGCAAGGCGTTCCTGTAGTTTTTCTCTATCGTAATCGGACGTAGAGTCTTCAAGTTCGCGTTTGATCTGGGCTGCCCGTTTGCGGATCTCGTCTGGATTACCAGAACCCTCAACGATGGTCGTCTCTTCTTTGGTAACACGGATTTTCTTTGCTTTACCAAGCATGGAAATGTCAGCGCTATCAAGCTTAATGCCTACATCTTCACTCACAACCTGACCACCAGTTACAATGGCGATATCGCTAAGCATGGCTTTGCGGCGTTCACCAAAACCAGGGGCCTTCACTGCAGCGACCTGCATAACGCCCCTCAGTTTGTTAACTACAAGGGTGGCGAGAGCTTCTCCCTCCACATCCTCAGCAATAATCAGAAGAGGTTTACCAGTCTGCACTACTTTTTCAAGCACTGGGAGAAGGTCTTTTATATTGCTGATCTTTCCATCGTGAATAAGGATATATGCATCATCAAGAGCGACTTCCATTCTCTCAGGATCTGTCACCATGTAAGGGCTGATATAGCCTTTATCGAACTGAAGTCCCTCGACCATTTCAAGAGTTGTTCCAACAGTCTGGCTGTCTTCAACAGTGATAACGCCATCCTGTCCGACTTTTTCCATGGCTTCTGCTATAAGCTGGCCTATGCCGGAATCGTTAGCGGAAATTGCGGCGACCTGGGCAATCTTATCACGGTTCTTAACGGGAATAGCCATTTTTTTCAATTCATCCACCACAAAGTCGATGGCTTTCTCTATGCCCTGTCTCATAAGCATCCCATTGGCACCAGCAGCAACGTTCTTCATGCCTTCGCGAATGATGGCCCTGGCAAGAACTGTAGCGGTAGTAGTTCCGTCTCCAGCAACATCGTTTGTTTTAGAAGCTACTTCTTTAACAAGCTGAGCGCCTGTATTTTCAAAAGAATCTTCAAGATCGATCTCTTTTGCGATGGTAACACCATCATTTGTAATCGTGGGTGAGCCAAACTTCTTCTCAAGGACAACGTTCCGTCCTTTGGGCCCAAGGGTAACCCCCACTGTATCAGCAACTTTATCAATACCACGCAGCATGGCGTGGCGGGCTTCTTCACTAAAAGTTAGGATCTTCGGCATTTTTGTATTCCTCCCTTAAAGATCTAATTCTCGTCTCTTACTTTTCAACAATCGCAAGCACATCGCGTTCGCTGAAGATGATGTATTCGTCTCCGTCAAGCTTCACTTCAGTTCCAGCATATTTGCTGAAAATGATGCGGTCGCCAACCTTAACTTCAAGAGGAAGCTTCTGGCCGTTTTCTAAAACTTTTCCTGTGCCAACTGCTACAACTTCTCCCTCTTGAGGTTTCTCTTTTGCAGTGTCTGGAAGAACAATTCCTCCCCTTGTCTTTTCCTCCTGATTGATGACCTTCACCACGAGACGATCACCAAGCGGTTTTAAATTCATTCGAAAATCCCTCCCTATAATAATATCCTGTCTCGTATATTAGCACTCCTTGTCATTGAGTGCTAACCGAACGGCTTAGATATTAATTGCCCTACTTTTGAATCTCAAGGATAACTAGAAGCGTTTAGCCATGTTTATTCATGATATTATCCTATTAACTCTTAATTTCTATCTTTTTCTTACTTTTTTAATTTTAATAAGCGCTAAACCAGCGGCCATGAAGGATTGGGGGTTAAAAAAAGGTCGGAAATAAGGCCTCTTTTATACCCGTTATATGCAGCAGCTGCTATCATTACCCCATTGTCCGTACACCTTATTGCTGGTGGAATAAACACATTCCAGTCTTTCTTTCTCTGTAAAGCGTTTCGTAATCCTCGATTGGCAGCTACTCCCCCTGATATAGCAACTTTTCGTATGCCCGTCACTTCGACGGCTCGTTCCACTTTCGTCATCAAAGCCTCCACTGCCGCTTTCTGAAAAGAAGCGCAAAGATCAGCGATAGGAAGATCAACACTTTTTTCTTTCAAATCTTTTACCGCCCATAGTACCGCTGTCTTTAAGCCGCTGAAACTAAAGGCAATCTCGTCACTTGATCTTAAAGGAACGGGAAAGGAAAAGGCTTCGCTATTTCCCTTATGGGCAAGAGAATCGATAATAGGGCCTCCAGGATAACCAAGGCCCAATAGTTTGGCTACTTTATCATAAGCTTCTCCAGCAGCATCATCTCGCGTAGCTCCCAAGAGACTGTAGTTCCCAAAATCCTCTGCTAAAATTATTTCTGTATGCCCGCCAGAAACAATAAGACAGATGAAAGGGGGTTCCAGATCAGGAGAAGCAACTACATTCGCAAAAAGGTGCCCTTCAAGATGATTAACGCCCAATATGGGAAGATGCCATGTCTGAGCAAGAGCTTTGGCTGTCATAACCCCTACAAGAAGAGATCCCATAAGCCCTGGCCCGGCAGTTACTCCAATTAGTGACAGCTCCTGGGCAGGATCGCTAACTCCCGCATTTTCCAACGCTCTGTCGACCAAGGGAAGAATCGCCTCAAGATGTTTTCTCGAAGCAAATTCCGGAACTACACCGCCGAAGGGAGCATGATCCTTAATCTGGCTTGATATCAAATCAGCCTTAACATCCCTTTGTCCATCTAGTATTGAAACAGCCGTATCATCGCAGCTGCTCTCTATCCCTAATGTTAAAAATCGTCTTTCCACTCATTGTCACCTCTTTGGAACATTCAGCTCTCCAGAAAAATCACCCAATGAAATAAGAATATTCCGGCCCTTGGGAACATATTTTGCAGGCACGGAAAAAGCCAAGGTCCCCGTACTATCAGGGGGGAGCTCGCCAACGGCCATGAAATCTTTGCTCGTGAGTATATCGTCGTCAGTTACTTTATACTCACCGATTCGAATCATTTCTGGAGAAAAAGACCATCGTTTTATGGCTTTGTATCGCATGATAAAGAGCGCCCTGTTCTTTAGTTTTTTATCTGAATAATGGTTTGAATGCCATTTCAGCCATTCCGGTGCATTGGGATCTGAGGCAACAGCATGGGAAAGGGTGCCATCTACATATACAAATGCCGCCTGGGCACGAGACCCAATAACCATATCTCCCAACGCTGTTCCTTCAATCCATATAACAGTTGTTCGCTCGTCAATCTTCCCTTGCAGAGAGTTAGAAGCCCACCCCAAAGTTCCAGTCAGCCCCATTAACAGGATTGAAACCAGCAAAACCAGTTTCATTTTATTCCTTGTCATTATGTTCTCCTTCCTTAATCTATTCTTTATCCCTTCGCTTAAGAGCACCTCTAAGCCATTGCCACTCATGAAAATGAAAGGCCAGTGTCCCTCCCATATATATCAAAGCCCCCAGAAGCATGACTATGAAGAGCCAGCCGCATCTTAAAAGCAACCCTGCATCTACTGGATAAGGACATAGAGATTTAAACTTCCACACTGTAAAAGCCATAGCGCCTAAAACTATGGAAATACGAAGGGTCCATTTTACGCCTAAAATGTCAAGAGGGTGATTAATGCTTCGGGCAAGAAGATACCCTCCTGCAAATGATGAGAAAGTGAACCCCAGGGAAGTGGCAAGAGCAAGTCCAGCAAAGCCCATAGGTTTGACAAGAAGCAAACAGAATACAACGTTGGATACCACGCTTGAGAGAGTCACGAGCAACGCCGATCTTGGGTTGCTTTGAGCATAGAGCCCCCGAAGAAAAACTGTCGTACAGGCCATTCCCGGGAGCCCCCAGGCATACATGGCCAGAGCTATACCAGTAGCGTGCCATGCCCACGCATTAAAAGCCCCTCGATAAAATAACAGGTTAACTACTTCATCAGAAACCAGCACAAGACCTATTGTCACTGGAAGAATAACAAAAAGGGCAAATCTTACCGCATCTCGCATTGTTTCTCGAAATTCCTTTTCATCTCCAACTGCGCAGCGGGAAAGTTCAGGAAGGACTGCCTGGGAGATGGCAATGACAAAAAGCCCCAGAGGAAGCTGTATCACTCTGTTAGCATAATTCAGCACAGAAATAGCGCCATCCTGGAGAAAAGAACCTAATACGCGGCTGATGACAGGATTAATCTGATTCAATGAGAGACCAGCTGCATAAGGGAAAAAAAGTTTCATCATTTTCCGTAATTCAGGATCTCTTGAATTCGGTTTTTCCGGTAATAGCAGAACTCCATTCCAGGCGCTCCAAACCCATTGAAGCACCATCTGACAGACCCCTCCTGCTAAAACAGCTATAATGAGGGTCCATATTCCTAGCCGCGACGCAGCGAAAAAGAGAATCAGAAGATATACCACATTGCTCAGGGCAGGAGCAATGGCCGGTACAAAGAATGAATCAAGACTATTTAGAACACCCATGGCCAATGCCGCCAAAGACACCAGAATTAAAAAAGGGAACATCCATTGCGTCATGGAAATTGCAAGTGAAGCTTTGACAGAGTCAAAACCTGGCGCCATAATTTTAACAAGAAATGGTGACAGGATAACGCCCGCGAAAACGACAGCTGTTCCAGCTACAAGGAGAATCCATAAAGCCTGTCTTGCCAAGTGAGATGCCTTTTCTTTCCCTCTTTGAACCAGGGATTGAGAAAATACAGGGACAAAAGCCGCGGACAGGGCTCCCTCTGCCAGCATTTGCCGTGAAAGGTTGGCAAGGGTATAGGCAACATAGAAAGCATCAAGCTGGCTTGACGCTCCAAAAAGTGCCGCCGTTACTATTTCTCGGGCTAGTCCTAGAATTCTGCTAGCAAATGTACCAACCATCATGACCAGGGCATGGCGAACCATTCGGGAAACACGAGAGGACATATAATACGCCTCCTGAAATAATAAGAGAAATGAGGTGCTTCTTTGGGTACTATAACACTTTGGGGTATTGGCAACCCACTTTTCGGCGATGATGGCGTGGGACCCTTTATCGCAAAAGAGCTGCATAAAAAAAGGGCTCTACATCCGATCACTGCCATAGACTGCGAAACTATACCTGAAAATTATATTGCCCCATTAAAACGGAACCTCCCAAATCTGCTTTTGATCGTTGACGCTGCAGATATGAATCTTCCGCCGGGATCTGTCCGTCGTATTCCACTCCATATGGTGGAGAACGTTTCTTTTAGTACTCACGGCCTCCCATTAGGGATGCTTCTTGAAGATATCGCTCAGAAAATTACAATTATCTATATTGGCATACAGCCTTTCAGCCAGAACCTGGGTGAATCTTTGTCCCAGAAGGTTAAGGACGCTGCTGAAAAACTGATTCTCATACTTGAAAAACAGCATTTTGAAAAAATTCCTTTGCTTTACCAGGAAAATCTGTCTCCTAAATAAAATTTTCTTGCCACTTCGCTCTGAGCCACCTCATCAGGAGAGCCTTCTATAACAATCTCTCCCTGATGAATCAGATATGTTCGGTCTGTAATGGCCAGAGTATCGCGGACATTATGATCTGTGAGTAATATTCCATATCCCTTTGCCCGAAGGCTCAGAATGATCTGCTGGATGTCGTAGACTGCGATAGGATCAATCCCGCTAAAAGGCTCATCTAACAAGAGGAAATCTGGCATTATAGAAAGGCACCGGGCTATTTCCACCCGCCTTCGCTCGCCGCCGCTGAGCGCATACCCAGGAATAGAAGCAAGAGATGTTAGCCCTAATTCTTCCAGGATATGGGAGACCATGGTTTCTATTTCTTTTTGGGGTTTTCCCAGCTCCTGCAGCACGATCTCAATATTTTCTTTTACTGTGAGGTTCCTGAAGATAGAAGCCTCCTGAGGAAGGTATCCTACTCCTATCCGAGCTCGGCGAAACATAGGAAAGGGGGTAATGTCCTTTGAGTCAATCATTACGCGCCCCGAATCTGGCTTTATAAGCCCGACTATCATATAAAACGTAGTCGTTTTACCAGCGCCATTAGGACCAAGAAGTCCTACGATTTCACCCATATGCACATCAAGATCCACTGATGAAACTACAGTTCTCCCTTTAAAGGCCTTACAAACCTTTCTGGCTTTAAGCGTCTTTGCGCCCATTATTGCTTTTTCCCTTCCTTATCCTGGATCTGAATTGTTATTTGTGGTTTTCCAGAAGCCAATATTTTCCCTGATTGAGGGGAATAAAGTATCTCTTCTGCTCTAAGGGTTCGTTCTGGCTGTACCGCAAGAGCATTCCCCCATACTTTTATATTATCCTGGGCCTTAGAATAAACCGCATTAGAGCCAGTTATACGTGTCTTCTGCCCATCTGTTTCTGTAATAACAATGACCACATCGCCTGACGCCTGTATGTCAGTGGTTTCCCCGTTAGAGATGTTCCCTTTAACAGTAGAAGCGGAAAGGAACATTTTTTGTTTCGTGTCTTCAAACTTTTTTACTTTTTTCGCAATGAAACTGCTTTCACTGACTTCCAATTCCTGGGCATCTATTATGCGTGCCCCCAAATATCCAGAAACATTTTCCCGAAGGGAGTATCTGCCTCCATTTGAAAGATGTCCTTCTAAAAAGACACTCGTAAGGTCAACAGGTTCGTTCTCCCATTTTCCAAAGATGTGAACCCCCCCAGATAAAATTACATGTCCCGTCTGGGAATTGCCTTCTCCCATTGGTGCTGTTATCTCTAACTCCATCCTCTGAATTCGCACATTGCCTTCGGCTGTAAAATCCCCCGTTCTGGAGTGATACACCATGGTATCAGCTGTTACATGAGCTTCTATTCCCCATAGGGCTCCTGCATAGATAAAAAGAAAGGCAATAACAGCACAAGCTCTCACATGCCTCAGGCCTTTTTTCATTAAGCTACACCACCCATAAAAAAATATGGTGTTAAAAACACCGTCGCTATTCTACCTTATATCAGTCACTGGAAGAAGACCTCTGTCTGGTGCTCTTCTCTTCTTTAAACTCCCACTCCAGCGCCTCTACTGCGTCATCCACATAAGATGCTGCTACCACGCAGGTTACAAAACACTCAGTCGCCAAAATCATATCGATATTGATTTCTCTGTGAGCTAGAGCTGAAAAAACCCTTGATGGAACTTTAGGGTCAAAATCCTGTGGGAAAACCGATACTTTGGCTATTTCAGTGTCAAAGGTCACACCTTGAGCGCCAATTTCCATAGAAACGGCACGACAAACTCGTATTGCCCCTTCAATTCCACTTTTCTGCACAAGGAAGGCTATATCGTTCACCTGCCCCCTCATTACGCTCTGTACAATCATTTCAACCTTAATATCCGCATCAGCAAGGGCTGCAAAAAGGGAAGCAGCTATGCCAGGGATGTCTGGTACTCCAAGCAAAGCGACCTTAGCCACATCCAAATTTTTCACAACTTGCCTGTTTGGCTTGTTCTCGTCTCTCTTCGTCATCTTAAAAATACCCTCCCTTCATTGTCAACAGCCTAAAAGATGCTCAAGCCTTCGCGATCTTCCCTCAATACGAAAAAGCGCGACCGGATACCATGTCGAGAAAAAATCGAACACATAAGTTTGGCAATATCTCCTGCCAATCCCCTGGCAAAAGCAATCATACTCGGGCCAGAACCGCTAATAGCCACTCCCGAACAATTTGGTGCATTTGAAAGCTCCCTTAATATTTCTTCTCCCCCAGGAAAAAGGCGGGCCCTAAAGGGCTGATGGAGGCGATCACCCATAGCCCAGGGAAGATTGCTCCAGTTTCCTGTACTCCATGAAGCCGCAAGAAGAGCAGCTCGGCTTATATTATAAACAGCATCTTTCAAAAAAACTTTCGTCGGGAGTGCTTCTCGTGCACTCTGAGTACTCACCCGAACTTCAGGCACTGCGACAACAGCCACCATGTCCTCAGGTAAAGGCGGCATTTTTACAAAGCGGATAATTCCTCCATCCACTCCACTGACAACCATCCCTCCCATACAGCACGGAACAACATTATCAGGGTGCCCCTCTAACTCTACCATAAGAGATAAAAGTTCATCCTTTTGAAGGGAATTTTCCCGTAATGTGTTTGCTATGGCAACACCTGCCACAATGGCCGTGGAGGAACTGCCAAGCCCCCGAGCCATAGGAATGGCGTTAAGAGAACACAAATCCAGACCCGGGGGATCAATCCCCCATTTGTTGCAGGCAAATTCATAACTCTGGATAAGAGCGTTGTTCTCTCTACCGAGTTCACCGCTCCCTTCTCCTATTATTTCAAGAACATAGGACCCCTTTTTTAAAAAAGCTCGCACATCAAAAAAGTTATACAGGGACAATCCCAGTCCCAACGTATCAAAACCTGATCCCAGATTAGCGCTGGAAGCCGGCACCTTCACCCTAAAGAGCCTCATAATCCTAAAACTCCTTTCAGAGCTTCCAACGTTCCCTCTGCTGAAATTGGCCCTGGTAAACCCTGAAGAGGGCTGTCAGGATCTTTCAATCCATTCCCTGTCAGAATAAGGACAATTCGCAATCCTTCAGATAATTTGCCAGCCCTCTTCTGTTTCAAGAGAAAGGCAAGAGGGGCACAAGAAGCAGGTTCTGCAAATACTCCATCCTGAGATGCCAATTCTCTTTGTGCCTCAAGAATCTCTGTGTCTGTTACAGCATCAAACTTCCCATTACTCATTTCTATTGCCCGAACGGCCTTCTCAGCATTCACTGGGTTTCCAATGCGAATCGCAGTTGCAACTGTTTCTGGTTTTTCTACTATCCGTCCAAGCACAAGGGGAGCGGCCCCCTCAGCCTGAACACCCATAAGGCGCGGCATCGAGTCAATCTTTCCTATTTCTTTGTAGTATTCCAGTCCTGCTGCATATGCACTAATATTTCCCGCATTCCCCACTGGCAACACAATCCAGTCAGGAGCTTTTTGCAACTCATCACAAATTTCCCATGCAGCAGATCTCTGCCCCCAGAGGCGATAGGGATTTATAGAGTTTACAAGAGTTATTTTTTTCGAAAGAGCTGCTTCTCGGGCCAGCTGTAATGCCTCATCAAAATTTCCCTTGACGGCGACAACCTTTGCCCCATAAATCAAGGCCTGTGTTAATTTTCCTAAAGCAACTTTTCCTGCGGGGAGTAAAACAAAGCAGGCCAAACCAGCAGAAGCAGCATAAGCAGCTGCAGAGGCAGATGTATTACCAGTAGAAGCGCATATAACCGCCGTTGTTTTTTCTTCAAGGGCTTTTGCGACAGCCATGACCATACCCCTGTCTTTAAAAGATCCCGTTGGGTTTAAGCCGTCAAACTTGGCCCAAAGTTCCACTTTTAATTCACGACTTAGATTTTTTAAGTGAATAAGAGGAGTGTCACCTTCCATGAGCGTTATACGGGGTGTCGCCCTTGTTAAGGGCAAATCTTTTTCGTATCGATGCAATATACCCTGCCTTGCCATTTCCTTACCTCCCAAAAATAAAAAGGCCCACATCTCTCCTTAATTTGGAGACGATGTGGGCTCACTCGCGGTTCCACTCCATTTCCGGACATGCCGGCTCTCTTTCCGCTATAGGGGCGGCTTCCCTGTGCCTTATCCCTCTGGCTTCGACACCTGCTCCGAGGTGGTCTTCATCCTGTCTTTCCGTGAAAAGCTCTCAGCCCGTGGCTTTTCTTCTCTGTTTCGGACGGGGACAAAACTACTCTCCTCTTCATCGCTTGCTACAAATCATTCGTATTTGAGGCAACTTTATATAATTACTTTACATGTCTGTCAAGAGCTGCACAGAATTTAATCTGAATAGTCTCCCCCATCCTTTAGAGAATGTCCCGGAGCTCGATCTTCTGTATAATCTGATCTTTTTCCCAAAATAGCCTGCTCGGGGGCGCCATTATGATCAGAGCGTTTTGCAATAACCTCGAGCACCCTGTCTGCTGAGTCCACAGCGTTAAAGGCTTTGATAAAGCGGCTGGCCCATTCCTCTGTTTCGTCGATAATACGGCCAATGATTTCAGGGGATTCCTCTAAGATCACGTTTCCTAGCGGAAGATTCGCTTTTTTATAGTTCCCATCTTTTCTGCTGTAGCTCTGACTGTCACACCACTCTACAATTTTCTGCCATGTCTTTTCTGAAACGCCGCGATGGGGTTCTTTAACATATGAACCGTTCTCTGCTATGGCATTTCCCGTATCAGAATCCATTTTTATCCCAAAGACAATATTCTGAAAAAGGGTTGCGACGTTCCCCTTATTGATTCCAAAATTAGCGAATTTAGCCACCTTCTCAATGGGAGTTCCTGAAATACCGTGCTGGGCTATAGAAACACCAAAGGGGCGAATAACATGAGCAATGTCCTGGGTACGCTGAAGATCAATTCCTTCCTGCTGTCCTGTATCGTACGTTCCATGAAGGCTTCCATTGGAAATAGCTAGAAGGTCAGGGAATATTCCCCATGAATTAAGTCCACCAATGAAGAATTGAGCCTCTTCAACTGTGGTTAATTCCCCTGGTCCCTTTATCTCGCCCACTTCTACTTCCAGTCCCAGATAGGGAGGAATGTGCATGGCTATGTCCCGAGTGAAGCAGAGGTTTTCCCAATCCGGCATATGGGAAGCATCTATAGCTACAGACGTCCAGCCTTTTTGAATCACAGATGGAAGATGCCCCACCGCTTTAAATAGATCCTTTTCAGACTTAATGGCATAATGGTCGACGTGAAGGCCAAAAACGATACCATGCCCTAATTCAGCGGAAGTTTTCACCGCATACTCGGGAAGATTATCAAAATTACCAGCGCAGTATGTTGATTCCGACTTTGCGATCTCAATAAATACAGCGGCATTTAATTTTTGAGCTGCTTTGAATACCCCTTTTATAGTTAGCGGATTTCTTGCATTAACTGCAAGGATGATAGCATTAGCTTCCCGAAAAGCCCTGACAATGTCCCGTCCGCTTACTAAGCCTACTTCTTCATTTTCCCATAAAGCCTGAACATTCAGGGGACGTTTCTTCAGCATCTCTTTATATGAGGCGCTGTTTTTTCTCATTTATTGTCACGCTCCTTGTATAATTTCATTTATCTTTTAATCTGGAATAAAGGAATCTACAGATGACATGCAATATAATACACTATACCATAAGGTTTCCAGCTAAAAAAAGAGAGGACATCTTAATAAGATGTCCTCTCTACAGACAAGTAGAACCTTTAACGAAGACCGCTCCACATAATCATGACGATAGCGATAGGAGCTAAAAAACGCAGTATTAAAAGCCATGGCGACATTAGCGCAAAATTGAGTCTGCCCTTATTAGAGATATCATCTTTAATTCTATCTGTTACAACCCACCCTACAAAAAGGCAAATCAGAAGACCGCCTGTAGTTAAAAGGATATTGTTGCACATCCAATCCATGGCATCGAGAAAACTTTTACCAAAGAGATTGATAGGGTAAGCCCCCTGGGACAGGGCTGATGGAACCCCAAAAAGAAAAATAGCCGTCCCCATAAGGAGTGAACTCTTCCCTCTGCTCCAGCCCAGTTCATCTTTACAGTAAGAAACAACAACCTCAAAAAGTGATACTGACGAGGTAAGGGCAGCTATAAAGAGAAGTACAAAAAAGAGCGCCGACCAAACCATGCCGCCCCACATCTTCGAAAAAACGGCTGGTAAGGTAATAAAAGTGAGGCCTGGCCCTGCTCCTGCATCGATACCAAAAGCAAAAACAGTAGGGAAGATTATTAATCCCGCAAGAAAAGCAACAAGGGTATCAAGAAAAGTAACTGTGACAACTGACTTTGGGATATTTTCATTCTTCCCAATATAGCTGCCAAACGTGATGAGGATTCCCATACCAAGTGAGAGAGAGTAAAAAGCCTGTCCAAGAGCATCTATAATAGTGCTTCCGGTGACTTTCGAAAAGTCTGGTTTAAGATAAAAAGCAATGCCTTTTGATGCTCCAGGAAGTGTCAAAGCCCTGGTAACAAGAACAAGCAGGACAATAAAAAGCCCAGGCATTAGAATTTTACTGGCACGCTCAATACCTTGCCCAACTCCTTTATACACTACAAGAACAACCATAAGCATAAAAACAAAAAAAGCCAGGAGAACTTGAGTGGGATTGGCGATAAAGCCTAAAAAGGAATCCTGAGCAGCTGATGTATCATGAAGCGACATGAGACCTGTGAAAGACTTAAAAATATAAGCAAAGGTCCACCCTCCGATGACAGCATAATAAGAGAGGATAATAAAAGCCACAGCCAGCCCCATCCAACCAACGAGAGGCCATACTCCACCTTTGAGCTCCCTGAAAGCCCCTACTGCATTCTTTTTTGCCGCGCGCCCGATGGCAAACTCTGCCAACATTACCGATGCCCCAATAGTAAATGCCAAAGCGATATATATCACTAGAAAGGCAGCCCCACCATTTTTCCCCGTAATGTAGGGAAAGCGCCAAATATTACCAAGACCAATTGCCGACCCCGCTGAAGCGAGTAGAAAGCCAATTCGACTTCCCCACTGCTCCCTTTCCATTTTTTCCTGTTTCATATAAAAATCCCTCCCTGAATATTGTTTGTATGTTCAAAACAAAAAACTCTACACGAAAATTCCCTTTACTTCTTTAAATGTTTAACTTTTTAAAAAATTAGTGTGATTGAATGGATGTATAAAAAAAGGGGTCGAACCCTGAAAGGGCCGACCCCCGAAAAGTCTGCTGGCTAAAAATCAAACGCCAGTAGGCACTCCGGAAGAGGACCCGCAGCTAATAATGACTAGAAGTATAATTATTATGTTAATTAATATATTTAGATTGACATTCACTGCTTTCCCCTCCTTGCCTCTGGTGTATTCTGTATCCTTAAAAGTGACGACATTCTACATATTATTTTTAAACTTGTCAAATTTTATTTTATTAAATATTTCAGAATTCTATCCCAAAAAGTATTTCTGAAAGAAGTCTTGACTTTCAAATTGATCATCTCGCCGCCCTGAAAAGGAAAGGGGGTTGCAGTTTCATAAAGACCATGATAATATACCCTTCGCTGCGTAAGATGCAGATGATATTGGGGAATGGTGCAACGGCAGCACGCCTGACTCTGGATCAGGTAATCCTGGTTCGAATCCAGGTTCCCCAGCCAGAAAACAAGGCCCCATCGACTAGCGGCCGAGGTCATCACCCTCTCAAGGTGGAGACACGGGTTCGAATCCCGTTGGGGCTGCCATAATAAATGCAAGAGGCCAGGTTCTACCTGGCCTCTTTTGTATTTACTCCATCCTAAAAAGTAACACGAGAAGAAAAAATCATCTACTCTACTTCTTCTTTCAGCCTCTCTTCCCAGGTAATAAACGAGTGGTAATAAATTTCGTCGCCATCATCAATACCACGGGTAATTTCTGTTATATGGGTATGGGCGGCACCAACCTGTTCAAGCACATATTTCACAGCAACCTCAGGCATGCTGTGCTCACCACAAGTATATATGTCAAGAGCCATATATTGTGCTTCAGGCCACGTATGAACAGATAGATGCGATTCGCTGATAACCACAACGCCGCTCACTCCATAGGGAGGGAATCGATGAAAGGACACGGACCAGACTTGGGTATTCGCTCTCTTCGCTGCTTCCACTAGGATTTCCTGCAAACGTTCAACTTGTCCGATAACGCCCCCACACCCTGAAGCCTCAACAATAAAGTGGTAACCCTTCGGTGACATTTACCCTCCTCCTCTTTATACAAACAAAATAGCCATTGGGCCAAGTGGAACAAGTATAGTACAAAAGAACATCAAAACACAAAAAAGAAAATATAAAAATATTGGAAACTTCAAACAGGCCTTAAAAGGAAAAAAGCAGCTGCGCAGTGCAGCTGCTTTAAATATTCTGGTGGAGCTAAGGGGGCTCGAACCCCTGACCTCTTGAATGCCATTCAAGCGCTCTCCCAGCTGAGCTATAGCCCCTCATTGCGAAACGTGAGTATTATAAGTAGCAGTGACAGTTCTGTCAACCTCCGAAATGGCCATTCTCTGCTTTCTATACAAAAAGAGTCCTAAGCACGATTGCCCTCCTGTAGAAGGGATGAGAGAATAATTATATATCACGTTGAAAAGGAGTTCTGACTATGGCACGTAAAAAGACAACAACAGCCTTATGGTGTATCTCCTCTATCATATTCCTATTGATATTTCAGGCTATTCCCGCTGAAGCCATAAGCAGGGGAATAATGGCCGAAGCAATCATCGAATCTCTGGCTATCCCAAGATGGACAGGAGAAGAACATTTCTCAGATGTGCCAGAAAACCACCCTGCATTCCCAGCTGTAGAAACAGCACGGGCATATGGCATTATCTTCCCAGGAGAACGATTCCATCCAGATCTAGAAGCGACTCGCATGGAAGCATTGCTTTTCGCCTTCAAAGCCATGGGTTGGTCTCACGAGGCAAGACTCATTAACTTTCTTGTCCCTAAGAATAATCCGCAGATACCTGAGTATATGATCCCATACCTAACTTTGGGAAAAGCATGTACTCCTTGTGCTCCTGAAGTTTTTCTATCTGATCCCCTGGAAAATCTAAACCCCCAGGATCTTCAAGAGCTAAAAGACTGGCTTATACAATGTCGACGTTCTATTAGTTGGGATCAGACTTTTCATGGAGAATACGCTTCCCTACGGGTCTGCCGTGAGAAAATTGGCACTCCGCCAAGTTCCTGGGCTATATTCATAAAGGAGTTCCAGGATAAAGAAAATGCCCTGTCCCTCCAAAAGAATTTATCAGAACAGGGTTTGTCGGCTTTTATGGCAAATACTGAATGTGCTTATGCTGTTTATGTTGGACCATACACAAATTATGTTAAAGCATGGGAAGTTCTCGCTAGAATACCCGCTGATCTGGCTGGACAAGTTGTTCCCTATAGCGAACAGGGAGGCAACGCGCTCTTCTGGGCTGCCATACAGATAAAGGACGAGCAATCTCCTTTTATTGTTACCGCCCATTCTTTAGGAAAATATATTCTCCCCCTAAGTCAAATGAATAAAGAGTTAAAAGCTGAAGGAGCTATAAATGGAGGTTTTTTTACAAAAGGGAAACCAATAGGAACGCTATTAATCAATGGCATTCCCCTCTTTCCTTCATATGAAAGGCGTTCCGCTGTGGGCTGGACTGCCAAGGGTAAAGCTCTCTTCGGAAGTGGCGAGTTTCGAGCCGTACTACGAAAAAATGACCGTATTGCGCCTATCGGCTCTTTAAACACTTTTCCGTCACAAAACGGTTTGGCTCTTTTCTCCCCGGAAGCTGGCGCCCTTCCCCGTCCTTTGCAATCTGACGCCGAGGCATTCTTACTTCAGCAAGGGGCCGTGAAAAAATTAAATCGAGGGGACAAAGCTCGGCGAATCGTGCCGGAAGGACATGTTCTTCTTGCTGCAAGGGGATATGGCATACAGATAGTTAATTCTCTGCTGGAACATGGGAATCCCCTCTCAATAGAAGTACAATGGAGAGATTCAGCAATGCGGGAAGCCATATTTGCCCTGCAGGGCGGCCCTATGCTTTTATTGGATGGACAACTTCAAACTAAAAATGAAGGGTTTTCAAAAGGTTTCCGAGAACGTAGACATCCTCGAACCCTTGTTGGCACTGATGGGAAGGCGCTCTGGTGGATTGTAGTAGATGGCCGAGACCCCTGGCACAGCAATGGAGTTACCCTTATGGAGGCAAGCCAGCTTGCACATAACCTAGGTCTCTCGACAGTACTAAATCTTGATGGTGGCGGTTCCTCCCAACTCCTGTGGAAAGGAGAAATCGTCAATGCCATTCCTGGAGGGAAGGAACGCCCTCTCCCTTACGGAATTTTCTTTGGCTCCAGAGAATGAAGCCTTACTTCTGTTTGTGGTATGGCCATAGGGATATTTGCCTCATCAAAAGCCTCTTTCACCCTCAGGCGATATTCCCTGGATAATGCCCACTGATCTCCTGGTGTCGTATCAAAAAGTGTTCTCAAAACCATGGAGCTGTCAAGAAAATCAAGAATACCCTGAACTGTGGGAGAGCCTATAAAAAGAGAGGAGTTTTCCCGCTGAAGTGTATGTGCTGTCTCTTCCATTATTTTCATTGCTTTCCGTACATCTGAATCGAAAGGAACTCGGATCTTGATCGCGGCGCGAGACCAGTTTTTAGTATAATTTGTAACGCCATTGATGCTTCCATTAGGAATAATAATGAGATTTCCATCAATATCGCGTAAATGGGTGGTGCGAAGAGTCAGTTTTTCTACTGTCCCACCTCCCATAGATGTATTTATCCAATCTCCCACTCCGTAATGGTCTTCTAAAACAACAAAAATACCATTTAAGAAATCACGAATAATATTCTGTGCAGCCATGGATATTCCCAAGCCCGCCAAGCCGACACCGGTCAAGATCGGAGTTATGTTGACACCAAAACTGCCAATGAGACTCAACACAAAAATAACGGCAATAAGCCACTTCACCACATTTAGAGTTATTCCTTTCAGTGTTTCGATCCGCTGTAGCGCCGCTGGCCTGCTTCCGTTTTTTCCGTTTTTCACCAGCCGCTTATGGAGCAGGTCAAAACCACGTGAGGTTGTCAAAGAAACTACTTTATTTACAATAATCCAGACAATAACAATCCCAATGGCAATGGCGATTTGATGAGCGAAGGGGAATGCCATTTTTAACTTATCCATCTTTTACTCTCCCGTAAGCCTGTTAAACTTTTGTTTTATCTTCAATGGTAAGGTCTGGTCGGTATTTGTTTACAATACACTGAAAGATCTCCCATTGATCACTTCGGAAGGGAATTTGCCATCCTTTCCCATCCTCTTTAAAAAAACGCGCATAGAATAAATTTTTTTTGCGGAGAATTGCGACAGACTGAACAGTTTCCCAAGGTAATACTTCTTGCCTTTTCTTCCCCCAGACTGTCCGGGCGTAAATTACCCCTTCTGAAGAAATACTCATCGAATTGTTGATCCCACCCATGGAAAGGCAAACTATCCCCACCAGAACATAGGGGAACATAAGCATAAGCCCCTTTATTTTCATAGAAAAAAGTTTGGCCATGCCTATAGCTAAAATAAGAAATCCCACAACGAAGGTTATCCCGCGCATCCATTTGGGAAAGGCGAAGCCAGATGTCAAGATGCTGGTTTCTTCAAGGGGAGGTTCGTTATTGAAACAAGAAGTCTTACTCAAACATTGAGGCGCTTTGTCAAACATTTTCACCATATCTCCCGCCTTGCGTCTAAACTATTTTAATCTGGGGCTGACGGATAAGGAATAGGAACATACTGTACAGATGGCCTTCCTATCCCCGACTGAGGATAGAGTTTCATAATATTGCAAACTTGAGAAGATAGATCTGTATTCACGGGCAAGCCGAGGGCTTGGGCTTCCTCTGCCGTAATCGGATAATCATGGGTCCATCGGCCTTCGGTCAGCACTAAAGCCAATTCTGTTGCTTTTTCATCACCCATTCGGTCTTTTAACAGATTGAACACAAAAGAGCGGGTCTGCTTTACAGCCTTCCGGCTCACGTCAGCAAGGATGAGAGTCGTATCCTCCACCTCTGATACAGGTTTCTCTTCTACGGCTCTGAGAATAGAGGCTGCCGGATATTGCCCTATCTGCGGATCTACAGGGCCAAGCACTGCATGTTTATCCATAAGAATTTCGTCTGCGGCAAGGGCTATGAGAGTGCCGCCAGACATAGCGTAATGGGGAACAACCACTGTAACCTTTGCTGGATGCTTCTTCAATGCATAAGCTATCTGCTCCGCAGCGAGGAGCAATCCCCCCGGGGTGTGTATAATAAGATCGATAGGGGTTCCTTCAGAGGTAAGGCGAATGGCCCTCAATACTTCCTCAGAATCTTCAATGTTGATGAAGTTGCGTGAGAACATCCCAAAAAAACCAACGCTCTCCTGACGATGGATAAGGGTTATGATCCTCGTCTTTCTGCGTTTTTCGCAGGCCCTTAGCGCGGTAATTCTTCGCCAATGTAAGATCTGCTGCCTCAATTGGGGGTAAATAAAAAAGAAGATGAACAATAAAAACCACGAATTAGAACTTCCCATGGGACACCTCCTTCATTATTTTAAGAAGAACCGTGCATGTTATTGTACAGGGGATGAAACGCTCTGTCAGCAGGAGAAAAAACAAAGGGGTTATTTTTTATGAAAGAAGGCGGCTCTAAACCGCCGCCTTCTTTTCTTTTTTCCTTTTTTGAGGTTTTGTACACTCAAAAGTCATTTCACCTTTGTCCTCATCAATAGAGACGAGACTTCCCTTCTTGATCTTGCCTTCAAGCAGCATGTCTGCCATCCGGTCTTCTATAAGCTGCTGAATTTTTCGCCGCAAGGGTCTGGCACCATATCTTGGGTTATAACCCTTTTCGAGAATAAACGCTTTTGCCTCTTCGCTAACCTTAATATCTATATCTTGATAACGCAACCGTTCCCTTACGTCGGATAACATGATATCAACGATAACAAGCATTTCCTTTTTGCTCAGAGGCCTGAAAACCACCATCTCATCTACTCGATTAATAAATTCAGGGCGAAATGTTTTTTGCACCGCATCCAAAATATCAGATTTAGTTTTATCCCAATCGAAATAACCATCCGCTTCTCCTGATATTGAGAATCCAAGGGATGTCCCTTTGACCCAATCTTTGGCCCCAATATTGCTGGTCATAATAATAACAGCATTCCTGAAGTCAACTGTATGACCCTGACCATCTGTAAGCCGACCATCTTCCAGAATTTGAAGCAAGATATTGAAAACGTCCTCATGGGCCTTTTCTATTTCATCAAACAACACTACTGAATAAGGACGTCGACGAATGGCCTCCGTAAGCTTTCCACCTTCATCGTACCCCACATACCCAGGAGGGGCCCCTATCAGTTTTCCTACTTCATGGCGTTCCATAAACTCGCTCATGTCAAGACGGATCATGGCGTCTTCGCTGCCAAAGAGAAAATCTGCCAATCTTCTGGCTAACTCAGTTTTACCGACGCCTGTGGGTCCTAAGAAAAGAAAACTGCCCACGGGACGACGGGGGTCTTTCATGCCGCTCCTCGCTCTACGTATAGCTCTGGCAACGGCACTAACCGCCTCTTCCTGGCCAATAAGCCGGCAATGTATCTCTTCCTCCATCCTAAGCAGTCGCTGGGTTTCTTCTTCTGTCAACTGAGTTACTGGAATATTCGTCCACTCGCTCACTATAGTGGCAATATCATCAAAAGAAACGAGAGGTTTCTCTTGATATCGCCTGGACTGCCAATCTTTTTTCTTCTCTTCGAGTTCCTCCGATATCTTCCGTTCAGTATCTCGTAAACGAGCAGCTTTTTCAAATTCCTGAGAGGTTACGGCAGCCTCTTTTTCTTTTCGAACCTCTTCAAGATCATGTTCTATATCTTTAAGATTTGCGGGAATCTCCATGGTTTTCAAGCGAGCTCGGGCAGCTGCTTCATCGATCAGGTCAATCGCCTTATCGGGAAGAAAACGCTCTGTAATATATCTTGATGAAAGGCGAGCGGCAGCGACAAGGGCATCGTCTGATATCTTTACCCTGTGATGGGACTCATATCGATCTCTGAGTCCCTCAAGTATGCTAATCGTATCGTCTACCGAGGGTTCCTCAACCATTACTGGCTGAAAGCGCCGTTCAAGGGCTGCGTCTTTTTCTATATATTTACGATATTCATCTAATGTAGTAGCGCCAATGACCTGAAACTCACCTCGCGATAAACTTGGCTTGAGTATATTGGCAGCATCCACAGCTCCCTCTGCGCCACCGGCACCGATTATGGAGTGAATCTCATCGATAAAGATGATAACATCCCCTGTTTCTCGAAGTTCTTTTAAGAGCTTTCTCATCCTCTCTTCGAATTCGCCGCGGTATTTTGTTCCGGCTACGAGATTTCCTATGTTCAGCTGAACTATTTTTTTCCCTCTCAAAATTTCAGCAATATTACCATCTTGAATCTTCTGTGCCAGTCCTTCCACTATTGCAGTTTTCCCTACTCCAGGATCCCCAAGAAGGACCGGGTTGTTTTTGGTTCGTCTGGCAAGAATTTGTATCACTCGCTGAATTTCTTTGTCTCGGCCTATAACGGGGTCAAGTTCGTCTTTTCGACTCTTTTCTGAAAGATCTATACCTAGCTGATCGAGAGTAGGGGTCTTGGAGTGCAGGCTCCTTTGCCCTTCGCCGGATAGATCTGGCTGTACCCCCCTATCTGCTTCGTTATTTGCTATGAAACGGCTTATTTCCCGCTGAACAATAACAGTATCTACACCTGAAGACAGAAGGATCTGAGCTGCCACACCTTCCCCTTCGGCCAAGAGACCGAGAAGCACATGCTCTGTGCCTACATAGTTAACTCCCATATTCCGAGCTTCTTTAATGGCAAGATCAAGCACTCGTTTTGCTCGTGGGCTCAACGGAAGATCAATAGGCTTTAATATAGGCTGTCCCTTTCCTACGAGTTCTTCTGTTTGCCGACGGACTTCCTGAAAGTTCACGCCAAGTGAATTGAGAACCTGAGCAGCGACACCCTCTCCTTCTACGAGAAGGCCAAGAAGGATATGCTCTGTTCCGATTACGTCGTGCCCCATCCGAAGAGCCTCTCTATGGGCAAGCTGAACTACTTTTTTGCCCCGTTCCGTAAAAAACTGCCACATGGTTTTCCACCCTTTCAAATAATGCTCTTATGCAAGGGCCAGACCTCGAAGCATTCGTTTTAAGATCTCGGCCTGCAAAGCATTTCGCTTGTAAGGAGATACATCGAAATCAGAGCTGGCCACTTCATCTAAAAACCTCATCGCCACTTCTATCACGAGACGTTCTCTCGCAGAAAGAAGCTCTCTGTCCTGAAGGGCAGCTAAAAGACGTTTTGCATCCTGTTCACTTACAGCATTACCCACTATATCTTCAATATGACTTATCTTTTCTTCCGGCACATCGTAACAGATACGAACTATGCGGATATAACCATGTCCCCCACGCTGGCTTTCTACTATATATCCTCTTTCAGGAGTGAAACGGCTTCTTAAAACGTAGTTGATCTGACTCGGGACACAACCGAAGAATTCCGCAAGGTCTTTACGTCGTAAAGAAATAGCTTCTTCTTCCATTTCTTCTTGAAAAAGCTTATTAATATAATCTTCAATAACCTCAGTCAGGCTCGACATAACACAAACCTCCTACCCTGAATCGTTGGTGTTCTTATTGTAGAGAATTGGTCAATATTAGTCAAGGTTGTTTCAGAATTAGGGGGGATAGATTATTTTTTGCCTACTTGGTTCTCTTCTCCGCTGCGTATACGTTTTATGTTCTCTTTGTGGCGGACAAGAGCCAGAAAAGCCATGGAGAGAACTGCCAAAACATGAGAAGAATCCATTTTAAGGGTTATGAAAATAAGGGGAAGGCTGAAAAGAGATGCTATTGAAGCCACAGACACATACCTTGAAATTTTCAAGGTTCCATACCATATTATGCCAGCTGCCAAAGCAGCATAGGAGCTATAGGGAGGTATCATAAAGAAAACCACACCAAAGGTCGTCGCCACACCCTTGCCGCCTTTGCCTTTAAGCCATATGGGGAAATTATGCCCGCATACACTAGCAAATGCCATTAGAGCGAGAAGCGAGGAGCCTTCCACTTTCATAGATCTTGCTAAAACAAGCACCATTCCGCCTTTAATCATATCTATAATCGTCACGATAATTGCCCATTTTTTCCCCATCCGACGTCCAACATTAGTGGCGCCTATGTTCCCAGAACCAAATGTGCGGATATCTTCACCACAAAATAATTTAACAAAGACATATCCTGTGGGGAAAGATCCTGCTAAATATGCAATTAGAATCCACATCCAGTTTGTCATTGTTACCTCCTTAGAACAAATGCATCCACAACAACAGCACCCTTTTTCTTTACAAAAACAGGGTTTATTTCCAATTGAACAAGCCTAGTTTCAGTACACGCCAATCTTGAAAGGCTGGCCACCATTTTAGCAAATGCCGCCACATCATAACCAGGGCGCCCCCAAACCCCGCGTAAAAGAGAGTATCCCTTCAATTCTCTAATCATCGCCATAGCACTTTCTTCGTCCACAGGAGCAACTCTCATGACAAAATCCCGAACGGCACTCGCGTATATACCTCCGAGGCCAACAGATAGTACCGCTCCAAAGACAGTATCCCGTTTGATCGCAACAGTACACTCTATACCGTCCTCGAGCATCTCCTGAACAAGTACCCCCCTGATATCCGCTGCTGGGTTAGCCAGTCTGGCTTTTTCCAAGGTGCGGCCATAGGCATTTCTAAGTTCCTCTTCCCCTCTCAAATTTAATGCTATTATTCGGGCTTCACTTTTATGGACGATATTCGGAGACATCACCTTGAGGGCAACTGGATAGCCAATAGTTTCTGCTGTTTCAATAGCTTCTTCCAATGAGTGGCACAAATATTCTTTGGTAATATCTATATTGTGAAAAGCAAGAAGTCGTTTCGCATCATATTCTGTCATGCTTTGGGGGAGGTCAGGGAGTCCTTCTTTCTCTTCCGCCACAGCACACTCCTCACAACTTACAGGCATTGATGCTTCAAGAGAAGGGATGCCGACACTCAAGCCCGCTAAGGCTCGAGCACATCGTCTTGGGCTGGTAAAAAAGGGAATACCTTCTTCCTTTAACATTTCCCTCACTTCTTCTTCCTCTATGCCTCCCATAGAACAACACACCACCGGGTGCTTTCTATCCCTGACCACATCAAGCAACGCTGCCATAATATTTCGCACTTCTTCTCCCCGGCTTTCTGTTAAAACAGCAGCTATTATGTCCAAATTGGGAGAGTTCATCAGACGTCGGAGCAGGTAGGTTACATATTCTGCCCCCTCCATTCCAAGGGAAGCCAAATCGATAGGGTTATTTACATAAACATCAGAAGGGAGGCTTTTTTTCAGCTCTCTTTGAAGATCTTCGGGAACTGATGGCACCTTCAGCCCCTCTTCAAAACAATTATCAGAAAAGGCAATGCCTGCTCCTCGGGAAGGAGAAACAATGATAGTTTTTCGCCCAGCAGGGGGGAGGAAGGAATTATAGACACAGGCCAGGTCTATTATTTCATCTGTGTCACGCAGGGGAAGAATTCCAAACTGCTTAAATGCAGCACTCCAAATTGCCGCATTCCCTGCACCAGCCGATACATGACTTGAAATAGCCTGGCGAGATGAAACATTCTGCCCGGCTTTAAGAACTCCAAGGCGTACTCCCCTCAGATTGGCTTCACGAGCCATTCTTAAAAAAGCTACTCCGTCACGCAATCCCTCCAGACAGAAAAGCATTAACTTTACACAAGGATCATTTAGAATCCATGTTCCAACCTCAGCCAAATCTATATCTGATGTCCCACCTGTTGTTATCACATATCGAAAGCCTGTCCCTGCTAATCGAGCAGCAGAAGCAACAGCAAAGCCCAAATCCCCACTTTGCGAAATAAGCGCTACTTTCTCGTATTGATCTTTGCTGAAGCACCCTTGAAAAGGAGAAATAACAATCTTATCTTTTAAATTGATAAATCCCATGGAATCCGGACCTATAATGCGTAATGCGCTTTTCGAAAGTATTCGACTGACTGTCTCTTTATCTTTTTGACTCCACACTCCACTTTGTTCCGATGCAAGGAGCATGGCATAAGGAATATTTTCTTCTCCGCATCTGCCAAGCCAGTAAGGCAAACGACATGTCGCCACGTCTAAAATGGCTAAATCCACCTGTTGAAAAGTGGCTTCTTCATTTTTAATCTCAATAACGGGGCCATTAAAAGAAGACTCCTGAAGGGTCTTCTCAGCTCTTGCAGCCGCTCCGCTCCATGCAAGCCCCTCTCCTATTAACGCAATGGAGCGGGGATTAAACAATCTGTCAAATTTTGCCTCAGACATTGTGATGATCAATCCTTCCTCTTTTCACTACTGTGGTTTTATATTAAAATATGTTATCAGAAGTATAATCATCCTCTGCTTTCAACTGCTGAGATTTCTCCAGCATAACCAGAATTCTCTCTTTTATCCTCTGCTTATGAGATCCTGACCAATAGACCTTTCCGCACTTTGGACATTCGGTAAACTCATTATAGAACAACCGCGTAAGAGGCTCCAGGCGATCAAGAACATCTTCCTTTTGGACGGGGCGAAGAGTCTCGTTACAAAAACTGCATCTGCTAAAAGGAAAAAGCCACGATTTTAGATTATAAAACTTTATAACCTCAAATAGCTGGGCCCAGGGCCTTTCCTCGCGAATAAGCCGTCCATAGGTTATTATTTTTCGCTTTAACAAGGAACGGTCTCTCGTTATTACAATTCTCCCTTCATCTTTAGAAATAGCAGCAATATCCTTATCACGCCATGCATGGTTGTAAACAGTATCAAGCCCCATCAATCGAAGAAGGGATCCTAGTCTGGCTACATTAATGTCAACTACAAAAGAAGGCCGCTCAAGAGGTACTGGCCTTAAAAGTGTCGCTTTAGTAACATCAACTGGCGGGGAAAACGGCAATATACATGCCTTGTCTCTATCCTTCAAAAGATAATTAAAATCAACAGAAATTCCGTTAACCAGAATCTCCCCCACCTCAGTGTGAGGCACACCCAAAGCCTCCACACCGTCTTTTACGGAGGTAAGCCTTTGCAAGGGAAAATTAAGAGGCGTCATTTCTTCTTTTGAAGGATAAAAAAAATACGAGAAACTTGGCGAGAAAGCTATTTGTGCCTTCATTGGTGCAGCCCCCCATCTTTCACGCTTTTTAAATTCTTTTCCCACTAATATTTTTATATTATAATCGTTTCATGAGATGTATACTGGTTGTTCTCGATGGATTGGGAGATAAAGGAATAGCCCCCCTGGAAGGGAAGACACCCCTTCAGGCAGCTCGAACTGTCAATCTGGATCGTATTGCGGCATCAGGCACATGCGGCCTCTATCATAGTTGCCTGCAAGGTCAGGCTTTGCCAAGTGAAATGGCCCACTTTATAATGTTTGGCTATGATCTCGCCTTCTTCCCCGGGAGAGGGTACATCGAAGCCAGGGCAGAGGGGGTTCCTGTAAGAGATGGCGACGTGTCCTTGCTTTCTCGCACTTTCTCAGTAGACAAAAAAGAAAACCTCTTTATCTTGAAGATTGAAAAGATGAATCCTGATCCTTCCGTATTAAAACCACTTCATGACGCTATCAGGTTCTATAGAAAGGACAACATAGAGATCGAATTTATTCCCACCACTGGTATCGCCGGGCTCTCCATCATGCGGGGACCTGGGCTTTCCTCGGAGGTAACAGACTCCAATCCTATCTATGAAGAACGGCCTATTATGCAAGTTCTCCCCAGAGAAGACACAAAGAATTTCAAAAAAGCACATTACACCGCTGAAATTCTTAATGACTACATGAGGTGGTCCTATGAGATTTTGTCTTCCCATCCTATAAACAGCAAAAGAGAGAGGGACAACGAACCTCCAATAAATTTTATAGGTCTTCAGCGAGCTGGGCAATACCGCCCTCTTATACCTTTCCACCAGAAATGGGGGCTTCGGGCACTCTGCATAGCTTCCGGTGCCATCTATCATGGCTTGTGTTCTATTCTTGGCATGGATATCCTTCGTGTAAGTGACACAGATGCCCCTGAGAAAGACCTTGAAGAACGGCTTCGCACAGCCTATGAAGCGACAGATTATGATTTTATCTATGTTCATACTAAGGCAACAGATGAAGCGGCTCACAAAAGAAGCTATCAAAAGAAAATAGATGTGATAGAGGCCCTGGACAAGGCTTTTAAATTCGCTTATGAGGTAATAGTTCCTGATGACGAGGTACTGTTTATCGTAACCTCTGACCATTCTACCGCCAGTGTAGGAAACATGATTCACTCTGGAGAAACTGTGCCCATCATTATGAGTGGACGTTATACTCGAAAAGACTCCGTACAAGTCTTTGATGAAATAAGTTGTGCCGCAGGCGGATTGGGATTGTTGCGAGGGCATGAGCTCATGTATATGACCCTAAACCTTCTAGATAGAGGGAAGCTCGCAGGACTCATGGATTCACCAGTAGACCAACCGTATTATCCCGGCCCATACATCCCATTGAGAGGGTGAGAATCATGGAAGAACGACTCAAAGCTATTCTGCTGAGAAAACCGGAGCTCATTGCAGATTTTCCGCCATGGATGCTGCCACGAGATGACATAAAGAGGATAAGGGCTACGGAGGATGTTGTCATCATTGAGGTCGCGGGACGAGATAGTTTCGCTGCTCTTTTTAAATACATGGAAAACCACTCTGTTAAAGGGGTTGTTCCCACCATCGCTTACACCGCGACAGAATATGGCGACTGGATAAGTTTATACGATAACCTTGATTATATGAAAGATCACCTTCGCTCATTATCGGTCCATATTTATTCTCCTGTATTTATGGGTTCACCAGCCCTTTGGAAAAGAGTTTGCGGCTCTATCACGGCTATATCCTTGGCTAAATTTGGTTTTTATACACCCTGTATAGGCTGCCACCTATATCTTCATGGGATCCGTATCCCCCTGGCCCTTCAGCTTGGAATAAAAACTGTTATAGCCGGAGAAAGAGAATCCCATGACAGTGCTATAAAAATAAATCAGATCAGTGTATCCCTTGATGGGTACATAGCTCTCTTTAAGCTTTTTGGTCTCTCCCTGGAGATGCCCCTCCGCCATATTAGTAAAGGCAGTGAGATCGAAAGCCTCCTTGGGATATCATGGGAGGGGGGACGACGTCAGCTAGATTGTGTACTTAGCGGAAATTATGTGGGAGAAAACGGATGCGTTGCCTACTCAGAAGAATCAATTCAAAAATATCTTAATGATTTCGCTGTTCCCCTTATGGAAGAATATATTCGAAAAGCTATAGCCTCACCGTTTTGAACGCGGAAAATCAAAGAACGTTCATAACGAGGTAATCCGAAAACGGCGCGCACTAAAAAAGGGAAACATCGTACGATGTTTCCCTTTCAAACCCAATATGGTGCGGAGGGGGAGACTCGAACTCCCACAGCCCAGAGGCCACAAGGTCCTTAGCCTTGCGCGTCTACCCGTTCCGCCACCCCCGCAGAACGACGGTTATTATAATGGGGCTTGCCCATTAAGTCAATACATAGAGATGCTAAAAACTTAGAATTCTCTTCTTTCTTTAATACGAGCAGCCTTACCACTGAGCTTTCTCAGATAGTACAGTTTAGCTCTACGTACCTTCCCAAGGCGTTTTACTTCGATCTTATCGATTGAAGGACAGTGGATTGGAAAAACTCTTTCAACGCCAACTCCATTTGAAATCTTTCTGACGGTAAAAGTTTCATTGACTCCGCCATGTTTCCTCGCTATTACAACACCTTCAAAAACCTGAATACGCTCACGAGCCCCTTCAGTAACTTTCACATGGACACGAACAGTGTCTCCTGAACGAAATTCTGGCACTTCGTTTTTCATATATTTCTTTTCAACCAGTTTAATGGCATCCATTGCTAACCCTCCTTACTCCATTACAAAAATCGTTTATCTCCACCCGAAAAACCTATCGAGAATCACTCCTACCGCAGTTCGAACAGAGAGATGGTTATAATCTTCCTTTCCCCCAGAAAGAGGCTGCAAAAGAACAGAACATCGTTCAGTGACTTCTTTGTGCAACCCGGAAGCCGTACCAAACACAAAAAGCACTGGTTTCTGGCTCTCCAGAAGAGTCCTTTTCATTTCCAGCCAGTGAATTGCCCCGGAACAAGCTCTAGCTGTGGTTCCAACAACTAGAGGCTCTTCGTGTTCTTTGCTTTTTATCCACTCAATAGCCTTATCAAGAGTTGGAACCGTTTTCATTGTCTTAAATGCTTCCGCTCTGCTCGGATTGAAAGATGCTCCATAGCCCTTCACCCAATGAGCGGCCATGGTTTTTGCGAGTTCCCGCTGACTTTTCAGAGGAGTAACCACTAAAAATTTACGTAGCCCATAAGTACGACAAGAACGACTAATATCCGAAAGATCAAGACCAGTGAGAGCCGCTGTCGTTTTTTGCCCATAATGGTCCATAACAGGATGGTGGACCAAAGCCAGATACACTCCTTTTTCAAGGTACGATGCTATGTTAGCTCGACTTAATAAATCAGGTCGCCTTCGCAATGTTCTCTGTACAGACTGCTGCTTACGCCATTTATCGATCTCTTTCTCGTTCCCTGAAATGAGTACGGGCGGTACCTGATCTCCTTCCCACAGTGCTGGTCTTGTATAGTGAGGAAAATCCAGCATACCCCTGAAAAAGGAATCTTCTTCTACTGCCCCGCCCCTTCCTACTACATTTGGGACAAGACGAGCCATAGCATCAATAATGGCCATCGCTGGTATTTCTCCCCCAGTTAACACATAGTCTCCAATGGAAACCTCAAGATCCACACACTTCCCTGCAAAGCGTTCATCGATGCCTTCATAATGGCCGCATATGATAATAACATGCTCCCTGCTCGCAAGGGACTCCACCATTTCTTGGGTAAGCATAGCCCCCTGAGGACTGGGATAGACTACAGTATCTACCCCCTGATGACCCTCTCGAGCCTTTTCCAGCGCCTTTGAAAGAGGTTCGGCCATGAGCACCATGCCATCGCCGCCGAAAGAATAATCATCGATCTGTCGATAATTTCCGAAGCCATACTCCCGGAGGTTAATCAAATTTACGTTGATCAAACCTGTTTCCACAGCCCGGCCAATGATGCTTGTAGAAAGAAAATCACGAAAAAACTCAGGAAATGCGGTAATTATAGTAACGCGCATTACTCCCACAATCCTTCGATCATCTCAACTTCCATAACGCGATTATCAATGTCCACCTTTTTTATAAACTCTGATACTGCGGGAATAAAATGCTCTTTTCCGTCATCTGAAATCACGGTGTAGATATCATTTTCCCCGGCAAAGAAAACGTTATGCACCATCCCTAGATAGCGGCCGCTCCCCTTTTCAAACACCTTCATACCGATTAAATCATCAATCCAGTATTCCCCTTCTTCCAAAGAATACCGTTCTTCAGATGTAATTTTGATCAAGCAGTCTTTCAGGCTTTCAGCACTTTTAGGCGTTTGAAGTTCACGGGTTTCGGCAACGATAATTCCTTTGCCATCCAGAAATTTCATATCTTGAACGGTGAGTACAGCCAGAGGTTTTTCATCTTCGCCATAAACCGCAAGGTTTTTCATCGTAAAAAAGCGCTGGGGAAAATCAGTGAGAGGAAAAATTTTAATACCCCCACGCAAACCATGCACTCCTACGATACGCCCAATTGTAACAAGGTTACGGTTTTCCATGGACCGTCACACCTCAATCTGCTTCAATATCCACTTCCACTCGTTCATTTTCTTTCACAGCAGCAGCTTTTGCCACTAAACGGATGGCATTGATCGTGGCGCCGCGTTTTCCAATCACCCGTCCCACATCTTCAGAAGCTACTTTGATCAAAACCATCACTATTCCCCGGTCATTCACTTCTGTGGTAATTTCTACCTGGTCTGGGATAGTAACAAGGTGATCGACAATGTATTTTACAAGTTCTTGGTAATTAGCCATCATTACTCAGCAGAGTTTTTCTCTGCAGCGAATTTCTCCCACACACCAGCCATCTTAAGGATGCCCCGAGCCGTGTCAGAGGGAGAAGCTCCATTTTTCAGCCAATAGAGAGCCTTTTCCTCGTCGATCTTAATGTCCGCGGGATCCACCATGGGATTATAGGTTCCCAGAAGCTCAATGAACCGTCCATCACGTGGTGATCTCGAATCGGCTACTACAAGCCGATAAAAAGGAGTTTTTTTGCGCCCGAACCGGGCTAAACGAATACGTACCGCCATTGAATGTGACACCTCCTGCTTTAATAAAAAATAGATCAATCTTTTATTTTCTTTCCTTGTTTAGATTAGAAAGGAAACCCTCCGCCTCCGAAAAGTCCTTTCGGAAGGCGAAAACCTTTTTTACCTTTGCCCATATACTTCCAAAGTTGTTTCATCTGGTCATACTGCTTGAGAAGCTGATTAACCATTTGCACAGTAGTTCCAGATCCTTCTGCAATACGCCGCCTTCGGCTCCCTTTGATAATTTGAGGATTGCGGCGTTCTTCCAGAGTCATAGATTGTATGATTGCTTTTGATTGTTTTAGCCGTTTCGGATCAAGTTCAGCATTTTTTAATTCTTTCATTTTTCCCATGCCGGGAAGCATGTCAATAACCTTATCAAGAGGCCCGAGCTTTTCTATCTGCTCGAATTGCAATAAAAGATCCTCCATGGTGAGTTTGTCTTTTTTAAGACTTTTCGTAATTTTCGCGACATCTTCCTGAGATGTCACTTGCTGAACTTTTTCAGCAAGTCCCATCACATCTCCCATGCCAATAATTCGCTGAGCCATCCGCTTGGCATCAAACAATTCAATGGCATCAATACCTTCTCCAACACCTGCAAACTTTATGGGAACCTGCGTTGTAGCTCTAATTGCCAATGCAGCTCCGCCTCGGGCATCACCATCTAATTTGCTTAAAACAACACCTGTTAAAGAAAGCTTTTCATGAAAACTTGTTGCCACTTTGACTGCTTCCTGCCCTGTCATAGCATCTACTACTAACAAGATCTCATGAGGATTTACAAGGTCTTTAAGCCTAGAAAGTTCCTCCATCAAATCTTCGTCCACATGAAGCCGTCCCGCAGTGTCAAAAATAATAACGTCATTCAAATGATCCTCTGCATAGGCAAGGGCTTCCTTAGCTACTTTGATAACATCCTGGGTTCCCCCTGAGGGGCCATAAAAAGCAACTTTACTCTGCTGTGCAAGTACTTTCAGCTGCTCTATGGCTGCAGGCCGACGAAGGTCGCAAGCTACGACCAACGGATTATGGGCATTTTGAATGCGCTTTGCTATTTTTACAGCTGATGTGGTTTTACCGCTTCCTTGCAAACCTACCATCATGCAAAGCGTGGGAGGCTTAGAAGAAATGATAAAGGGGACAACATCCTCCCCCATCAAACTTACAAGTTCCTCGTACACAATGGCGACAACCTGCTGACCCGGAGTAATAGAATCAAGAACTTCCTGGCCAATACAACGTCCCCGAATAGAGTCTACCAGTGACTTCACTACTTTGTAGTCTACATCAGCCTCGAGTAGGGCCCGGCGGACTTCTCTCAAAGCGGCATTAACATCTTCTTCTGATAGTTTACCTTTACCTTTTAGAGTATTAAAAACAGATTCTAGACGCTCTTTCAACGCTTCAAACATATACGAATCCCTCCTAGGAAAGGGGGTACTATTTATCCTGGCAACGCTCTTCCAAATCTTCTATTCGCTTTTCAAGATTCTTTATCCGTTCGTGCAGTTTAAGAAGAGCTTCAAGTTCTTCCAGCCTGCTTTTCGCCCTGGATATAAGGTCAAAAGCAGCTTGCCTTGTAGTATCTAAACGTTCAGCGGTTTCTGTAATGGAAAGATCTGAAAACTCATGATGTTCATAAGCATTACGCTGTTTCTCTGTCAAAAGAGCTCCGTATAGATCATAAAGCTGGTTTAGATAAATTCGATCTTCAAGAAGATCTTCTTCTCTCATGGCAGAATCAAACCTCCTCTTAAAGCAGAGTGATTATACGCTCCTTCAAAAAGAGTGTCAAGGACAAAACCTTTACATCATGTCTGGACAATTTCCATCTTTCTTGTAATGATAGACACGTTTATCATAGCCCCTATAGGGCATAACAAGGAGGCAAAAATATGACGAATAAAAAAGATCCATTTGCTGCAGCACAGACTGCCAGCAATCGACAACTAGGTGTCAATGTCGTTAAAAACCTCACGTCCAAGGGATTTGAAGCTATTTATGTAGACACGGGAGAACAGGCTTTAGAAGAAGTATTAAAACTTATACCCCAAAATGCTACCGTGGGTATTCCCGGCAGTGTAACCATCCGACAAATTGGAGCTATCGAAAAACTCCAAGAACGTGGTTGCACTATTGCTCAGCATTGGGACCCCACTTTAAGTCCAGAGCAAAAAAAAGAAGTTCTGAAAAAAGAATTCCTTTCAGATTATTTTCTTACAAGCTCAAATGCATTAACGGAAGAAGGCATGCTTGTTAATATTGATGGCACTGGTAATCGTGTCAGCGCTATGGCATGGGGAACTAATATACTGATCTTTGTCGTTGGAATTAACAAGATTGCGCGGGATGTTGACAGCGCCCTTGCCCGCATTCGAGATAAGGCGACACCTCCGAACGCCATCCGCCTGAATATTGATACTCCATGTTCCCATGTCGGCCACTGTGTGGATTGCAACAGCGCCACTCGAGTTTGCAGGGCAATTCTTATTCTTGAACGCCCCACCACGGGACGCGAAACCCACGTAATCGTTGTAGGAGAAAATCTTGGATACTAAATCATCGCCAATGCACTCTTCCCATTTCTCGTATAAGTCTGTCAGTTTTAAGGAGGAGATGATCTAATGCCCAAAAGAGGGAAGATTGCTCTGGTAATTGCTGGAGGGCAAATAGGGTTGAAGACAGAAGAGGACTCTGGACACCAGCCCTTCTTAAGTGGCGAAACCATGCTTTCGTGGCTTCCAGAGGACATGTCGCAAGATGTTTTCCTTGTAGATTGGAGCCATCAGCCAAGTAGCCACTACTCTATTCGTATGACAACAGATCTTATTCAAATATTGAATAAGCTAATAATAGAAGGTGTGGACGGCATTGTTGTTTCAAGCGGCACTGACACCCTTGAAGAAATGGCCTATTTAACAGATCTATTCTGGGCCTACCCCCAACCTGTCATCTTCACGGCAGCAACACTTCCTTTTGATGTCCCGGGTACGGATGCTATTATTAACTTAACCCAGGCTATGTATGCTGCCTCATCCCAAAAATGCTGGGGGTTAGGTGTTCTAGTGTGCTTACAGGACCAGTTGTTTGCAGCCTCTGAAATAACGGAGGAAACAAACCATCGCAGAAGCGCTTTTGTATCACCTGACAGAGGCCCGCTTGGCGAGATAATTGGTCAAGACATACAGATATTAAGAATTCACAAACGCAGCAAAGTGCTTGAAGGAGATCATGTTCCTGCCAGAAATGTGGAGTTGATATACGCTAATCTTGGAGGAGGAGAGCTTCTTATCAAACTCTTATCAGAAGCAAAAGATAGAGATCTCGATGGACTCGTTATCGCAGGTTTCGGAGATGGTACTATTTCTCCATCATGGATCCCCTTTTTAAGGAAGATCATCAGGGACGGCATCCCGGTTGTCATTTCCTCTCGCTGTTTTATGGGACGTACACGGCGGTTTTTTAACTTTGAAGGGAGCCTCAACAAACTTCTTGAGCTAGGGGTGTACGACGGAGGGAATCTAAGACCCCTTCAAGCGAGGTTAAAACTTTCCGCTGGCCTCGGAGCAGGCCTTAAAGGCTCAGAGCTTCAAAAATTTCTCTACTCGCAATAAACTAGAAGAGCTGGGCAGCTCTTCTAGTAATACAGCCCAGCTCTTCTTGATACTTTTTATATCGTATTGAAGAACGTCATATGTCATTTTCACAGCACTTGCAAAATGAATTGCTTCTCTAGGATTGAGAACCCTATCTCTGCCTGCATTAGCCAAACTCATGCCAAGAAAAACCCAAAAAGGCAACATTAACATACTACTGCTACCGCCTTTTGCTGCAACATTAAGAAAACCTGCAACAACACCTGCTAATAACACAAGAAATATGTTAAACCATATTATATGAAACCCTCATGTTGTAATACGAAAAATAATATTTTAAAAATATCGACTTTTCGTGATACAATATTTCAAAAGATCATTTCCCACCGGGAGGTGTAGAAATGAAGTATGCAGCCACTGACGAAATGATTGTTTTACGGCTCACCCATGGGGAAGACATCCATAATTCCATCAGTTTCGTCTGCAAAGAACGGGATGTTGACTCTGCAGTTGTTGTTTCAGCAGCAGGCATGGTAACAAATGTTACTTTTGGATGGTTCAATGGCAAAGAATATGAGAAAGCCACCTATAACAACGTTATGGAACTCTTGGCCCTTAACGGTAACGTAAGTTACAAACACGAAGGGATCTACCCCCATTTACACGCTGTTTTCAGCCGCCCCGACCACACATGCCTAGGTGGACATATTCTTCAGGCTCTCGTCCATCACAATGTAGAAATATGCATCATTCCGCTCAAAACAATTTATTTGAACCGTGAATTTGACGAGTGGTTCGAGGCTTTAGCTCCCGAAACAAGGTTATAACCTATCGTTCTTTTTTAATGTCGGCCTTTCGCCCTTCCGTAAGAATTTGAAGTCTTTCAGGGGATATGGGAAAAAAGGCGTGGTCAGTTCCAGCTGCAGCCCAAACTGTTTCATACCGGAAAAGGTCCTCATCAAGAACTGCGGGGATCTTTTCCGGATATCCTACAGGGGGGACCCCTCCAATTTTATAGCCCGAATAGCCATAGACAAAATCAGGTGAAGCCATTTTTGTCTTTTTAGCTCCAAAAACCTGCTTTACCTTTTTTAAGTCTACTCTGTTAGGGCCTGACATGAGGGCTAGGACGGGTTTTTCATCTACAAGAAGGAGAAGGGTCTTTAGTATATGTTCAGCAGGAGCCCCTACAGCAAGAGCTGCGTCATCCACTGTGAAAATAGTCTGGCAGCTTATGGTAATATTTACATCATATCCATTTTCACGAAGAAAAGCCGTTACGTTAGCTACAGGATCAAAAACCAACTCAGTCGACACGAGTTACACCTCCAATTATTTGTAGCACCCTTTCGCGCAAAAAATCTATCAGCACTTTCATGGCACGGGTGGAAACTGTCCCATAAGTAATGTAAAAAAATCGTTTTAATGCCGGGGAAAATGGAATTGTAACAAGGTGTGTGTTTTTGCCCACCGCCAGTCTGGAAACAATGCCACCTTCCCCTCCAGATTCTACAGCATTTACAACAGCAGAAACATGGCCAAAGCTCAAGCCGACCTCCTTCTCCACCCCAAAATGCTCTTTATAGGCATCTTCCCATATCCTGCGAGTGGCGGAACCGGGAACTCGGCCAATGAGATCAAGATCTTCCACATCTTTCATGGTCACTGCTCTGCGATTGGCCAGTGGATGGTCAGGAGAAACGATAAGAACAAGTTCATCTTCACAGAGGGGGTAAGATTCAAGACCAGAGGTATTGCGGCTAAAACCCGTCACCGCAATATCTGTATCTTTGGTTACCAGTCTTTCCAAGGCTTCTCTGGAATCTGAAATATAGACCTCCACATTTACGTAAGGGTATTGACGGCGAAAATCTACGAGTATTGACGGCAAAACGAAATCGCCAGGTATTGAACTCGCACTTATGGTCACCGTACCGGCCACCTCAGAAGAAACATTGGTCACTTCTCGTTTTATATCATTGAGAGAAGAAACAACTTTTTTGGCGAAATCATAAAGAATTTCCCCTTCTACAGTAAGCTTAGAGCACTTCTGACCCCGCACAAAAATCTTTATGCCCATTTCTTCTTCAAGACGGGCAATATGCTTGCTTACGGCAGGTTGAGAAATACCAAGGGATGCTGCAGCTCCAGAAATGCTTCCTTTTTCGAGTACTTCCACCAGACTTTCGAGCTGTCGAAAATCCACGTCTGTAATCCCCTTTCCATTGTCTTAATTCTATAACAAATCACTTTACATCTTTATTTTTACCCTTCCTGTAGTATCATTCAGCAGGTAGAATCAGTCAAGAGAGGGTTTCTCTTACATGATGTACGATTTGTAATCATTCTTTTTATGATATAAATTATACGACAATGATTCTGAATGGAGGTTTCTATTTTATGAGTTTAGGGATACGTATCAAAACATTGCGGAAAGCCGCACGTTTAACCCAACAGGCCCTTGCGGATAAAACCGATGTAAGCCGGATTTACATTCAAGCCCTTGAAAGTAACAGGAGGCTTCCTTCTATGAAGCTTCTTTCAAAATTAGCGCAAGCCCTTGATGTGGAAATTACAGATTTGGTAAAAGGAACTCCTTCAGATGAATCTGGGCGAATCCACCTCGAAGAACTCCTCGAAAATCATGGGGGTGGGGGAATTTGGTATAAGAGCCATTGTTTTTCAAAAAATGAACTTTGCTTTCTTCTGCAGCTTATAGAAACAACCGTTTCTTTTTGGCAAAATGAAAACAAAGAGAATTTAGACAAGTAGTGATAAAGAAAAGATGAAAAGGCGAGCCGTCTTCCTCCCTATGAGAAACTGCCCTCATCGGTGTATCTATTGTGATCAGAGGGCTATTACTGGAGAATATCAACCACCTTCGCCTCACGAGGTGGTAACTATGCTATCCACACTTTTGGAACCAGTAGAGCTCTGTTATTTTGGGGGAAGTTTTACGTGCCAGCCAGAAAGGCTGCAGGAAGAATATCTAGCAGCAATAGTTGCTGCGCCTTCAGGAAGTTCTGTTCGCTTCTCGACTCACCCTCTCTGTATTTCTAGAGATACTGTAGAAAGGCTAAAGAAATTTCCTATCTCTATGGTAGAGCTTGGAATTTCATCCCTTGACGACCATGTGCTATCACTTTGTAACAGAGGGTATAGTGAAAAAGATGGATTAAAAGCCCTTAAACTCCTCCTTGATCAGGGGTTTTCCGTCGCCGCCCAAATGATGGTCGGACTCCCTACGCAAAACTTGAAGAGCAGTCTTGAAGATCTTTTTAAGCTTGCGGAACTAAAGGGACCGCGTAGTATAACCTTGCGTTTCTACCCATGTCTAGTCTTAAGAAATACTATGCTGGAAAACTTGTTACTAAGTGGTCAATACACTCCCCTCTCAGTTTCTGAAGCAGCCCATTGGGTCGGAACCCTTCTCTATTATGCCAAAAATCTGGGGTTCTCTGTGCAACGAGTTGGCCTGCAACAAACGGAAAGCTTAGAAAGATCAGTTTCGGCAGGACCGCATCATCCTTCATTTGGCGAATTGGCCAAAAGTGTAGCCTTTGTTTTAAGGCTTACTGGCATAAGCTCTAAAGGCCCATGGATTATATTTCAGAAAGATGTTTCCTTACTTACTGGACATAACTGTTGGGGACTTTCTTTTTTATCTGAAATGACAGGACAATCACCTGAAAAACTAAAAGCTCAAATCGTAATTTGGGAAAACACCAACTAACTTTTGTTTATTATTGACGTTAGTTGCATCTTGAAATAAACTTAAGTACACTAACTATGTAAAGAGTATTACGTTTTGATGGAGGTGTTTGATCATGTCTGATCAGGAATTCCTTGATCTCTTAAGACATAAGATGGAGGGAATGCCTAATAAGGCGAGACGGGTTGTAGAATATATTCTTGCCAATTCTAGAGAAGCAGCCTTTTTATCCATCGGAGAAGTAGCAGAAAAGCTTGACGTATCAAAAGCGCAGCTTGTTCGTGTAGCAAGAATGCTTGGATTCGATGGGTATGCTGCATTGAAAGACACTCTTAAAAAAACTGTTTTGCAGCAAGTCAATCCCTCTGCCATGCTTTCAAAAATTATGAAAGACCACAAAAATCTTCCAGAAGAAATATATCGCCTGGAGCATGCGAACATCGATGACACCTGGAACCAGATTCAGGCTGACAACGCCGCAGTTTTTTGCGCCATGCTGCAGAAAGCAAAAACCATTTTCTGCATAGGCTGGGGAATATCTGCCCTCGTAGCTGAATCTCTTTACACTCGCCTGCTGGAACTAGGTTTGAAGGGCGTACTTCTGAAAAGAGGTTCTCTAGCTCTCATCGAACAAGCTCGAGCCATAGAAAAAGGTGATCTTGTTATAGTTTGCGAATTGCCAAGCTACGTTATAGAGGTTACAAATTCGATCAAACTAGCAGCAGAACGGGGGGCCAACATCATCACTATTACAGATAGTCCAGCTGCTCCAATCTGCAAGTTCGCTGATCTCTCGTTCTTTGTGAGCGATATGAGCCCTACCTTTGGGAGTTCTCTTATTGGCCCCCTTTTCCTTATACACATTCTCTCGTCTATCCTGGCTGTCAATATGGGAGAAGAGGCAAAAAAAGCACTAGAAAAACAAGCACAGGGACTTCATGACGAAAAGGTTTACCATCCTACCTACGATCTGCGGTATTAAAGAAACTAGAGTCAGGGTTTGATAAGAAGCTCGTCCCCCGGCTGAAGAATTCGAACTTCCGTATCGCCAGTAATGAGAGGTGCAAGTTCTTCAGGATTTGCTTTAATAAGGTCAAAAGTGTTGTAATGCATAGGGACAACGAGAGAGGGTTGAATAATATTTGCAGCTTTCGCAGCATCTTTAACGTTCATTACAAAATTCCCTCCAATAGGCAGAAGAGCCACATGGATATGTTCGTCTTTTAAAAGTTGCATTTCCACAGACAGCCCTGTGTCCCCTGCATGATAGATTTTACAGCCTTGAATTTCGATGAGAAAGCCACAGGGACTCCCTCCGGGTATAACATTTCCATTTTCGTCTGTTATGCCAGATCCGTGAAGAGCCGGAGTCATTTTCACCTGGCCAAAGGGAAATGCGAAAGAACCGCCAATATGCATGGCATGGCACGCAACGCCTTTATTACCAAGATACTGAGAAATTTCAAAATTTGTAATCACTGTAGCCTTTGTGCGCTTGTGAATTTCTACAGTATCCCCCAGATGATCTCCATGACCGTGGGTAACAAAAATGTAATCTACGTTAGTGAAGGCATCTATTGTGTCAACGGCAAGAGGGTTCCCCGTTATAAAAGGGTCAATTAAAAGCTGGAACTCTTCTGTCTTGATGAGAAATGCGGCATGCCCTACGTAATGAATACGAACCATAGTTTTCATCTCCTTTCTTTGTTTAAAAAGGCCGGATCGCTCCGGCCTTTTAGTATGCTATTCCTGGTCTTCTTCGGCCAGACTATCGATATGGAGTTCGTCCAGCTGCTCCTGACTTACAAAAGAAGGAGCTCCAGACATTAAGCACTGGGCCTTCTGGGTTTTGGGAAATGCCATTACATCGCGAATAGATGAGGCTCCGCAAAGAAGCATTACAAGGCGGTCCACACCAAAGGCAATGCCGCCATGAGGCGGCGTACCTGAGCTCAAGGCATCGAGAAGGAAACCAAAACGTTTTCTGGCTTCTTCTCTGCTAAATGCCAGGCATTGAAACACCTTTTCCTGTATTTCAGGATCATGTATTCTGATAGACCCTCCTCCTATTTCATTCCCGTTAAGAACACAGTCGTAGGCTCGTGACCTGACCTTTTGAGGCTCGCTATCAAGAAAAGGAAGGTCTTCAATTACAGGAGACGTAAATGGGTGATGCACTGCAACCCATCTATTTTCTTCTTCATCTCTCTCGAAAAGAGGAAAATGTACAACCCAAAGGAATTCCCATTTATCCCTATCCATAAGATTATGTTCTTTTGCGAGATCCAGGCGAAGCTGTCCCAGTATTTGGCTTGCTACAGATCGGTTCAGGTCGCCTAATACAAAAAATGCATCACCCTCATGCAACGCGGCCTTCTCTACAAGGCGCTGCCGCTGTTCCTCTGAAAGAAACTTTACAAGAGGGCCTTTCAGACAACCCTCTTTAAACTGGAAGCACGCAAGTCCGCTTGCGCCAAGTTTTTTTGCCTTTTCCTCAACAAGTGAAACTTCCTTCCGAGAAAGGGATGCGCCACCGGGCAAGGGCAAGCCCCTTACGTACCCGCCTTTGGCTAAAAGATCCTTAAATGGTGCAAAGTCACTTTCTTTAAAGATATAAGCGACATCATGTATTTCAAAAGGGATGCGCAAATCTGGTTTGTCACTGCCAAAACGATCCATAGCTTCCCAATAGTCCATTTTTCTAAAAGGAGTAGGAATGTCAACTTGAGCTATCTCCCTAAAGAGACCAGCCATAAACTCCTCAACCAGGGCATAAATATCTTCCTCTGTGATAAAGCTCATTTCCATATCAATCTGAGTAAATTCCGGCTGCCTGTCAGCACGGAGGTCTTCATCTCTAAAGCATTTCACTATCTGGTAATACCGATCAAAACCACTGACCATCAGAATTTGTTTAAAGATTTGCGGCGACTGAGGCAAAGCGTAGAAAGTGCCAGGGTTTACACGGCTCGGAACAAGATAGTCTCTGGCTCCTTCCGGTGTAGATTTTGTCAACATGGGGGTCTCTATATCGACAAAATCGTAACGGGCAAGAAAATCACGGGTAAATCTGATTATCTGGTTACGAATTCGGAGATTGCGCTGCATTTTATCCCGTCTCAAATCGAGATAACGATAGCGCAACCTTAAATTTTCATCCACTTTATTGGTAGCATCGGAAACTTCAAAAGGCAAAGGAGCTGCTGGGGAAAGCAACATAAAGTCCTCAGCTACAACTTCTATTTCGCCTGTCTTCATAGAGAGATTTACTGTTCCTTCTGGTCGTTTCCGAACCTTACCGTGAACCGAAATAACAAATTCGCTCCGCAAAGACTTCGCTCGTTCATGCACTTCGGGAACAAGCTCAGGATTGATCACAACTTGTGTAACTCCTGTATAATCCCAAAGCTCTATGAAGATAAGTCCTCCGAGGTCTCTGCGACGGCGAACCCATCCATTCAAAACAACTTTATTGTCTTCTTGATCAAGAGAAAGTTCTCCACACCGTACAGTACGTTTCCAGGATACATCAAAATGTTCCGACCTGCTCATTCTATAACCTCCACAACAGATGGCAAACTCGCTTTATTATTATAAATTGCTTTTTATGTAGTTAAGGACGGCTGTTCTTTCAACCTCTACTTGTTCGCCAGTCTTGAGGTTCTTAACGTTGACCACACCATTAGCCAACTCGTTCCCACCAAGAATACAGGCAAAAACCGCTCCCGAAGCATCGGCTGATTTAAATTGAGCTTTCATCCCTCGCTCCATATAATCCATGTCTGTTGAAATATTTGCCTGCCTAAGCTCTGCCACCAGCTTCTGCAATTCCTCGCGAGAAGCTTCGTCCAGGCCAATGGCATATACATCCAAATCTGGGCTAGGTCCAAAAGAACAGTTTTGCTCTTCCATAACGAGCACTATCCGCTCAAGACCAGTGGCAAAACCAACGCTTGGAGTGAAAGGACCGCCAATTGTCTCTGCTAAATTGTCGTAACGACCGCCGCCACACACGGCATTCTGAGCGCCAAGAGCTCCAGACAAAACCTCATAAGCCGTTTTTGTGTAATAATCAAGACCGCGAACAAGGCGTTTGTCTATATGATAATGAGCCCCAATTCTGCTTAATCCCTCTTGTACCTTATCGAAATGGCAACGGCAATCATCGCAAAGGCTCGTGTAGATATCCGGGGCCCCATCCGTAATTTCTTTACACTCAGGATTCTTGCAATCGAGAATTCGGAGAGGATTCCTTTCAAAGCGACTCTGACATGTTTTACAAAGCTCTTCATACCGTGGCTTAAAATACTCTTTGAGCTTCTCTTTATACGCTGGCCGACACTCAGGACACCCCACAGAATTGATCACCACTTCAAGATTCTGAAGGCCAAGACGCCGATATAGTTCAAGAGAAAGAGCAATAACCTCCACATCTACCATGGGATTCTTTGTCCCAAGGCTCTCAAAATCCAGCTGCCAAAATTGACGATATCGCCCCTTCTGGGGACGCTCGTAGCGGAACATGGGGCCTGCGCACCACAATTTCACCGGTTGCGCATGGCTGTTCAGCTTGTTCTCTAAATAACAGCGAACCATTGATGCTGTCGCTTCTGGCCGAAGGGTGAGACTGCGACCACCTCGATCTTCAAAAGTATACATCTCTTTTTCCACAACATCCGTTGTTTCACCGATACCGCGAGAGAAAAGCTCTGTGTGCTCAAAAACAGGCAAATGGACCTCGGAATAGCCAAAGTTTTTTGCCACTTCCGCTGCAATTTTCAGCACATAGGACCATTTCCAGGATTCTTCAGGGAGAATATCCCTCACACCTCGCGGTGCCTTAATATCTGCCATAAAACTCCCTCCCATTGATATGAGGAACAATTTACGAGAAACATAACACATATATAGATGCCTATAACAAGCATTCTATCTTTTTATACATTATGCAGGTAAGTATAAACATTTGCGACGAAATTCTCCAGTGGGAAATTGAGAGGACATAAAAGAAAAGCGCAACGGTGAAAATACCGTTACGCCTGCCTGTTCCCTTACGGCAAAAACGTCTAATTTCTAACGAGACTCAAGCTGAAACTTGATAGCCGTTCTTTCTTCGTCATCAATCTCGATCTTGGCAAAAGCAGGAATACACACAAGATCAATTCCATTGGGAGCCACATATCCCCGTGCTATGGCAATTGACTTCACGGACTGGTTTACAGCACCAGCCCCAACTGCCTGGACCTCAACTGCCCCTTTTTCCCGAAGAACTGCTGCGATAGCTCCAGCGACGGATTTGGGTTGCGACTTTGCAGAGACTTTGAGCACTTCCATGAAATTCGACCTCCCTTGAATAGCGCCGCAAGTAATAAAAAACAGGAACTTTTATAGATCAATGTGTTTCGCTCTCTGAAACAAGTTAAGTATAGTAGGTTCATTAGTCATTTGACAAGTGTTTTGCAAAGCAAACTTCAAAAATAACACTTTTAATTCGTTAAAGTTGACCCTATAACCCAAACTTTCTCTTCAAAAGCCTGTTTTGATCTACAAATCGCGGATAGGACAGTGGGTGAATGGTCCCATTATCTGGATCAATAAGATGCATCGAAAGCAACCCATTTAAATATACTTCTCCGCCACCTTGCTCTGGCATGAATTGATTATGTCCAAATAAATTCAGCGCCCCCGGCGAGATAGGAAGCCCTTCAAAATGATGACTCACGTTTAACGAAACGCCACACACATTAAAAGAGCCGCTCTTGTTTACAATAAGACTCTTATGAAACACCTGCCTTGCCGCGTCTTCATTGTCATGATTCCCTATTATAACAATTACGTCTCTTTTTCTTCCTCCTTCCAGTATCTGGGCAAGAGGTCGAAGCCTTTTAATGTAATGTTGCAACCTATTAGGCTGGATAGCAAGCTTTATTTCATCAACAAGGTCACCTGTATGAATCACTGCTAAAGGCTCAAGCAGGTTAATCAATTTCTTAAGACACGGATAAAAGGAAGACGGCGTATCCGATATATGCAAAACAGCACGCCCTCTCATCTCAATTAAGCTGTCAGGTATATAAAGCATGTCCAATGTCTTATAGATTAATTCTTTCCAAGATTCCATAACGAATCACCTCTAAATTATTTTCAATTTTACCATTTTTTCATCAAATGCGTAAACAAAAAAACATGGTACTATACTTAAGAGTGAAAGATTAACCTAGGAGGGTTCATAGTACATGGTTCAGCAGAAGCTCAACCTCGTTTTAGCTATTTCTACAGAAATGAAAATTTCCTCCGCCCAAATTGAGGCCGTATTCTCCCTTCTTGATGAAGGATGCACAATACCATTTATTGCCAGATATCGAAAAGAGGCCACAGGCAGCCTTGACGAAGTTTCTATTGCCCGCATTCGAGACAGGCGGGAAGAGCTTTTAGAGCTGGAGAAGCGCAGACTGGCCATTTTAAAATCTTTGGAAGATCGGGAAATTCTTACCGATGAACTTGCACAAGCAATAAATGGGGCAGCAAATCTTACAACTTTAGAAGATACATACCTTCCCTATCGCCCTAAAAGGAAGACAAGGGCGAGCATGGCTCTGGAAAAGGGTCTCGCCCTCTTAGCGGAAAACATTATGGCCCAGGACGGCTGTAATCCTCGCCATGAGGCTAAAGCCTTCATCGATGTTGAGAAAGGGGTAGAGAGCATAGAAGAAGCTCTTAAAGGCGCATTGGATATTATTGCCGAGAGGGTAAGTGAAAACAGTGAGGCTCGCAATGTATGCCGCAGGATATTTGCAAGACATAGCTATATTACGTCTGCTCTTGTTTCTGAAAAGGAGAATGAGGCGGCAAAATATAAAGACTACTTCAGTTGGAAAGAGCGAGCGATAGAGGCCCCGTCCCATCGAATTTTAGCTCTTTTCAGAGGAGAAAATGAGGGCATGCTTTCTCTTAAAATCCAGCCAGACGAAATGTTGTGTCTCTCAGCTCTAAAAAAGCTTTTTATAAAGACAAAGGGAGAAGAAGCCGATCTCTTTGAAGAAGCTATTACTGACGGTTATAAGCGACTTCTTTCCCCATCCATGGAAACAGAATTAAGAAACGCATTGAAAAAAAGAGCAGATGAAGAAGCTATCTCTGTCTTTGCCCAAAACATCCGCGAAATCCTTATGACACCGCCACTTGGATATAAAAACATACTTGCTGTTGATCCAGGTTTTAGAACAGGATGTAAAGTTGTCTGCCTAAACAGACAAGGAAGCCTTATATTTACAGACACTATTTACCCTCACCCACCTATAAACAGACAGGAAGAGTCAGCTAAAAAGATTCGCGAGACAGTAAATAAGTTTTCTATAGAAGCGATTGCTATAGGAAATGGAACGGCGGGAAGGGAAACAGAAACCTTTATAAAAACACTTAACCTCCCTCAGAATATAATTACCACTATGGTCAACGAAAGCGGAGCTTCTGTCTATTCAGCATCAGAAATAGCGCGCAAAGAATTTCCTGACCATGACGTGACTGTACGGGGAGCTGTTTCTATAGGACGCCGCCTTATGGATCCTCTGGCAGAGCTTATTAAAATAGATCCCAGATCTCTTGGTGTGGGGCAATATCAGCACGATGTTGACCAAAAAGCCTTGAAACGCGCCCTTGATGATGCAGTGATGAGTTGTGTTAATGCTGTAGGGGTTGATATTAATACTGCCAGCCGAGAGTTGTTAACTTTTGTATCAGGAGTTGGTCCCCAACTTGCAGCCAATATAGTAAAATACAGAGAAGAGAACGGTCTTTTTAATACTCGCAACGATCTTAAAAAGGTCCCCCGCCTGGGGCCCAAATCTTTTCAGCAATGCGCTGGTTTTTTACGCATTCAAGGAGGAGTTAACCCACTGGACAGCAGCGCCGTTCACCCGGAAAACTATGCTCTGGTAAAAAACATGGCGTCAGATCTGAACACTACCGTTAAAGAACTTATGGGAAAAGCCGAAATACGCCAGCGCATTGACATTACTCGATACGTTAAAGGAGAGATAGGCCTTCCCACATTAAAGGACATAATGGAAGAACTAGAAAAACCGGGACGGGATCCACGCTGTATTTTCGAAGAATTTTCTTTTGTTGATGGGATTACAGATATATCTCACTTAAAAAAAGGGATGGTGCTTCCTGGAATTATTACTAATGTCACAGCCTTTGGAGCTTTTGTTGACATTGGAGTACATCAGGACGGGCTCGTACATATCAGCGCTCTTTCAGATAAATATATTTCATCTCCTCATGCTGTGGTTTCGCCAGGACAACAAGTAAAAGTAATAGTGATGGACATAGACATGGATAGGAAAAGGATCTCTCTTTCAATGAAAACAAGCGATCTGGAAGAAAAATAGCAAACCGGGGGATGCCATGGGAACGAGAAGGCGCATCATACTAAAAATATTTTTATTTATTATAGCGGGGTTGCTTATACTCCGCCCCAAAGATGTGTTTTCTTACGAACCTAAAGTTCCCCTTCTTATTCTTTTTTCCTACGACGAAAATAATAAGAGAACAGAATCTATTTCTCAGGGTATTTTATCCTCTTTGCAAAAAGCTGACGTGCGGACTGAGCCCTTCATAGAATACCTAGATGTTCAACGTCTACCCGATCACACAATAAATAGATCGTTACAAGAACTTTATTTTATGAAATATTTTCCCTCACATCTCAGGGTCATTATTTGTGAGGGAGATCATGCCTTCCGTTTTTTAGTTCGTCAGGGGGCAACTGTTTTTCCCACCGTTCCTGTTGTTTTCACTGGAGTTAGCGATGTCTCCATATTGCCCAACTCGCTGCGAAAACGTTTTACAGGTACAGTGCAGGCCGCTCCTTATAAAAAAATGGTTGAAATGATGACACGCCTCCATCCAGCTCTTCAGAAAATAGTCGTCATAGGAGACACGTCCCTGACAGGAATCCAAAACATCAGCCAACTCTTGAACATAGCAAAAGAAAGAAAAGACTACGTAGAGATAATCTTGCTAACCTCTTTCCCCCAGCAAGAAGTTAGCTCGTTTTTAGAATTGCAGGAACCTAGAAATACAGTTATACTCCTTACCTCCGCTCTATCTACCTCTGATGGATATTATCTAAGTCTCCCAGACACTATAAAAAGCATTCATCGTTCTGGAGATTTTGCCATATATACCAATGTTGCAGAGGCAGTGGAACTCGATGGCATAATCGGAGGGGCAATCTATGCTGGAGAGCGACTTGGAAACATTGCTGCTGAAATAGCATTAGACATAATAAAGGGAACACCACCTGAAAAGATCCCTTTTAACGAAAACGAACCTGTCCAATGGGTGTTTAATTATCACGAACTCAAAAAACACGGCATTTTAATGGAAAGACTACCTGCTGGAAGCCGCGTTATGGAAGACCCTTACAAAGATGTGAGGGAGAATTTTCGTTTTATTATAACAAACGTTGCGGTGATCACAGTTCTTTTAGCATTAAGTATTTTGCTTCTGATTAAACTATACCGACGCCGCCAGATAAACAACGCTCTAAAGAGGGAGCAGAATTATCTCGGAGGTCTTATGGAAGGAGCCCCTGAAGGAATAATAGCGCTAGATGAGATGGGCCGCATTTTACGAGCTAATAACGAGTTCTGCCGCATGTTTGGTTATTCTAAGCACGAAGTGAAAGGTGCGGATCTCAATAAGATCATTTGCCTATCGAAAGGCCAATGTGAAGATGGCAAGTCTCTTTTGAAAAAAGCCCTGTCCTATCCCATAAAAGATATTTCTCGATATCGCAACAAAAGCGACGGCACATCTTTAGCCGTGTCTATCAGCGGCTTCCCTGTTATGTTCACAGGAAAGAAAAAGGAAGCTTTTCTTCTTTTCAGGGATATAACCCGTCAAAAAGCCCAACAAAATGCCTTAGCCCAAAGATTTCATTTTGAAGCCCTGCTCTCCGCTGTGTCATCACGTCTTGTTTTCTCCAGCCCTTTTGAAAACACCTTAAAGGATGTTCTCCATGAAATTGGGACAAGGCTTGGACTTCTTGGGTGCGCCCTATATACCTCTCAAAAGGACAATCCCGAATTTAACTTGAAAAGCATGTGGCAATCTACAGACTTCGAATCAATTGAATTGCTAAAAGAGTCTCTCTCATTTTCCACCGAATTATTGCAACAAGATCTTTTAGTGAACCTTGAGCCTTTGACCATAGAAAAGGGCAATAATGCTGATGAAAAAATAAAGGTGACTTTCTTGCCTTTCTCTGCAGGATTTAATAAGCCCGGGGTTCTTCTTCTGGCCCAAAGGAAGTCTTCTACCCCACAGCAACTTATTAATGATGCCAGCCTCAAGATACTGGCAGAAACAATAGGACGAGCCTTTGAACGCAAGCAACAGCAAGAAGATCTTTTAAGAACCATTCAACAATTAGAACAAACATTTCATTCCACTATTTCAACAATTGGGCGGGTTATAGAGATGAAGGACCATTCAACTTACGGCCATCAGAACAGGGTCGCTCAGCTTTGTCTAGCTATAGCAAAAAAAATGAAGCTCTCAGACTCAGCAAGAGAAGCCGTATACAATACAGCCCTCGTTCACGATCTGGGAAAGCTCTATATTCCTTCAGAGATACTAATTAAACCACAGTCTCTTTCGGCCATAGAATACAACATCGTCAAGCAACATTCTCGTTTTGGATATGAAGTTCTGCGAAATGTGCATTTCCCATGGCCTGTGGCAGAAATAGTGTTACAACATCATGAACGCATTGATGGGACTGGTTATCCCAAGGGGTTAAAAAGCAGGGAAATTTTACAGGAAGCCAAAATCTTAGCTGTTGCGGATGTGGTGGAAGCAATGGTTTCTCCGCGACCTTACCGACCTGCGTATTCTATTGAAGAAGCCCTGGAAGAAATAAAAAAAGGGGCCGGCACTGCTTTTGACCCCTCTATCGTCACGTGTTGTGTTCATCTTTTCGAAAAAAATGAGTTTACTTTTCGTATTGACTAAAAATAATTAAAGTTTATTATAGGCTGCTTTCGCTTTGAAGGGGATGGATTTTTCTATAATTTCCATCCACTGCATATCGTGAAAGTTTACGCCAGCGGAAAAAATTTCGTGCCCGCCCATATCGTAATGCCGGGCAGCATATATGGCATAGGTATTATCTGTGCTATGAAATACATAGTCATATTCAGTGAAATAGAGTCTTTCGGCCTTGGCTTCATCAACTTCTGCCTCTGAGACAAGAGCTTGGGCCATCTTTTTTTTCTCCTGGGCTACTGCATAATAAACACGCAATGTAACCACGGGCATCCCCTCTACCTCATCAACCTTGACCATGTACCACCTAAGCTTGTTTTCGTCCGCTCCAAGGTCAACCCGAACATCTCTCGCCTCCGCCAAAAGAGGCTGAGCCATGAAAAGAATGCTGCCAACAAAGAGTATCCCTAGTAAAAAGAACCTTTTTTTAAATAGCGACACTTTCACCCCTCCTTTCTTTTACTCAATGCCGTTTAAGTTTATAATCTTGAAATGTTAAGGGAAACAAAGCAACAGTATTTATTATGTTGTAAGCCAGCTTTTTATTCTTATCTTTATATATTACTCATCAATAAAGCTAAATTCATTCTCTCTAAAAAGCTTCACGCAAGAATCTACCACAGTTTCATCTAGAGCAACACCTTTCAGTTTCTCTATCTCATCAAGAGCTGCATCGATGCCTAAAGCTGGACGATATGGACGATGGGAAGTCATGGCTTCAACGATGTCCGCCACACTAATGATCTTGGCAGGCAGTAAAATTTTGTCACTCTTCAAACCTCTGGGATATCCCGACCCATCAATGCGTTCATGATGCTGATGCACAATTTCAGCCAGAGGCCATGAAAGATCGATACGGCTCAAAATGGCGAAACCAATTTCTGAATGGGTCTGTACAAGTTCAAACTCTGCATCTGTCAGAGGCCCCGGTTTACTTAAGAGTTCCGATGGTATTTCCACCCTTCCAATATCATGGACAAGGGCCGCTTTTTCCAGGTTGTGAACCTCTTCTTTTTTTAGACCAAGTTTCACTGCTATGGCACAAGATAAAGAGGCCACCCTTTTCTGATGTCCCATTGCAAAAGGGTCTTTCATTTCAGTAGTAATAGCCATAACCTCAATAGTTTGATCCCATGCCCGACTCATTTTGTGATAATTCAGGGACAGAGCTATTTCAGCTTCTTTGCGAGTTGTAACATTTTTTACAGCGCACTGGTAGTAAAGGGCTCGCCCATAGTCGTCTCTCAATACAGATGCCATTTCATTTACCCAGATAATATCGCCTTTACCAGTTAGAATTCGATATTCAAGTTCGTACTCTTCACGTCCGGCTTCTTCATAAAATCGAACCTGACGAATTATTTTTTCCCTGTCTTCCTCATAAATAATGCCAAGATAAGAATTCTCATTTCTTACCAATAATTCTGAGGTATAGCCCCATCGACTAACATTCTCTGAAGCATAAATAATAGGCCAGCCCTCATCAGCCTTCAAACGGAAAAAAACTACTGGGCTTTCTTTTACCACAGCAGAAGCATAAAGAAGCTGTTTTTCTCTCTCATTCTTCTGAGTTAAATCATAAAAAACAACATATATGCTTGCAACCTTTGAATTAAACAGAATGGGGAAAACAACTACACGACAAAGGAAAGTCGTTTCATCTTTCCTCATACACTGAACTTCAGAAAGCTCTATTTTTTCTCCTTTTTGAAGTTCTAAAATTGCCTGTTTCGCTCTATTTCGGGAATGGGGGGGGAATGCTATATCTATGATAGATTTTCCTATAATCTCTTCTTCTTTTAAAGCGAATAACCTTTCAAAATAGGAATTGACCCTACACACATTTCCTGAAGGATCGACCAACACGGCCACATCTAGCGCATTATCGAATAAATACTGTAAATGCACCTTGTCTAAATCTTGTTTTATTTCCATTATTTTACTTCTTTCTCTAAATACCTTGCTGTCCATGACCAAGTTACGGTGGGATTCATTTTTATCTCCTTCTCTCGTGTATATTTAGGAGCGCCATCAAATATGCGTCAATCAGAAGAGCAAATTCTTGAGCATAGACTTTTTATTTATTTTTTTAAGTATACCATCACCCAAAAACAATAACTAGGAAATTCAACGAATTTTCATTTAGAAAGCCTTGTGAACTAGAGTTTATGAGGCTTTTATATCAAAATATGCTAACATCCAGCCAACCAATAATGGCACTCATCTGGGCAAAAAAAGAGGGGTGCAAATGAGAAAACAAATAGCAAGATCGACAATAGAAGACACCCCGCCGCCATTCACGCTTACTAGAGAAGTCAAAAATGACAGCGAAATAAAAGAGACAGGCTATAATTATTCTGATTCAGAAAAAGAAAGAGGTCAAACCTATGAAAAAGCTTCCTATCGGTTGTAATGAAAAATGCAGAGCTTGTGCCCATCGATGGATGACCCATGAAGAAAGCGAGAAACAAAAAGAAGCCTGGTTAAAACAAAGCCTTCATCAATGGAGTCATCTTATTAACCCCATTCTTTCTCCTGCCCCAGAACAGCGCTGGGGATATCGAAATAAAGTGAGTCTTGCAGCTCAATGGAATTCTTCAGACTGGGTCTTCGGAATGAAGGTAAAAGACGAGATCATCTCGTTGAAGGAGTGTCCTATTCATTCTGAAGGGGTTCGCCTGACTCTCTCGTGGCTTGAGCAATACTTGCCCCCCTTCCCTCTTTTCCCACTTTCAATCTACGTACAGGCTGGCAGGCAAGGAACCCTTATTCTAAAAACTCACGAAACACCTGACCTCAACTGGTTAAAATACAAACAGGAGGCACTGGCTCAAACAGGACTGGAAGGATTGTGGCTCCATATGCATCCAAGTGCAGGGCGAAGGCTCTTCGGACGTGGAGCCTGGCAGCTGCTTTGGGGAAAGCCTCGTTCATATAATGAACTGGGGCTTATATACGGGCCAACGGCCTTCCAGCAACTTATTCCAGATCTATACGCCCGTTCTCTTGACGAGGCTGAAGCTTTTCTTTCTCCAAAAGAAAAAGAGGGGGTCATAGACCTTTATTGCGGCAGTGGAGCAAGTCTCAAACGATGGATTGGCAAGGGATGTCACACAGTTGGAGTCGAAACATCTGCAGAGGCCATTGAAAGCGCTGGTAGCAACGCTCCGGGAGCTCTCCTTTTGCGAGGAACATGCAGCCAACGAATACCTCAACTGGCTCAATGGATCGAAACCATAGAGGGCTATGAAAGGCTAGCCTACCTCAACCCACCTCGAACAGGTATAGAATCTGACGTTCGACAATGGCTCGCCTTAAAAGCGCGCCCTTCACGTATAGCCTATCTCTCATGCAGCGCAGGAACATTAGGCCGTGACCTTCTGTATATGGAAAAAGAAGGGTATAAAATAAAGCATATTACCCCTTACGACTTCTTTCCAAACACATACCATGTAGAAACTTTGGCATGTCTTTCTTTAAAGTAAAAAACACACCTCTGGCAGAACTCTCCAAATCCACAAACTAATCTGTACTTTCCGTTACGTTGACCGAAACAGTCAGGGGATAGTGTCTGGTCGTAGAACTTTGTCGTCAGACTTCCCCTTTTGAAAAATCTATCCGTCATGAATAACAACAACATGGGTCGTCGCTAAGGTTCGGACATCTTCTATATCGTGAGTTACATGCAAAACTGTTATCCCCATTTTTTTCTCAGGCTCATCATGCAGTTGCGCATTCTTTCCCCCCCTTTCATATCAAGAGCACAGAACGGCTCATCTAAATGTAAAATTTGCGGCTCAATGACAAGGACTCGCGCTAAATTTGACTTCCCTCTCCCATCGTGATATAAGTGTTGCAAAATTTGGACAGTTTGGAGGCTATTAGGATGTTCTTAGATGTTATCGCTTCTTCCAACTGTTTCTTTGAGTATTATTACGCCAGCGAGGGACCCCACTGGAGGGCCAGCGCTTAGGCGTCTGTGGCCTTTACAGGGCCGGGTTCCCTTAGAATGGGAACCCGGCCCTTTTTTTATTTTTTATTCCCTAAAACTAGAAAGGTGGAGATTGTTATGGGTTCTCATGAACAGGCAACACTCTTAAGACTTCAAAATATGGTACATCGTGTCTGGAATGCACAAGGCTCTTACAGACAAAAAATGGAAGTGGCTGGGATTTCTCCAGATGACATTCAATCTATTGATGATTTTAAAAAACTGCCTTTTACTACAAAACAAGACCTAAGGGATTCTTATCCCTTAGGCATGCTCGCATGTCCACGCGAACAGGTAGTTCGGCTTCATGCATCCTCAGGTACTACAGGCAAACCTACCTTCGTTCCCTATACACAAAAAGATATTGATATCTGGAAAGAGTGTATGGCAGAATGTCTCGCCACAGCAGGAGTTGCCCCCAATGACGTATTTCAAATTATCCTCGGCTACGGTCTATTTACTGGAGCATTGGGGTTCCATTATGGGGCTGAAAAGCTGGGAGCTATGGTTATCCCATCGGGAGGAGGTTTCACAGATAGACAGCTTATGCTGATGGAAGACGCACATACAACAGTCTTTACAAGCACTCCATCTTATGCCCTCTACCTTGCAGAAAGAGTGGCAAAGGAAAGCTTAATATCCCGCCTTCATCTTCGTCTCGCTATCTTGGGTGGGGAAGCATGGACAGAAGATATGGGAAGTCAGATAGAAGAAATGCTCGGCGTTACCGTAATCAACTCATATGGCCTTTCTGAGATTTTAGGCCCGGGAGTTGCCATGGAATGTGGAGCGAAACGAGGCATGCACTTTAATGAAACCCATTTTTTCGCTGAAACTGTTAATGCTGAGAATGGTAAAACCCTTCTTGATGGTGAGTTCGGAGAACTTGTCATCACTACCATGACAAAAGAAGCCTTTCCTTTAATCCGATACAGAACTCGCGACTTAACCTCTCTCATATCTGAGCCATGTCCTTGTGGCCGACACGGAAAAAGAATAGCCAGAGTGACTGGTCGTAATGATGACATGCTAATTATTCGCGGAGTAAATATTTTCCCTTCACAAGTAGAAGCGGCTTTGGCCGACGTTAAAGGTATTTCTCTTCATTACCGATTAGATGTGGATCACAAACAAGGCATGCCCGATTTAACTGTAGTATGCGAATCTGTCTCTCTTCTTTCAGCCAGCATCTGAGATGGAAAAGCTGAGAACAAGAACATCCCATTGCTTAAAAGAACATTTAGGAATTCGAGTGGACGTGCGCATAGAAGCCCCTGAAGCTCTCGGCAGAAACGAAGGCAAGGCTCTTCGAGTACTTCATGTAGCCTGATAAAAAATACAAGGAGGAACAAAACATGCTAAAAGAGGCAAGTACTGAAAAGAACATCCGTACAAGAAAGAACGTTTATGATCCTCAAGAAAATGAATTTGACCTTGAGGGCCTCCCCTTTGCTTATGAAGATGCGTTGAACAATGAACGACGATAGCGGTTACTCCTATCGTTGGCCGCCCGAGAAGCTGCCTTTAGCTTTTCGAGCGGCCTTTCTTGTTTTCAGCTCTAGCCCACCTACAATAACTAGTTATTGCCCTCTTGACAAAAACACCTTCCAATTGGTATGGTTCACTCATGAAAAAATATGATGATAATCTCACCGGCTTAAATTTAACGGGTATGTTCTGGTGGTGGCGCAGCTAGCGCCGCCGCAGGTTTGACCTGACCTTTCAGGGGCTGCGGGGCCTAAAACCCCCAGCCCCTTTTTCTTTACCTAGTTCAGTTACACTATTAACGAAAAGAAAAAGTGGGCTTCTCTCAACGTTGAGAGAAGCCTTTTTTTATAAACAGACCCATAAAACATACAGTTTAAGGAGGAATTACTCATGATACAGAAAAACAGAAAAGGATATTTTGGAGAGTACGGCGGCAGTTTCGTTCCGGAAGCACTTCAAGTACGCCTTGATGAGCTTGAGGAAGCATATGAAGAGGCAAAAAAAGATCCTTCGTTCAGCAATGAATTCATTACTGTTCTAAAGGAGTATGTGGGGAGGCCATCGGCCTTAACAGAGTGTAAGAATATCTCCCGTCACTTTGGAGGAGGCCGTCTGTTTCTTAAACGTGAAGATCTAAATCATACAGGGGCCCATAAAATCAACAATGCCTTAGGACAGGCTCTTCTAGCTCGCCGCATGGGTAAAAATGAACTCATAGCAGAAACAGGGGCTGGAATGCATGGCACCGCCAGTGCCACAGTGGCAGCCCTTATGGGAATGAAATGCACAGTCTATATGGGAGCCGTCGATGTAGCAAGACAGGCACCAAATGTGGCACGAATGAAAGTTCTCGGAACTGAAATAGTTGCCGTGCAGGATGGACAAAAGACTCTGAAAGAAGCAGTAGACGCTGCATTAAAAGCCTTTGCAGAACAGCCTGATACTTTTTATCTGCTCGGTTCGGCAGTGGGACCCCATCCCTACCCCACTATGGTCCGTGATTTTCAAAGTATCATAGGCAAAGAAGCTCGCTCTCAATTCTTAGAGCGGGAACAAAAACTCCCGGATTACGCCATTGCCTGTGTTGGCGGAGGAAGCAACGCCATCGGGCTTTTCAGTGGATTCCTGGATGACTCTGAAGTTAAAATCATAGGAGTGGAACCTGCTGGGAAAGGCCTTGCTACCGGAGAACATGCCGCAACTCTTTCTGTTGGTCAGCCAAACATTATCCATGGTTTTAAAAGCTACGTCCTTTCAAAAGAAAACGGGGAACCAGCCGAAGTTTATTCCATATCGGCAGGCCTTGATTATCCAGGGGTCGGACCGGAGCATGCCTATCTTAAGGATATTGGACGGGTAGACTATAAATCTGTGACAGATGAAGAAGCTATCGATGCTTTCAAACTCCTCAGCAATAAGGAAGGAATTATTCCTGCCCTAGAAAGCTCTCATGCCCTTGCCTATGCATTTAAACTTCTTCCTGCATTGGCGAAAGACCAGACCGTGCTTGTAAACCTTTCTGGACGGGGAGATAAAGATATGGATACTGTACTACCTCTTTTAGTGTGAAAGAAACAGAAGCGGCGCCTTTTTTCCCTTCTATAAAAGGCGCCGCTTTTTCCTTACTTTACGGAGGCAAAAGAAAAGAGCCATTTCATCATATAGTTAAATAACCTGCTTCTATGTTCTTCAGGCAGCGAAATTATTCTGAACCACCGAGAAATCTCTATATCTGTTGGGATTTCAACAAGACTCCCCTCTCGCAATTCCTGTTCAACTGCCAAACGGGAAAGGCAGCTCATCCCCATACCAGCTTCCACCACTCGCTTAATGGCCTCGGTATGCCCAATCTCCTGCACATAGGGGAAACGCAAGTTTTTACTGGCAAGAAGTGCTTCGAAAGAGCTAAGCGTCCCAGACCCACGCTCTCTCAATACCCATTGCTCCTCTATCATTTCTGCCATTGGAACCATGGAGCGACAAGCAAAAGGATGTTCTGGAGATGCTATAACTACCAACACATCCTTAACCCACTCTTTTTCATCAAGATCCCTTTCTTCTACAATCCCTTCGACGAGACCGATATCAAGAATTCCTTCTCGCACAAGCTTGGCAATCTCTCGCGTGTTGCCTACATTTAATGTAATTCTTACCTGCGGATGTTCATCGCAGAATAATTTTAAGCGTGTGGGGAAAAAATAATTTCCTATAGTCGTACTGCACCCGATCATAAGTTCTCCCATAAGAGCTTTTTCCGTATTGTGAGCCATATCCACTAAATCTTTTACCGATGCTAAAATATTTTTTGCCTTTGGCAAGAGAGCACGCCCACGATCGTTGAGGATCAACCCTCTTCCCACTCTATGAAAAACAGATCCCCCGAGCGTTTTCTCTAGCTCTTTCAGTGACATACTCACAGCAGATTGTGTTAAAAAAAGCTTTTTGGATGCCGCTGTCATATTCTCAAACTGAGCAATATAAACAAATATTTCAAGCTGCCTCAACGTTACTGATTCCATTAAAGGCCTCCAGCGTTATCAATTTTATTGATTGAAGTTATCATAATAATAAGCTGGAATCAACAACCAATCATGGTTATAGTATTACACTGCATTGCAACAAATTTAAACAAAGGAGTTCATGATGGTCCTTCAGTCACCATTTTTCTGGATTGCAACCGGCCTCATTCTCACTTTTACTTTCAACTCTCCTGCCCTAGCCCTCTGCGTAGGCAGCATTATTGCTCTCATTTGGGGAAACCCTTTGAAGAATATAACGGGAAAACTTTCAAAATACTTACTTCAGCTCGCCGTCATCCTTTTGGGATTTGGGCTGCAACTCAATGTTATTCTAAAAGTAGGTTATACTTCCCTGGGAATCACATTTTTTAGTATTTCTACGACCATGTTGCTTGGATGGCTTCTTGGAAAACTCTACAAGGTAGAACATAATGTTTCTTTACTTATTAATAGTGGAACTGCCATATGCGGCGGAAGCGCAATCGCAGCCATGTCTCCCGCAATTGGCGCTTCTCAGGCCCAGACTGCCGTGGCTATGGCTGTTGTCTTTTTACTGAATGGAATTGCGTTACTGATCTTTCCCTATGCGGGACACTTTATGGAATTAAGCCAGACCGACTTTGGTATTTGGGCCGCCCTTGCTATCCACGATACAAGCAGTGTGGTTGGAGCTTCCGCCATCTATGGAACCGAAGCCCTGGTCATTGGAACAACGGTAAAACTTACTCGCGCTCTTTGGATTCTTCCCCTTTCATTTTTGGGAGCCAAACTCAACAAAAACCAGAGTAAGGCTACAATACCCTGGTTTCTTTTTGGTTTTCTGCTCACAGCACTTATTCGTTCTCTCATGCCAGAAGCAGATGGATGCTGGAATATGCTGGCACTAGGAGGGAAAAAACTCATGGTGGGAACCCTTTTTTTTGTAGGCGCCGGATTAACAAAAGAAGACCTAAAAAAGATAGGTAAAGGTGCTTTGTTGAAAGCTGTTACTCTCTGGGTTCTCGTCTCGTTACTTTCTCTTACAGTAATAAAATTAGGTTTTATCCATCTTGGTCTCTAATTTCCAAATACATAAAAAGCCGGGCCAATCTGCCCGGCTTATTTTTTACATTTTCTCTGGATGTCCAAGAGCCAGTCCTAAAAAAAGCATTACCATGAAACTCGTAACCACAATGACTAATGACATAAAAACACCTCTTATACCCTATAAAATTACTACACTTAACACTTTACAAAGTATATCCGTTCTTGTCAATACTTTTCTTTAAAAATGTTACTTTTTCCATACAATTTCTTGATGACTCCTCTTTGCGGTCTCTATTCAAATTTTAACAAACACTGCCCACATCGCCTTTTGACAGATTTTGCAATACATGCCAGGGCTATATAAACGTAAAAAAATTTTATAAAATGGGGGTACTTTTTAGCATAAAGGAGGAATGCACAATGAGACCTGTCCGTTTACATGCTCCAGATGCACCTGCACCAAAAGGTTTTTATTCTCCAGCTGTTCGTATTGGCAACCTCATTTTCACAGCAGGGCAGCTTCCTTTAGACCCTAAAACAGGAGAATGCCTCAGAGGCTCTGTGGAAGAACAAACAGATTTAGTTATTCGCAACATAAAGGCCCTTCTCGAAACGAATGGCTCCTCCCTTGAGCATGTAGTGAAATCCACTATTTTCATACGCAGCACCGATCAATGGGACGCTGTAAACAAAGTATATTCTCGCTATTTTGAAAACACCACTCCACCAGCGCGGGGTATTTACTGCGGCTTAGACATTAACTATGGGCTTGATATTGAAATGGAAGTCGTAGCGGCCATAGCGGAGCCAGAAGAATAAAAACCAATAAAAGAGGGATAGGTCTTGGAAAAGATTCTCTGAGACCTATCTTTTTTCAATGCGATTTTTCAAAATGATGAGAAGTGCCCCTAAAAGAACAAGACCCCCTCCTATGCCCTGCATAAGGGACAGTCGATCTTGAAAAAATATCACTGAAAGAAGCACAGTCACAAGGGGTTCGACCATGCTAAGAATAGAAGCAACAGTAGGAGTAGTAAGCTTAACTCCTATGAAGAAAGTAATAAATCCACAAACAGAAATGAAAGACACAAGAAAAACATAAAACCAGGCAGAAAAAGTACGTGGCAAAACCACATTCTGTGCCAATAATCCACCAATGCCATAAGAAATAGTGGCACACAGGTAAACATAAGCTACTGTTATATGAAAAGGAGTTACCTTCATTACTGAATGACCATAAATTACATAGGCAGCATAAAACACAGAGGCGCATACTGCTAAAAGAAGTCCCTTTATATTCGCGGATGCCAAGCCAGGCCCCGAAACAAAGTACAGCCCGAAAAAAGACAGGAAAATAGACATTACAACAATGCGAGTAATTCTTTCCTTGTTGATAAAAGAGGAAACTATCGCAACTAACGTTGGATATGTATAAAAAATGAGGACAGCTAAGGACGCTGGGATGTACTGAATAGATGAAAAATAACTAAAACAGAAAAAGGCGTAAAATACTCCGCCTAAAAGGAAAAGACGTAAAAATTGTTTTCTTTCAACACAAACACATTGATAACCCTTTTTACAAATTGAGAAGAGAAATAAAAAAAGCGTGGAAAGAGAAAAACGAAGCAACAACATGGTCATCACATTTACATTTTCCTTGTAGGCAAATAAGGCTAAAATAGCAACTGATCCTAAAAGAGATGCGGAAGCAAGCACTGAGAAAGAGCCTTTATAGTAGGTAATGGATGTTGGGGATGGTATTTCCGGATTCCTTTTCATTAGATCTCCTCTGATTCGATGTTAAGAATGAAGAATATTCCTTCGATGATCACAATATACACTATCATGGAGAATCATCAACAGAAAGGTATAAAAAAAGAAGGGGCTTAAAGCCCCTTCTTTTCACTCCACTGAAAAAATAAAAGAACTCCTAATAGAAATACCGTAATTACAATCCAATGGTTAATACCTATAACTTCTGGAACGGTAATTTTCCCAAGGTTACCCCATGTCAAAAGCGTCTGCTCCATATAGGGGTAGGCTTCGGCATAAAGGGCAGCGCCTGCTACCATCCCTAAAATACCCCATAGAGCATCAAAACGCCCCTCCCCCAAAGCTCCTAAAGATGTTCCCGGACAATATCCCAACAACCCCCAGCCTATGCCAAACAGAATACCGCCAGGGATGACTCCTCCTAAAATTGTTGGTTTTATTGAAAGCTTTACAACCCCTAAATCTCTAAGGAAATATGTCCCAATCATGGCTACAATAATCGTAGAAAGCATGAACTTAAGAATAGTGAAATCGAGGAGGCGAAGAGCACCAAGCTGCCTGTCATAGCGAATAGTTTCAGATCGCTGAAGCAAAATACCAAATATGATACCTGTAACAAGCCCAAAAATTAGATCCAGCTCCATGAATTTTCACTCCCTTCCGTACAGGATGCGGGCCACAAGCATTCCTGCGCCAAAAAAGAGAACCAGAGCAATAAATCCGCTTACCGCCAGCTGAAGCGAACCGCTTAGCCCGTGCCCACTCGGTCACCCATCAGCCAGTCGGGCCCCAAACATAGCGACAATACCTCCAAAGAAAGCTATTATAGCCCGGGGGAAAATGCGTTTCCCGAAGCGATCTTCCCAGGAATCTGGAACCCATTGAAATCGAAAGGTACCCGAAACTAAAGAACTCACAAGGGCTCCCAAAAAGATACCTGCCACAAACATCAGCTGCCAGTCAATCTTAGGAGCATTTTTAACTAAATAGCCAACTGTAGAAAAGTGTTCTGATGCAAGTGTCTTCTCCACAAAACCAGCAGATCGGACAAAGGACGTTGAAGCCCCAAAGTACTTCCCAGATAACCACGTAGAAGCTACTGAAAGAAGGCCTGCCAGACTTCCTGCAACATAAGGATTCATAGGTCTCATTTTGCGCTGCATTTAATTTCCCCCCTTCTCTATTCTACTCTTGCAATGTATTTTAATATAATCTCCTAAATAATCAAAAGAAAATTGTATGTATTTGTGTTAATCTTAAAGTACTTTTTCCCAAGGAGGTTTAAAATGCGCATTGCCCTTATTGGTTTTGGAGGAGTAGGAAAAGCTTTTATAGAGCTCTTACACGATAAGCATGAAATATTAAAGAGCATGGGCCTTACACTTATCCTTAAGTCTGTAATGAACAGCAAGGGGGGTATCTATAATCCTATGGGAATTGACCCCCTGCGTCTTATTGAACACGTCCACCAAGGAGGAGAGCTTTGTGAGTTTCCCGATGAAGGTATTCGTAAAGAAACCTTTCAGAACCTTATTATGCGGCGAGATGTGGATTTATTAATAGAAACGACACCCACAAACAATAAAACGGGAGAGCCTGGACTGACCCATATCAGCAAAGCATTGGAAAGAGGTTTTCATGTAGTAACGGCCAACAAGGGACCCGTTCTTTTAGCTTATAAACAATTATGCACCCTTGCCGCCAAAAGCCACGTGCAATTAGGGATAGGCTGTACAACAGGTGGAGCTTTGCCCACTATTAACGCAGGACGTTTTGATCTTGCAGGAGCCCAAATTCTTTCCATTGAAGGAATTCTTAACGGAACAAGTAATTATATCCTCAGCGAAATGGAAGAACGAGATTGCAGCTATGAAGAGGCATTGAAACAGGCCCAACAAATGGGCATAGCAGAAACAGACCCTTCACTGGATGTGGAAGGCTGGGATACTGCAACAAAACTTCTCATACTTACCAACATTCTTATGGAAGAAGAACATAAACTAAGAGAAATTCGCGTTGAGGGAATAACCCGTCTTTCACCCCAACATATTCAGGAAGCGAAAAAAGAAGGAAAACGTCTTAAATTAATAGGAAAGGCTGAAAAAGGAAATAACCGAACAGCGCTTACAGTGGGAATTGAAGCTTTAAGCCAGGATCACCCCCTCTTTAACGTGAATAGTACTAATAAGGCCGTACGTTATATAACCGACACTCTTGGAGACCTTACGGTTATAGGAGGAGCATCGGGAACTAAGTCCGCAGCTGCTTCTATTTTACGAGATATTATTAATATTTATAAAGGATACCCGTTTGTTTAAAACTAAGAGAAAGAAAGTGGAGGGAAACAATACGTTTCCCTCCTTCGTAAGAGGAGTGTTTCACTGGGCTATTCAAGACGGAGTATGGCTTTTTCTATTCTATCGAGGCCTTCTTTAATGGTGTCGAGAGACTTCGCAAAAACAAAACGCACATACCCTTCGTAACCAAAGGCTATCCCTGGCACTACCGCCACATGAGCGACATTGAGAAAGAATTTTGCCACATCTTTATCGTTCTTGATTCTTTCCCTCCCAAAGGTTTTGCCTATCAGTTTTTTTACATTGGCAAAAATATAAAAAGCACCGTCTGGGTCGATACATGAGAGTCCATTGATAGAATTAATTCTATTAACTATATAATCTTTACGCTGCGCATATTCCCCTACCATAAGAACAATATCTTCCTGAGGGCCAGAAAGAGCCTCTACCACTGCCTTTTGGGCAATAGAGTTCACATTTCCTGTTACATGGCCCTGAAGAGCATTCATTCCCTTGATAATTTCTTTTGGCCCAGCCGCATACCCTACTCGCCAACCAGTCATTGCATAAGTTTTAGAAACACTATTAACAAGAACGCACCATGGTTTATACCGTATATCCAAGGCCGCAGGGCTAGTATGCTTCGCTCCGTTATAAAGTAAATACTCATATACTTCATCTGTAACTACAAAAGTTTCTTTTTCCACGAGAAAATCCATTATTTTTCTCATCTCTTCTTCTTCAAACACAGCACCTGTGGGATTACAAGGCGAGTTCAAAACAAAAACTTTAACCTTCGGGTTCCAAATCTTTTGTACTTCTTCTAAGCGAGGGCGAAACTTATTCACTTCCTGAGTAGGCATAAAAACAGCGTTGGCCCCTGTTAAACGTATTTGATCTACATAGCTCACATAACAAGGTGTAGGTATAACCACTTCATCCCCTGGATCGCACAATGTAGCAAAAACTTCGTAAAGAAGCTGTTTCCCACCATTACCTATAAGAACTTCTAAAACATCATAATCAAGATTATTCTGACGTTTTAGTTTTTGCACCACAGCTTCTCTAAGTTCAAGAATCCCTGGAACATCAGTATATTTGGTGAATCCCTCTTGAACAGCTTCTATAGCGGCATTCTTAATATAATCGGGGGTATCAAAATCTGGCTCTCCCTGAGCAAAGCTGATAACATCAACACCCTGGCGTTTTAAGCTATTCGCCAGAAAAGACGTTTCTTCGGTGGGAGATGGTTCTATGCCAGCGACAAGATCCGATAAAACTTTTCTACTCATTATTCTACCCCTCCATCTATTCTTCAATATATAGAGCCAGGTCGGGACATGTCTTCTCACATATTCTGCATTTGACGCACTTCTCAGCATTAACAGCCGTTACAACAGCAAAGCCTTTACGGTTTGTTTCGCCAGTAATTGCATAAACATTCGTCGGGCAGGCCTCTACACAAAGTCCGCAACCTTTACATAAATCTTTATCGATATGTATGGTCATAAGCTTCACCTCAATTTGCGAATAATCTCAATAACTTCTCTTGGATTTTGCGCCACATATACGCCAGACTTTGCAAGAGCTTTCATTTTTGAAGCAGCTGTTCCTTTATTGCCTCTGATGATAGCCCCCGCGTGGCCTAAAGATTTCCCTTCTGGAGCCGATCTTCCCACAATAAGAGAAACAACCGGTTTCGTTACGTGTTCAGCAATATATTCCGCTGCTTTAATCTCCGTTGCCCCGCCAATTTCTCCTAGAAGCAAAATAATTTCTGTTTCAGGATCCTTTTCAAAAAGCTCAACTATTTCTTTTTGAGTTGTTCCCCAGATAGGGCCACCACCAAGAGCAACCACTGTAGACTGTCCTATTCCCGCTTCTGTCAACGTTTTCCCCATTTCATACGAAAGGGCGCCACTCTTAGAAACAACTCCTACATGTCCTTCTTTAAACATTCGCGCAGGATGAGCGCCAAGCTTACACTTCCCTGGAGCGATCAACCCGGCAGCTCCAGGGCCTATAATCCGTGTATTATGGGCTGATGCATAACTGATAATTGCAAGCACATCTTTTTGAGGAATACCTTCCATCGTAAGAACAAGCAAAGGGATAGCGCTGTCAATAATTTCAAAAGCAGCATCTTTGGCAAGAGCAGGCGGGACAAAACTAATAGCTGCGTCGGCACCATACCTTGAAACTGCTTCACTGACAAAATCAAAAACAGGTATATCGTGTACTATCATTCCACCTTTACCTGGCGTAACTCCTGCCACAATGCGGGTCCCATATTCAATAAGAGTTTGAGTTTGAAGGGCTCCTGAGCGACCTGTTATTCCCTGAACGAGCACTTTAGTATCTGCATTAATAAGAATGGACATGGCTATTCACCCTCCGCTGCCATAACAGCTTTTTCAACAGCTTCTTCAAGGTCATCAAACACTGGAAGGCCTGAGTCTATCATCATTTTCTTACCCTCTGTCTCCATAGTTCCACATAACCTCACAAAAAGAGGCACTGAAAGACCATGATCATTTTTGTAGCGAATAATGCCTTCTGCCATTTCATCCATTCTGTTAAATCCACCGATGAGTATAACCAGCAAACTTTTTAGCTCTTTCGTAGCCCTGTTAAACACTGTTTCCATAGCCTGATACATCACATCAGGGCTAGTCAAGCCTCCCATTTCGCAAAAATCAGCGGCTTCCCCGCCAAAATCACGAATAAGGTCAAGAGAAAGCATCCCCGTACCAGCTCCGTCTGAAATCATACCGATATTCCCATCAAGAGGAACATAGGTAATGGTACCCTCATCTTTCGCTTTTGCGTTGTTTTGTTGGATTACATTTTGCTGTTCCTGAAACTCTTGGAAAATTTCTTTTTGACGAAATTCAGCATCGTCATCTAGATTGATCTTTGAGTCGAGGGCAATAAGTCCTGCGGAGGTTTTCACTAATGGATTAATCTCAATTAAACTTGCATCATACTGATTGAACAGGGCATACATGGCTCGTAAGACTTTACGCAAATCCTTGAGTTCGTTACGAAGACTCAGGAAATCTGCAATTCTTCTGAAATGATAATCAGAAGGCCCCGCAAGAGGGTCAAAAGACAATTTCAAAATTTTTTCTGGCTCTTCTTCAGCTACCTTCTCTATTTCCATGCCTCCGGCGGCACTGGCAATGATCAGTGGTTTCTTAAGTTCTCCATCTATAACGAATGAAAGGTAGTATTCTTGTAAAATATCTACCTTTTCCTCCGCAAGAAGGGCTAATACTCTCTCTCCCTTGAGGCTTGATCCTATTAATCTTTTCCCTTCCTGAACAAGAGAAGCATTGTCATCACATACTACCACTCCACCAGCTTTTCCTCGTCCTCCAGAAAGAACCTGTGATTTTAATACGAGAGGAGCGTCAAGGGTTTCTAGATCTTCGAAAGATCGCACGAGCCTTCTTTTAGGAACAGAGATGCCACAACGGGCAAAAAGCTCTTTTCCCTGAAATTCATAGAGTTTCATCAGCCTTGTCCTCCGGATCTAAAGCAAACTGAACGCCAGCCTCTACGGCTCTTTTATTAAGATCCCAAAAGCGCGGTTTTACAGTATCTCTCACCACATCTAAAAGGTGCTCTTTCGTAAAAAGATTTGTTTTAGCCTGAAGATAACCAAGCACCACCATATTCGCTGCCATTTTATTACCTAGGCCAATAGCTATCTCAGTAGCGGGGATCTTATAGATAGATACTTCAGAACCAACACCTGAAAGATCTGGTACAAGTTCACTATCTACAATAAGCAAACCATCTTTCTTAAGCCCCGGCACATAGGAACGAAAAGCTGTTTGAAAGAGTGCAACAAGAATGTCGTTTTTTTCCTGAATGGGCGTACGAATAGGGGTGTCAGAAATAATTAACTCTGATTGGCATTGTCCCCCTCTCGCCTCAGAACCATAAGATTGGGTCTGGACAGCATAGAGCCCCTGTTTTGTAACTGCAGTTTCTCCAAGAATAATGGCAGAAAGAATAATGCCCTGCCCGCCGTAACCGCATAAACGGATGCTCAAAGGCTTCATGCCTGAACCCCCTCTCGATAAACAGAGCTTCCCTCAAAAACAGGCCGCTGCTTATTTACAAATTCCCCTAAAACAGTTTTTCCTTCCAGCTCTTCTTCACTCATATTTTCTGCCTTTTTGGCCATGACACAAATAGATCGTATCCACTCGAATATTTTTTGAGGCTGACCGGTGTTTAGCGCATAGCGACCAAAGTGGGTAGGACATTGAGATAAGATTTCAAGAACGGCAAATCCTTTATGGGAAAGGGCTGATTTCATTAGACTTTTCATTTGAGGCTGAAATGGGGTTGCAGAACGGGCCACATAGGTTGCCCCGGCGGCCTCCGCTACCTTGCACAAATCAAAGGGTGGCTCTCCGCTTCCATAGGGGGTCGTCATCGTGACAGCTGCTGCTGGAGTCATGGGAGCCACTTGCCCTCCAGTCATGGCAAAATTAAAGTTGTTTACCACAATCATTGTAACGTCAAGGTTTCTACGAGCAGCCTGGATAAAATGATTGCCTCCGATTGCCGCTGCATCGCCATCACCAGCAAAGATAATGACACGAGTCTGAGGTTTGTGTAGTTTAATGCCCGTTGCCCAGGCTAACGTCCTCCCATGAACGCCATGCAGCATATCTGTTTTAATATAAACCGGAATGCGAGCAGTACACCCAACGCCACCTATGGCAACTGTGGAGTCAAGGTCAATCTGCATCTCGTCTACTACCTGCAGAAAAGTATTCAGAACTTGACCACACCCACAGCCTGGACAAAACATATGGGGCAGCTTTTCTTCGCGCATATATTTTCTTAAAGGATTCTTGAGCATTATGCCCAGACCTCCTCTATTACGGTTACTATTTCCTGGGGAGAGTGAATGAGTCCCCTATTGCGTGTTGCTCTTGCTGTTTTACAAAGACCGCCGCACACACGTTCTATTTCTCCCGCATATTTACCAATATTCATCTCAACAGAAATCACTGTTCCCACATTTTTGGCAACATCCCGTATCGCTTCTTCCGGAACAGGCCAAACTGCATCAAGCTTAAGCACACCGACCTTCATTCCTTTTTCCCGGGCAAGATCCATGGCATCAAGACACGGCCGAACTTCACTTCCGTAAGCGATAAGGGCTACATCAGCATCGCCCATATTAAAGGTCTGAGTTGTAGATATAGAGTGCCTGTTCTCCCAGATTTTTCCAGTGATTCTCTTGTAAAGTCTTTCGAACACATCTGGATCCCAATCGATACTTCCTTTTTCATCATGGGGGTTTAAAGAATAAATGGTATGATAACCTTCTCCCAGCTCGGCGAAATCTGGCACTCCAAAGGGGTCGGCTTTAAATGGCATATATTCTTCTGGGGAAGCAGTTGTTCTCTTTCTATGAACTATGGGAATATCGGACGCTTCAGGGATAGAAAGGCGTTCTCTCATTAAAGCTATGGTTGTTTCTGACATAACAACAACTGGAGTGCGGTACTGTTCTGCTAAATTAAAGGCCCGAACTGTGTAGTCGAAAAGTTCCTGTACTGAAGATGGTGCAAGAACGATCATTTCGTGATCGCCGCTTACACCCCATCTCATCTGCATTACATCTGCCTGTGTTGCAAAATTTTCTCCTCGGCAACGCTGCACATCTACAATAACAATAGGAGCTTCTATAGCTACGGCATACCCAATACCCTCTTGCATATAGTTGTAGCCAGCACTTGCAGTGGCTGTCATGGCCTTCGCGCCCGCTAAAGAGGCTCCTGAAATTGCATATATGGAGCATAATTCATCTTCCCCTTGCAGAAAGTGCCCTCCAACTGCCGGCAAACGCTGTGACATTCTCTCCGAAATCTCATTGGCCGGTGTAATCGGATATCCAGCAAAAAAATCACATCCTGCAGCCAAGGCGCCTTCTACACACGCATAATTGCCTAGCATAAAGTGGACACCTGATAAAACTCTGCTCTGCTTATTTTCATCAGAAGTTCCCATAGACAAAGCTCCTTTCAACTTATATTGGCAAACAATATTTTCCTTTTTTTTAAATAACGTAAAATAAGTAATAACATGCGCAATGCTGAATGTCAAATATATTACATACATTGCAGATAATATTTTAAGCACTTTGCATTTCCTTCCTCCTTACCCTTGACAGCAACTGCAAAAAAGACGAAAGTATATTAAAAGTTCACCTAGTGAAATCATTATGCTATGGAAGGATGGAAAATATGGGTATAAAAGTATTTCAATCCCTTGGAGATCAAGTTTTTGAAACTCTTAAAGAAAAAATCGTCAACAACGAATACAAACCTGGAGAACTTATGCAAATAGACAAACTCGCAAGTGAGCTGGGGGTAAGTACAACCCCTGTGCGAGAAGCTCTACTTCGCTTAGAAAGCATGGGGCTTGTGTGTATCGAAAGAAACAAAGGAGCGGTTGTAACACAAGTCAGTAAAAAACTAGCCCAATATACATGGGAGTTTCGCAGACTTCTTGAAGCCCATACATCTCGAGATGCAGCTATCCATTGCTCAGACGCAGAACTTGAAGCTCTTGAGTCTACCTTGCAAACAGTACTCGCACACCCAAGTGATTTTGAATTATATAAAAAATCAGACCTAGCTATTCATGCGCTTCTTTCGAAATACACAGAAAACTATCTTATTATTAACTCTCTAAATAACCTGAGCATTAACGCAAGGCGAATTCGATATTTCGCAGAAGAGGGGCCCTTCCCAGAAGAAGTTATCGTCCCCGTTACTTATGAACATTTATCGATTGTGGAAGCACTAAAATATCACAATCCTGACCTTGTAGAACAAAGGGTAAAAATGCACCTTGAAAATGCCGAAAAGCGAACTATGAAATCCCCTTTCTTTGACAATGAGTAGCCTATCCAACCTTTTTAATGCAGCAAAATAATAAAGCTCGTACGAGCTTTATTATTTTGCTGTTCCACAACTCGCATACAGAATGTTTGAATTTTAGACAAAGACAAAAAAGATTTTAAAATTATTTACATTAACAAATAAGGCATCCCACAAAACTTACTTCCATAAAATTATTAAAGAAATTATTGCATATATTAAGAACCTTTTTTGTTTCAAGAGTCAAGACTCAATACTGCTGTAAATTTATTTTCGGTTAAATATGGTTTCATACGCCCCGAATCATCGGGGAATCTTTGCCTGTAGCTTGACAACTGTTTCGCTGAGCTTTCTCCAGGAACGGAATGTTCTCCCTGTATTCCCTCGTGTCCAGATACATTCTTCCAGGACTCCATTCCTCGTCTTTTTCAAGGAGCAACAAGCCTATAAGCCTCATAACAGATCCATCGTCAGGGAATATGCGAACAACCTTTTCCCTTCGACGAATCTCCTCGTTGAGCCTCTCTATCATGTTGGTGCTCCTGAATCTTTTCCAGTATTTTTTTGGAAGTACGTAAATGACAAGTATGTCATCTCCTCCTTCGTCAAGCATTCTGGTAACGTCAGGAATGTCTTCTTCATATTTATCCATCACATCTTCTATGATGATTCGCGCATCCTTGCTGGTGGAGGCATTGAAGATGCGGTCCATGTCTTCCGACACCTCCTTCATCCTTTTAGGCGGCACATGGGCCATGACGTTCCTCCTGAAATGGACCTGGCATCTCTGCCAGCTGCTGGCGGGGAAAGGACCTGTCCGCTGCGGATACCAGTCCTTCGTGTTTATCGGAGATGACGAACTTCACGCCGTTAAGCCCACGCTCCCTCCTCCCTCAGGGATGAGAAGAACTCATACCACGTATCCTCGCTTTCTTTCGCAGCCACGGTGAGTCCAAGGATATGCCTGTAACCTCTTTCATCTATTCCAACGGCTACAAGAAGAGCGCGCTTTATGACCTGATGTCCGAACCTCACCCTTACGTAAACGTAAAGGGCGGCAGCAAGAAGGAAGGGGTAGGCGCTTTCTGAAAGATCCCTCTCGTTCCAGGTCCGCATATCATGGTCCAGTTCCTTGCAGAGCCTGCTTACCATCGTTTTGGATATGTTCTCTCCGCACAGGGGTTCCATTATTTTACGGACCTTGCGAGTGCTTACTCCGTTTATGTACATCTCCATAAGGCACAGGACCAGGGATCTTTCCATCTTGGGCATAAGTTTCAATGACTCCATGTCTATTTCACCACCCCTTAACTGAGGTACCCGTATCTGGATCTTACCAAGCCGTGTGGTTATCCATCTGCTGCGATACCCATTCCTGTAAGCTTTCCGGTCTTCGGTCCTTTCGTATCTGTCAGCGCCGATAAGTTCTTTTGCCTTTTCTTAGAGAGCTGCATTAAGCACTTTGCCAACAAGATTCTCCAGCCCGGATAGATCTCCTGTTAAAAGAGATTGGACAAGCGGGTTATTTAGGTTTATCTTTACTTCGGCCATCGGTGATTCACTCCTTCGGTTTGGTTGGTGACTTTACTTTAACCGAAAACCGATGGCTTTTTCCAACCTTTCTTTCCATCCCACTTTAGCTCAGTGAAATTTACAGCATTATAGAGACTCAATCATTTCAAGCACTACTTATATCGTAATAAACTATTCAGAATTCCCTCCATAGGATTAAATTTAATACAGAAAAGCATAAGCAAGTTAGTACTCATTTTAGAAAAATCTTTCTTGAAAATCTTTTTAGAGATGATATAATCCCCATAAAATAAAATGTAAATATATTTTGCTTCGTGTATAATGCAATGTATATAAGATATAATATTTTATATTTATGATTATTTTGACTTCTCCTTAAAACACCCTTTTGGGTTTTTATAAACAAGCTCAAACGCATGTAAAGATCATACAAACTAACTAAAACAGGAGGGGTTATTATGACCAAAGAAATCAGTCAAGAGTTTGTCAATGAAATTTTTCAAGGAGCCATTGATTGCCACCAACACACGGGGCCAAGTCTTTTTGCACGTACCTGCGATTCTATAGAAAGCGCCCTTGAAGCAAAAGAAGCTGGCATGCGCGCAATTTGTTTCAAAAATCATCAGGGTATTACATCGGATAGAGCAACCTTAGTTGCTAAGGCAACTGGAATGGAATGTTACGGCGGTATATGTATGAACAGATATTCAGGGGGAATAAATCCTTATTCTGTGGAAGCTGCAATGCGCATGGGAGGGAAGTATATTTGGTTTCCTACTCAATGGGCCCAACATCATATTGACACATATGGCCGCCCCGAATATTTTCACATGAAAATTCAAATCCAATACGGGAAAGAAAACGCAACTACAAAAGGAATTTATATATTAAAAGAAGATGGCACTCTCACGGACGAAACAATGGAAGTGCTTACTCTAGCAAAGGAACATAACGCCGCAATAGCCTCAGGTCATTTGTCTAAGAATGAAATAGTTACCCTTTTTAAAAAAGCACACGATATGGGTCTCGATAAACTTGTTTTACAACATGTCCAATTGAATGAACTTTGGACATGGAGTCCTACGGAACAAAAGGAACTTGTAGATCTTGGAGTTTTGATTGAGCATGTCTCTCTTTATATTTATGAAGGACGTTATTTGATATCACCCAAAGAAAACCTGGACCTCATAAATGTTGTTGGCCCAGAAAATGTCGTCTTTGGGTCTGATTGCGGCCAACTCAAAGTTCCAACCCCAACTAGTGGTCTAAAAGGATATGTAAAAGCACTGCTTGAGGCTGGGGCTTCCGTTGAGTCTATTAACATTATGCTTAAGAAAAACCCTGCTAGGATTCTAGGATTAGACTAATTTTTATAAAAGCTAAAAACAAAATAAGGAGATGAACTGTATGTGTAAAGTGAAAACAAAATTCACCGTCACTCTTTTCTTCCTTGTCATGTTGTTTGTTTTTATCACCCCATTACGCTCAAACGCTAATATGAGAATAAACATAGCCACAGCCACTACCGGTGGCAGCTATTATCCAGGCGGAATAGCTCTTGCTCAATTATGGTCTGAAAAAGACGTGGCTAACGCATCCGCATCTACTAGCTCAGGATCAGTAGAAAATGTATCATTACTTATGGGCAATGAAGCTAACGTCGTTGCTTGTCAAAGTAACATACTTCAATATGCTTATGAAGGCATTGAAACTTATCAAGGTAAACCCCACCCCCAGTTAAGGATTCTCTCTCCTAATTTTTCTCAGCCATATCAATTTGTTGTAAAAAAAAGCTCAAACCTTGAAAGTATTTCTGGGTGGAAAGGCAAAAGAATTGTTGTCGGTCGAGTAGGAAGTGGAACATTCGTTACACATGAAAGAATTTTCAAGGTATTTGGAATAAATATCTCTGATATAAAAGCAAACAACATCGGACAAAGCGAAGGTATAGATGCAATACGAAACGGCCTTGCAGATGCTGCTATATGCATAGGGATAGTACCTCTAGCCCCTATATCAGACGCTCTAGCAGCTCCTGGTTCTGATGTCACAATTTACTCTTTAAATGAGAAAGAAATTCAATCTATACTGGAACAAAATGTTTGGATGTCCCCTATGACTATCCCCGCTGGATCTTATAAAGGGCTAGATCACGACGTTGAAACAATAGGACATGTTGGTTTTTGGATTGTTCGTGATGATTTCCCAGAGGATGTAGCTTACAACCTTGTGAAAGCGATGCACGAAAACGCAGATTGGCTTAAAACAGCGTATTCCGGATATGATAATCCTTCTTTTCTACAACCTGCAACCGTCATTAATCGTATGCCTGTGCCTGTCCATCCGGGAGCCCTTAGATATTACAAGGAAGTTGGGCTTTTAAAATAACGCTCTCTTTAATATCATCTTCCACATACCGCTGGTATGTGGAAGATGATATGTTAAAAACATCTCAGCTAGTCACTAATCTTCCATACAAGAGGATGGGGGCATTTTACATGATTAAGAATGCTGGAAACAATTTAAGCATTATACGGAAACATCCGCTTGAGTTAATTGAAAAAAAAGTAATTGAATGGTCTTGTATTGCATTCGCTGCTTTCGGAATCCTAACAAATAGTTGGTGGATGCTTTCGTCTATTGAAAAAAGCGGAGTTTTTCTTGCTTTTACTCTTTTTATAATTTTTCTTTCAAAACCTTTAAAATTTAAACAGAAAAACCTGCACTACCTTGACTGGTTTCTTGCAATATTAGGGATTATAGTGGGTTTTTATACTACTTTTACTGCGAAGCAATTTGCTATAAATATGCTTGCTGCAGAAACTCGTGATTATATAATGGCTGGGATAGCTTTTTTTCTTGTCTTAGAAGCTGCGCGAAGAACTTTAGGTATCTGGATGGTCGTTATCCCCTCTTTTTTTGCTCTTTATGCTCTTTTGGGACACCTTATTCCTGGCCCTTTAGGTCATTATGGTTTTACTTTAAAAAGATTCCTTTTACGAATGTACCTTGTTGATGAAGGTATATATGGAATTACTACACAAATAGCCTCAAGCTACATTTTTCTTTTTATCCTTTTTGGTTCTCTACTAGCAGAAAGCGGCGTTGGGGAATTTTTTACGGATCTTGCAAATAAAATCGCAGGAGCTTCAGCGGGAGGCCCCGCAAAAGTTGCAACTATTTCAAGCGGACTAATGGGAACAATAAGCGGGAGTGCAGCAGCAAATGTAGCAACTACAGGAGCTTTTACTATTCCGATGATGAAAAAAATTGGTTTTAACCCAGAGTTTGCCGGCGCAGTGGAAGCAGTAGCCTCTACTGGGGGGATGGTTATGCCCCCTATTATGGGAGCAGCAGCATTTATTATGGCCCAATATCTTGGAACATCATATAACACTATCATGATAGCAGCGTTGGTTCCTGCAATTCTTTATTATGTCTCTGTTTTTTCTTGGGTTCATTTTTATGCAAGAAAACATAACATATATGGGTTAAAAAGAAGCGAAATACCTCCTATTGAAAATTTCACTCGTAAACTTACACTGTTATTACCATTAGGAGTTATAATTTGGGCTCTTTTTTCCGGATATACCCCTATCTATGCCGCCTTTTATGGGATGATTGCCACTGTCATTGCAGCTATTATCCAAAAAAAGAAGTTTACTTTAGCCAACCTTACTAATGGTCTGAGGGATGGAGCTTTTTCTTCTATAAACGCTATCATCGCATGTATTGCCGCAGGAATCATTGTTGGAGTTTCTGCCATGACAGGAATAGGACAAGTAATCACTTATAATATAGTCGGTTTAGCAGGAAACAATTTGTTCTTTGCATTACTACTTACTGCCTGCGCATCCCTTATATTAAGTATGGGTTTGCCCGCTACTGCTTGCTATATTGTCGTTGGAACGATAGTAGCTCCTGCCCTAGTAAAAATGGGAGCAATTCCTCTTGCTGCTCATATGTTTGTTTTTTATTTTTCTTGTCTTTCTAACATAACTCCCCCGGTAGCTATTGCATGCTATACAGCCGCTGGAATCGCCAACGCAAAACCATTTGGCGTAGCATGGAAATCGGTTTTAATAGCAGCTCCTGGATTTCTAATTCCCTTCTTATTTACATATAACCCTGTTTTACTTTGCGCAAAAGGTTGTATCTCATTCTTCTTTCTTTTGTCTGTATTTACAGCTTTAATTGGAGTGGTTTTTATGGCAATCGCTGGTACTGGGTACTTTATAAAAACTATCTCGCCAATTCCTAGACTTTTATTTTTCGCTGGCTCTATTCTTTTAATATTCCCTGGTCTACAAACAGATATTATCGGTTTCATTGTAATTGTAGTAGCAAGCTTACCTCAAATACGAGTTCATACAAAAAGCAGGTCTCTTAAGGATTAACGAGGATACCAAAAGAGGTGAATTAAATATGTTTGGTTGGAGAGCAAGGTTAGGTTTAATGATACCAACAAATAACACTGTAATAGAACCTGAGTTAGCCCTACTAACCCCTTCAGGAGTCGCACTCTACACCACTAGAATGATTTCTAGCCGATCTGGTTACGCCAGTGTGAGTGGCTTGCAACATATTGTTTCAAATGTAGAAAGAGCAACAGAAGAGCTTTCAATCACCGGAGTAAACGCTTTTTTATACGGTTGTTTGTCAACAAGTTTTGTACATCCTGATTGGGAAGCAAGTTATGCTAGCCATATTAGAAAAAGGAGTAAATCACCTGCCATAACTGCCATGAGTGCCACTATTAGCGCTATTCGTAGTTTTAATACAGATGATATAGCTCTTCTCTGCTCTTATGAAAGTGAAATGTTAAGGTTAGGGTTGAATCGCTTTGCAGCTGATAAAATTAACGTAGTGTCTGTTCACAGCTTAGGCATCTCTAACTTTTCCACACTATCAAACATTACGAATATAGATATATATCGTTCGGCACGGTCTATGGATCTTAAGGAGGCAAAGATGCTTTGCATTTTAGCTACAGATATCCCTTCAGTAAAGATAATTAACACATTAGAAAAAGATCTTGGAATTCCTGTTATTAGTACAAATCAATCTCTTTTATGGAATGTCTTAAATGAACTTAAAATAAACGTAAATAATAAAGATTTTGGATCCTTGTTTGACCGAAAAATAATCTAGTTTCTATTCTCAAACTCACTTGCGATTATGTTAATAAAAAACAGGAGAAAAAAATGAATAATAAATACAATGATATTCGTTTTAAGTTTTTACATATTCTTGGAGAAACAGTAGTAAATTCTCTAAAAAAAAGAGGGTTTCTCGCCACTTATGTTAACCAAAAAGAGGAAGCCCTACGACTAATATGTGATTTAATACAAGATGGATCATCTGTTGGAATTCCTGGAAGCGTGACTATACGAGAAATTGGGGCAATAGCTGCTTTAAAAGAGAAGGGATGTACCATTTATGAACACTGGAACATGCCTTTGACTATTGAAGAGAAAAATAAGATTTTTATAAGAGAGAACAGCGCCGATTATTTTTTGACAAGCTCAAACGCCGTAACACGAAACGGAATTCTTGTTAACGTTGATGGGGTTGGCAACAGAATAAGTGGAATGTCATGGGGAATAGGTGAACTTATTTATGTAATAAGTATGAACAAGGTAGCTGATAATCTAGAAGCAGCTTTTAGTTTAATTCGTAATCGTTCTTGTGTTTTAAGTGCACTTCGCCGTGGCGTAGACTCTCCTTGTGCACAGGTTGGCTATTGCGTAAACTGTATGACTTCACAAAAAGTATGCAAGGCTTTTCTCATACAAGAAGCCCCTCCTACAGGAAGGAAAGCCAATGTAATTCTTGTTGGCCAAACTTTAGGTTGTTAGTAGAAACAATAAAGTAAAAAAGATTTTAATTTGTTTAATATATACTTTTAATAAACTAGGAGGCGGTTTAATGCAAAAGAAGGTTTATTTTATTCCTGTCATAGATGTAAGTTGGAATGCATTTGGCCCATTGAATCCACGTAAAAACTATAGCCATGAATCTCCGCCTCTTAATTTATGTGTAAAAGAATTAGAGGTTATGTTGGATCTGATGGTAAAGCTTTACAATGGAAATTTCGCTGTAGCAATTCATACAGGAACCTACTGTCGTGATTCTTTTACAGAAGAACCTTTCTTATCTATTTGGCACCAAGTGGAAAGAATAGGTGGTGAACTCTTAATCCACACGCATGAAGAAATCGCCGCCAAAGGAACACTTAATAGTAACGAACAACATATGAAAAAGGTTATTTATAGGCAATTTGATAGACTTAAATCTGCAAACCTGCACCCAGTGGGATATCGCGGAGGACTTTATGGATTTGCTCCTTTTCTGACTTCATATCTTGAAGAGCTCGGACTTAATGTTGACTTGACCCCAGCACCAGGCTTTCAAAATAAAGAACGGAATGCGAGTTGGAGCAATTGTCCTTTCTCTGCTTTCTATCTTGGAAAAGGAGATGATCTTGTATCTCCTAAAAATGAAATAGAGACAAGCTCTGTACTTTCTATCCCTTTAGGTGCAAGCGGTAGCGGAACGGATAACACTGACTATCTTTATATAGATTATGACCTCTCCACATTAAAATCTATCCTCTCGATATGGAACGCTATTTTAGACCGCGCACAAAAAAAGAATACGCCGCAATTTGTGCATACACTTTTTCATACCAACTCCATGAGCAACAGGGAAATGTTAGAACGTTATCGCTATTTCACAGAAACTGCACTCGTTCACGGTAAGGCTTTAACGCCAACAAAACTCGTTAAAAGGTTTTCTAAAAAAGGATAGGAGTGAAATAATGTTTGGATGGAGGGCTAGATTAGGGTTGTTGGTTCCGTGTATTAACACAGTGTTGGAGCCGGAATTTCGTCATATTTTGCCAATAGGTATTGATTTTTTCACTACGAGAATGCTAATGAAAGGTAGTTCTAAACTTGAGAAACTTTCTTCCATGGAAAGTAGCCTTGATTTATGTTTAGAATCTCTTATAGATATAACCGATATTTTCCTTTACGCTTGTACAAGTGGTAGTTTTATTAAAGGTCTAACTTGGGATAATGAGCTACAACATCGTATATATATGAAAACTAAAAAGAAAGCTGTCACTGCGATGCAATCCTTAGTATATGCATTACATGTTTTTTCTGCTAAAAATATAGTAGTAGCTACTCCTTACATTCCAGAAGTTAACGAGAAGCAACGATCTTTTTTTCAAGAATGCGGGTTTAATGTCCTCAAAATAGAAGGAATGAACATAATCGAACATGGCGGTTCTGGATATATAGAATCTGAATCCATATATGATTTTGCCAAGCAAGTTTTGACTGGGACAAGCCCAGATGTTTTAGTGCTAAGTTGCACTAATTTTAGAACATTAAATATAATTGAAAAACTTGAGACTGATCTAAATATTCCCGTAATAAGCTCTAATCAAGCTCTTTTATGGAATGCATTGCGCTCTCTTAATATAACTGAGATGATTTTAGGTCACGGAAGTTTGTTGAAGGGTATTAAATAAATTATCTCTTGTTAAATGATCTGATCAAAGTCAATAATATTGAGAGAGACCGTTTATACCATTGCAGCGCTACAGGTCTTGAATACTCATATAGAGATCTTTTTAAAGTCAGCGAACGGGTTCTTAATTTAGAAAGGCTCTTTAACATCCGAGAAGGTTTCACCAGGAAAGATGACTATCTCCCCGAAAGATTCAGCAAAGAACCTGCAATGAATGGCCCAGGAAAAGGACAGGTAGTGGATCAAGGTCGTCTTCTAAATCTTATCTACACTGCTAAAGGCTGGGATGAACAAGGGATACCAACGAAAGGAAAACTGGAAGAACTAGGGTTAACTCAAATCGCATCAAAAATGTTCAACTAATAAGATTATTAAAGAGAGAAAGAACTGCTATTAACGAGGCGCCCTATTGTTTTCCATAACTGCCAAACTTGCGCAGAACATTATCCATCTCTTCCTTGGAAAGGATGACCGGTTCACCAATACTTTTTGTTCGATAGTAAATTTCTGAAACAAGTTCAATCTCTTCTGCTGTTGAAAAGGCTCTTGAAAGAGACGAACCTACAGTTACCAGCCCATGGTTGGCAAGAAGAACGGCATTATAGCTACCGATAGCCTCCGCCACATTTTGAGCAAGTTCGGTAGTCCCATAAGTGGCGTAGGGTGCCAATGGAACTTTTTTGCCAGAATATCCGATGAGGTAATGAACTGGTGGGAGCTCCCATCTCAGGCACGCAATAGTTGTAGCAAACACGGAATGGGTGTGAACAACGGCTGATATATCATCTCTTTTATGGTACAAAGCAAGATGCATCCCCGCCTCACTGGAAGGTTTTGTCGTCCCTTCCACAATTTCCCCATCAAGGTTTATTATCACGATATCATCTGCCTTCATCTCAAAATAATCCACGCCTGTGGGGGTCATGGCCACTTCTCCCCTGGCCCTGTTACAAATACTAATGTTCCCCCCTGTGCCAGTTGTCAGTCTGGAAGTAATCATTTTCTGACAATATGCCACTATCGCTTCCCGCTCTTCTTGAAGTTTCATCGTAATACCCCGTTTCTCACTTAAAACACCGCATACGATGAATCCAGCGAATCTGCAACAAACATATAACCAGGCGCGTGGGTTATGGCAAAGGGAGGCTTGCTCACCATAAGCGCTGCCTGAGGGGTCACTCCACATGCCCAAAATACTGGAACTTCGTTATCATATATAGGAACAGCATCCCCAAACTCTGGAGAATGAATGTCTTTAATACCAATAGCCGCTGGATTGCCTATATGAACTGGCGCCCCATGCACAGCAGGGAATCGACCTGTTGACAGCACAGCCTTGGGAACCTGTGTATATGGAATTGGGCGCATACTCACCACCATTGGGCCTGACAAACGCCCAGCTGATTTACACTGAATATTTGTAACATACATCGGCACATTCGAACCTATCTCAATGTGCCGAACAGGAATGCCTGCACCAAGCAGTGCACTTTCAAACGTAAAAGAGCAACCTAGAAGAAACCCCACGAGGTCGTCTCTCCAGTATTTTATTATGTCTGTTGGCTCATCAACACATAGGCCATCGATCCAAACTTTATACTTAGGGATATCTGTTCTGATATCGGCACCTGGAGCGATCATCTTTGGTTCCGGATCCCCTGGCTCTGTCACATCAAGTACTGGGCAAGGTTTTGGATTACGCTGAGCAAAAACGAGAAAGTCATAGGCCCAGTCTTTCGGTAAAATAACGAGGTTAGCCTGAACATGTCCCTTGGCCATACCAGGAGTTGGCAGGTTATATTTCCCCTGTCGAATCAGCTCGCGAACCTCCTGTGGAGTGCAGCTGCAAAAATCTGCCCCTTTCATATCCCAAGAACCTCCTTGATATTTTGAATCGAAATGCCCTCTTGAACAAGAATCTCCCAAATAGCAGCAGCCATGGCCACTGCCCCTTGAGTGTCTCCATGAAGACATATAGAATGAGGCCTTAGGGGAACAAGTGTTCCATCAATAGCCTCCACAACACCTTCTTTAACCATCCGGACAACCCGGCTTGCTGCCAGTTCAATATCATGAATAACCGCCCCTGGCTGCTTCCGTGGAACAAGAGTGCCATCTGACTGGTAGGCCCTGTCTGCAAAGGCTTCGACAGCGAAGGGGATTTCTGCTTCACTGGCTGCTTTTTCAAAACAAGTGCCAGCTAGACCGAGAAGTATTAGCCCTTCCCCTCCGTCCCGAACAGCACGGGCTACGGCTTCAGCCAGGGCTGGATTCTTAGCTAACTGATTGTACATGGCGCCATGAGGCTTAACATGCTGAAGAGGTATTCCATAGACCTTGCATGCAGCTTGTATTGCCCCTATCTGATAAAGACAATAGGCATACACTTCATCTGGAGAACAAGCCATTTCTCTCCGTCCAAATCCCATAAGATCCGGATAACCTGGATGAGCTCCCACTGCAACGCCTTTTACTACAGCCTCCTGGACTGTCTTTAACATCACTTGAGGATCACCAGCATGGAATCCGCATGCAATATTAGCGGAAGTGATGCTTTTCATAACATCTTCATCATGCCCCAGAACATACACACCAAAGCTTTCTCCCAAATCGCTGTTTAAGTCTACAGAGAACATGGAATCATCCCTTCTCTCAAAAATTAGTAATCAAGACTCTCCCAACTCACTGTATGAGTTTCTCCATCCACTGAAAGCTCCCACGTCCCAGACGTCATTAATATTTCTGTTTCGCACTCAGACATCGGGGGAACAATCCGTGTAATCCATGCAGCAACAGACTGTCTAAGTTTTATTATTTGATCAGATTCTTGTTTTGCTAAAGAAACAGCTTCTTCAAAAGACACCTGCTGAAAGCGGATTTCCTGGCCTGGAAGATATTGAGCAATTTCAGCAATGTCAGGCGAACAGAGAACAGCGATTTTCGTATATCCACCAGTTGTTTGACGATCTGCCAGCATCACTATAGGCTGGCCATCACCTGGAACTTGGACTGCACCAAGAGGGATGGCATCTGAAATAATATCTGCCCCCCCAGAATGTTCAATAACTGCCCCTTTCAGACGATATCCCATACGATCAGCGGATTCGGTAATTTTATAGGGTTCTGAGAAAAACGTCTCTATCCCCTTAGGTGAAAAAGCATCATCTTGAGGACCGAGTACTACTCGTAATGGCCGACCTGTCCTCCGCTCAGGCAATACTGCTACAGGACACTGAAAATCTACAAAACGGCGCCAAAGGATATGAGGCTCGCCAGTAATAAAAATATCACCTTTTACGAGTGCCCGTCCGTCTACTCCTCCGATTTGTGCCCTAAGATATGTAGAACGGCTTCCCATAACGACAGGAACATCTACACCCCCTGAAAAAACCAGATATGCACGGCAACCATTACCTTTCATTCCGCTGAAAGAAAGGGTGTCCCCTTCGCCAACTTTCAAAACATTATTACAGGGATAGGATATTCCGTTAATGGAAAAACCCAGGTCGGCTCCTGTTGCCACAACAGCACCTTCTCCTTCAATTACCGTCAATGTCGGACCAAGAACTGTCACTTCGAGACAAGCTGCTCCTTCTTCGTTCCCCACCATAACATTACCGCTTTTCAAAGCAAAAAGGTCCATTGCTCCCGCAACAGGCATCCCCTTGCCCTGAAATCCCCACCTGCCCATATCCTGTACTGTGGTAAGCATTCCCGGCTGTGCAACTTTTATCTTCATGCCGGGACCTCTCCTTTATCAAACATTTCGAGAGTATATTCTCCATGGGAAACCTGTTCTTCTATAAGGGCATATTCGTTAGGGGAAATTGGTCGAAATCGTATCCATAGCCCCCCATCAGTTAATGTGGGCGGTTCTCGTGTAGCATCAAACATTCGTAAGGGCGTTCGTCCGATAAGTTGCCATCCACCAGGACTATCTATTGGATAAATCCCCGTCTGTCTTCCAGCTATTCCCACACTTCCCGCAGGGATTTTTTCTCGAGGCTCTACAAGGCGAGGAGTGGAGATAGATTCATCCATCCCGCCGAGATATGAAAATCCAGGAGTAAACCCAAGCATATAACAGTAATAATCCACAGAAGAATGTCTTTTAATCACTTCTTCCTCTGATAACCCTGAATGATGAATAACATTTTGAAGGTCCGGCCCAAACTCGAAACTATAACAAACAGGAATGATGACACCTCTTCCCTTTTCTCCTATAAAATCTGATTCGGCCTCACTAGCTAGACGATTTATAAGAGGAAAGAACCGTAAAAAATCAATGGCAAGAGGGTCGAAATATACTGCAAGAGAACAGTATGTGGGAACAAGTTCACGCAACCCTGAAACTTTTTTACTTTCTAGAGTACGTCGTAAAGCCTGAACCCTTCCATTCACATCTAAAGATATAGCATCGCCATACTCTATAACCACGCAGCTATCTCCAGCACATCGTATTTTCGGCCATTGTTTTTCTATCAAAACCAAGCCCACCTCCAAAGATGGCAGCTCCTAAAACTTTTAGCACGACATTTCTTTGAATTCTACCTTAAGCACAAGCAGAAGGTGATAGTATCCTTTACGCTTGCAGCTTTCTATGGCTTCTTCAACTTCCTCAAGAGCTGTACGTCGAATTAAAGTGTGGAAAGCCATTATGTCATGGCCCTGTAGAACTTGCTCAAACTCCAGCCACGCATTAAGCAACTCTCCATGATGTTCTATAAGAGAGAGAAGGGATTTAGTTTTAAAAAGAATCTGTGAAAGACTTTCTTCCCGATGTTCCCTCACAGCCAGAGGTTCTGCAGACATTAACGATTCTTCTACAGGAATAACCAGGCGATAAAGAGCCTGGTAGACCCCTTCTCCCTCGATCCCCACACTAAAGGGCGGAGTCTGAACATGGAGGTGTCCAAAATACCACTGGCGAAAATGAAGACGGGGAACAAGGGTATCAAAGTAAAGAGCTACTGGATCTCGTGGAACATGGCAGGGATTAAGGGTAATGCCAATATATTTTGCACGAAGCAACTCTAACAAAACGGAAAAAGGAGCCATGTGGGTAAACACATAATCCACTTTCCATCTCACCTGCTCTAAAGATTGCCAGCCCCTAACCATTTCTTCTTCAGATGGAATTTCGCGCTCCCACCACGAGATTCCTGGGCGACGGAAACACCTATCGATGCTTAACGCTCCACCAAATGTGAAGCAAGCATAATTTTCTATAGTATAAACATACCCTCTCTTTAGGTGAAATATTTTATCTGTAATCACACCTACGGGGTTGCCGAAATGTTTTTCTGTAGGAAGGTCATCTAGTCGTGTAAAATTTTCGTGGTTACCGTCTATAAAAAGTGTCGTCCACGGCATAGAGGAAAGCCATTGAAGCCACTCCAGCTCTTTTTGTGTAGGTTCAGGAGCGAAGAGCAGGCCAAAGTCACCCATAATGAGCAAAAAGTCATGCTCACTCAAATTTTTGCCCACAGCATAATAAAAAGGCAGCAACTCATCCATTTCTACGGTTCCGTGTTTATCGCCGGTAACGTAAAGGGCCATAAGCTCCTCCTTTTGGGGCAAATTTGCTACTTATGATTATGGATGAAAATCACGGCAAATGCCAGTGTCATGTTATTAAAATAACAAACTTCCTTCTGATATCCCTCCGTGTAAAAATCCTTTCCGAACCGCTCAATTTAATATTATCAACCTTCCATTCGAGATAATCATAAAAATAGGGACTGCCCCAATGGGACAGTCCCTATTATCTGCCTAGAATTAAAGTAAATTCTTACAGAGGTTTAACGTTGGCAGCCTGAGGTCCTTTCTGACCAGACTCGATATCAAAAGAGACTTTCTGCCCCTCGTCGAGAGTCTTAAAACCATCAACCTGAATCGCGCTAAAATGAACGAAATAATCTTTTCCGTCCTCACCAGTGATAAACCCATAGCCCTTTGTGCCGTTAAACCATTTTACTGTTCCTTGTGTCAAGATGTTGCCTCCTAAATTGTTTTTGCTGCTTCTTTTCTGCAGCTTGGTTAGCATACAGACTTTTAGCAACTTTGTCAAGAAAATTTTTTGAATTTGTGTAGATGGACCTGAGTTTCGTTCCGCCTCTTTGGGTTTACTCATCTTAATATCAGGGTTTTCTGTATTGTATTGCAAATTATGCTGCGATATATTTATCTGCATGTAAGATGTTTCAATTCGGAAGGAGGCACGAAAATGGCAAAAGTAGCAAGAGAAATGGTTGAAAAAGCAGGAGTTGATGTGGAAAAACTCCTAAAATTGCTTGTGGCCAATGCAGCTGCAGAGCTGACAACTTTTTATTACTACACTATACTTCGATGCAATCTTATTGGCCTCGAAGGAGAAGGAATAAAGGAAATAGCGGAGACAGCACGAATTGAGGACAGAAACCACTTTGAAGCACTCGTTCCCAGAATTTACGAGTTAGGGGGCAAACTTCCTGACGATATGAAGGCCTTTCACGATATTTCTGCCTGTCCTCCCGCATCATTGCCTAAAGACCCTACAGACGTAAAAGCAATCTTGATGGTTCTCGTAAACGCTGAGCGATGCGCGGTCCGTGGATACACCGAGATATGCCACTTGACAGCAGGCAAGGATCATCGGACCTATGAGCTTGCCCTGGCCATTTTAAATGAGGAAATAGAACACGAATCGTGGTTCTCCGAATTTCTTGGAGAAGGTCCTTCTGGCCATTTCTTGAGAAGAGGTGAAACTTCTCCCTTTGTTTCCAAGTTCATGCGTTGAAGCGGCTGTTTAGGAATTAATTATCGCTGTCCGGTAACAACAATTGACACTATCGGCACATTATGTTAATCTCCTTGAAAATTTAAGTATTCAGGAAAGGAGGATCCTTACGTGTCTTCAAAAAACCATAGCATCAATGAAATTTCTCTTATCAATGTAACTACAACTACTACCATGACGACATGTGTCGACCCTCCTGGAGCAGTCGGCGTTTGATACGTCGTGTACTGAAACTTCAGCCGGGGGTCTTCGATTTTAGAAGGCTCCCGGCCTTTTTTATGTCATTATTCTAGAGAGAAAAGAGATGGTGAAATATGAAGATTTGGGGCCTATGCTTTATTGGTTTTGGTAACGTTGGTCAAGGTCTCGCTCGTATTTTGGTTCGAGAGGAAGAAAAGCTTTATCACAAGTGGGGATTCAAATTTAAAACTTTAGCTGTAGTAGGCCGGACAAAAGGTGCCTGTAAGAATCCCGAAGGTATCTCTCTGCAGGCTCTTCTTAACAGATTGGATCGTGGCGAATCCATAGGCACAGATCTTATCTCCCCCTTGGAAGCTGTTCGTCTTTCTGGCGTAGATATTGTTATTGACGTTACCCCCACAAACCTCACTACCGGTGAACCTGGGTTATCCATCACAAGAGCCGCATTGAATGAAGGAAAGCATGTCATTTCCAGCAACAAAGGTCCTGTTTCTCTGGCATTTCATGAACTTCAGAAATTAGCTTCTGACAAAAGATGTGAATACCGATTTGAGGGCACAGTCATGAGTGGAACTCCCGCCATCAATTTGGCATTGGAATCTATGGCAGGGTGTGAATTTTATGAAATTCAAGGTATAGTTAATGGTACAACGAACTATATTCTGACCAGGATGGAAGAAGGGCTTGAGTACGATGTTGCCCTTAAGGAGGCTCAAGATTTAGGATATGCGGAAACCAATCCCGAAGGGGACATGGACGGGTGGGACGCTGCAGTAAAAGCTCAGATCATTGCAAATGTTATTATGAGAAACACTATTCCTCTCTCTAAGGTAACTCGAAAGGGTATTGCTGGCTTGAGCCGTAAAAATATACAAGCAGCTAAATCTAAAGGGGCAAAAATTAAGCTTCTCGCTCATATTCAACGCACCTCGAATGGAATTTCAGCCTCAGTAGCTCCTGTTGAACTTCCGCTATCCCATCCTTTAGCAGGAGTGGACGGCGCCACCAACGCCATAACTTACACCACAAACAATATCAAAAATGTCACTATTATAGGCCCTGGAGCAGGAAGAGAAGAAACGGGGCAGGCTCTTCTGTCCGACATGCTCTCTATTGTTGCTCATGAACAAGTTCTCTTTTAGAGAAAAACACAGGCTTCATAGTAGAGGCAGTTATTATAAAGATGTGAGGAGGAGTTTTGAGATGAGCTACGAAAAGTTTTGCATAATGCCGCAAACATTGGAGGACATTAACTGTTTTCTCTCTGATACCAAAAATAAGACCCTAACCGACCTGCGTAGAGTCGTTTCAAAATACGGTACTGTATCAGAGATCAACGAAAAAGCCCATGAAGCTGGGAAGGTTGAAAGTCTTCTAGAGAAAGTGAAACACGCAAACCCATCCCATGTCAAAGAGCTGGATTGGCTACAGGCTGCTAAAGACTGTGGGGATTTTATATCCCTATCCGAATATCGTTCCCGCATTGATCCAGATCGGCCAGCATGGAGTTATGACGAAACAAGGGCTGTGACTCTTGAGATCAGTGCCATGCAATATTTCCCCTGGCTGATAGCTGAAGCGAAACAGGCCAAAGAAAAGGGTGAAATTCTTCCCGGCCGTTTCATTAGAGTTCGTAAGATGAAAGAGCAGGAAGCCGATAATGGGGACTTACCAGCGGTAAGAGCAGCCATTAAAATTCTTGGAGCCAGTTGTGTAGAGACTCTCGATACTAAAGGAACAGACGGATCGAACATACATCTGGGAGGGCCAGATACCATCACTGGATATTTCGGCGGCATCGGGCAACCCAACAGCCACCCTCTAAAATGGATCGATGAGCTTCTCTATTACTATGTAAACTATGGAGTAGACGAAGTGCTGAATATAAATCCAGGAACAGTTTTTTTAGGATATCTCCTCTACCGTCTCGGTGTAAACATCAGATTCAAAATCTCGGTTTTCATGGGAAATGACAACCCCTATTCTGTACTGTGGACATTGTTGGCTGCCCGTCTTTTCGCCAGAGATGACGGGACTACCCCTCTTGCTGGATTTAACTTATCTAATTCTATTGATGGAGAGCATATCGCAAAATCTGCAGAGATTCGAAGAGAACTCGGTCTAGAAGATGATGTTCGCATAGAACACCATATTACAGAAACGTGGAAAAGCATCGTTCGCCAGCCATACGATAGAAGAGACGAACTCCTTGAGCTTGCAAAAACTATTCCTAACATCTCAGCCAAACATGAAGGAGGAAATCCAGAAGACGAACAGCAGCTTTATCACCAGTCAGATATACTCGACTACTTTAGGGATAAAAAGGAAATAGTAGGCACTGGAGATTGGGAGGCACTTACCCGCAATTATCTTCTTAAGCACAAAGCAGTAAACACCACGGCCGAAGCCCTCACCAAAGCAGGTCTTTCCTTCATTGCAGCAGGTGTTCACCGCCTTTGATTCTTTTTTCGAGAAAGTCAGAAGGGGCTGTCATTTTTCGATAGCCCCTTCTTTTATTATTCGTATCTTAACGCTTCGATGGGATTAAGCAACGAAGCCTTATATGCTGGGTAAAAGCCAAAGAAGATGCCCACACAGCCAGAAAATCCAAAGGAAAGGACCACAGATAGAAGAGAGATATCAACGGTCCATCCCAACGCCTTCGAAATGACTTCAGCCCCTGCGATACCAAGAATAATACCTGTAATTCCCCCTAAAAGAGAGAGAGTAAGGGCTTCCACAAGAAACTGCAATCGAATATCTGCTCTTTTGGCCCCTATAGCCATTCGAATGCCAATTTCCCGTGTCCGTTCAGTAACCGAGACAAGCATGATATTCATAATGCCAATGCCCCCCACTAAAAGGGACACCCCTGCCACTGCAGTGAGAAGCAAACTCATGACCCGGGTCGCACTTTTGGCGCTTTCCACCATCTGTGTCAGGTTGCGCACAGTAAAATCATTTGATTCCCCTGGTTTTATCCGATGGCGCTGAGCAAGAAGCGCTTCTATCTGTTCCTGAGCCAAATCAAGGTGCTGTTCAGAAAGGGCCTTTACCGAAATGGACGAAGCCATACCCATCCTTTGGGGGCTAAACAACCGTCGCTGCACGGTAGTAATTGGAACAAGAACAATATCATCCTCGTCCCGCCCCATAGCGCTTTCCCCTATTTTGTTCAGAAGGCCGATTACAACCATGGGCACACCTTTAAGACGAAGGATCTTACCAATTGGGTCCTCCGTCACGAATAAATTATCTACAATGGTCTGCCCCACAATACAAACCTTTGTCGCGCTCCGTACATCCTGATCTGTAAAAGTTCTCCCTGAGGCAAGGCTCAAATCACGAACAAAAAGATAGTCAGAGGTCGTCCCTGTCACCCGGGCCGGGTAATTTTCATTTCCATAGACCGCTTGAGCCGTTCCGCCGTAATAGGGAGCAACGTAAGCCACCGCGCTGCATTCCTCTCCAATGGACATCGCATCATCAATTGTAAGATTATGAGCTATGTAACTTCGTGAACCTCCAAAGGTAATTGTTTCGGGACGCACCACAATCATATTGCTGCCAAGACTCGAAAAACGCTCTGCAATCTCTTTATTGGCACCGCTCCCCACAGCGAACATAATGATCACCGCCATAACGCCTATGACGATTCCAAGCATGGTCAAAGCCGAACGGGTTTTATTGGCGCGAAGAGACCTAAAGGATATTTTCGAAGTTTCATACAAACTCAGCATGTCGGGTTCACTCTTTCATCGTGCACTATGGTTCCATCTTTTACCGTAATAATTCTGGAGCCGAATAGTGCCATATCCCGCTCATGAGTAACCTGTATAATAGTTTTACCGGACTCAACATTAAGTCGCACGAAGAGTTTCATCACATCTATCCCCGTTTTGCTATCGAGATTGCCGGTAGGCTCATCAGCCAGAATGAGGGGTGCATCATTGGCAAGAGCTCTCGCTATAGCCACACGCTGCTGCTGGCCTCCTGAGAGCTGCTGCGGCTGATGATTTGCCCTGTCTTCCAAATCCACAATTTGAAGGGCATGGAGAGCTCGCTCATGACGTTTCCTTGCCGATATGCCGCTATAGAGCATAGGGAGTTCTACATTTTCGAGAGCTGTCATACGGGGAAGAAGGTTAAAACCCTGAAAGACAAAACCAATAGTATTCTTCCGGATATCCGCAAGTTGGTTTTCGTCGATGGTGCTCACGTCTGTTCCATCAAGATAATAATGCCCTTCCGTTGGGGTATCGAGACATCCTATAATGTTCATAAGCGTTGATTTTCCAGACCCCGATGCCCCCATAATCGAAAGGAATTCTCCCTTTTTAACGGAAAAAGACACTCCCTGAAGAGCCGTAACATCTACCTCTCCCATAGAGTAGGTCTTGTAAATATTATCGACGCGGACCAGGTACAAAGGGAGACCCTCCTCCATTGCTATTGGTTTTACCAGAAAGAATGCTTGTAACCACATTCATTCCCTCATTAACATTGCCAGAAATTTCAGTGTACAAACCATCAGATATTCCTATAGATACGGGAAGGGGCTTGAATTCCTTGCCGTCATAAAGCCAAAGTGTCTTCTGGTTTGAAGAAGCGTTTCGTCTAGCCGAATTAAAATTTTGCCCATTTCCATTGGAAGCGAGAAAATCTGGACTCGGTTTGAAACGCAAGGCAGCATTAGATACTTTAAACACGTCAATCTTTTCTTTGGCAATGACCGAAACATTAGCTGTCATACCAGGCATAAGTTTAAGATCCGGATTCTGAACCATAATGATAACTGTGTATGTAACTATATTGCCTTCGGCATTAGGAGCAAGGCGGATCTCCTCTATACTACCTATAAAAAAGAGCTCAGGATAGGCATCAACAGTAAATTCAACCCTTTGTCCTGCTTCTATCTGTCCAATATCAGCTTCATCAATGTTCGCTTCCACTTTCATTTTCGTCAGATCTTCTGCGATAGTAAAGAGAGTGGGAGCAGACTGGCTCGCATTCACAGTCTGTCCAACCTCCACTGTCCTGTCAATAACGACTCCATTAATAGGAGAGGTTATACGCGTGTAGCCAAGACTTACCTCCTTATGTCTCAAATTAGCTTGAGACTGGGCCAAACTTGCTTTAGCGGCCTTTAATTGGGCAAGAGCCGTATCGTACTCTGTCTGAGCTGCATCAAGCTCACTTTCTGCGATAAGGTCTCTGGAATAGAGCTCTTTTTTTCTATCCCTGTTCTTCCTCGTGTTTTTAACAGTGGCCTCGGCTTTTGCAAGGTCTGCCTGAGCGGAAAGAACGTCAGCCTTTGCTGTCTCGAGGTTGGCCTGCAAAAGAGCAGGGTCTATCTCTGCAATGAGCGCTCCTTTTCTTGTAATAGAATTGAAATCGGCATAGATAGCTTTGACCGTGCCGGAAACCTGGGTTCCAACATTTACAGTATTGACCGCCTGAAGGCTGCCCGTTGCGGAAACTGTCTTTATGATCTTGCCACGAGTAATAGGAGTTGTTTCCACAACCATGGCTTTTGAAGCGTCTTTACGGGATATGATAAAATAACCGCCCAAAGCAAGAAGTAAAAGAAGGACAACTATCCACTTTTTCATTCCACCGTTCCCCCTACCACCTTTTCAAGAGCAGCCCAGGACCGGTGATGAGAATAGAGTGCCGACCAGTACCCTTGCTTAGCCTCTTTAAATTTTTCTGTAGCGTCGGCCACTTCAATTGGAGAGCCTACGCCTACTTTATATCTGTTTTGCGCAATCGTCAGATTCTCTTCTGCCTGCTGCACCGTTTTTTGCGCAACTGCCAAAACCTCATCAGAGTCGATAAACTCCATATAAGCCTGTTCCACTTCTTTACGAACATCAGATCGAAGAGACTCTTCCTCCCCTTCGGCCACAACCAACTCCGCCCTGGCCTGGTTTATTTTCTCCCCCTCAAGTCCTCCATCGTAAAGGGGGATCTGAAGTGTAACTCCAACAGACCAGTTATCATCTTCGGTAGGATGACTGCCGCCAATGGCGTATTTTCCCGATGCTCTTACCTCTGGTGCATTTCCTTTCGCAGCCAGGCGAATGCTCTCCTTGGCTGCCTTAACACCTATCTCACTGGCCAGAAGGTCTGCCCTTTTCCTTAACGCTGTTTTTAAAACTTCGTCGAAAGGTATAGAGAACGAAACACGCTCCTCTACATCTTTGAGTACATATTCCGGTGCTTCTGTAACCCCCATGGCATTATTGAGCTCTGCCCTCGCTTTTTTTATTGCTGTTTTCGCAGTCACCACCCCAAGCCTAGCCTTGCTTTGTTCCACTTCCGCAGTAGTCACATCATATTTTGGAACAGAGCCCACGTCATAAAAGGCCTGGGCCTGGGTGAGAAGAAGAGTATAAAGATTCAAAGTTTCTTCGGCTACTTCGAGATCTTTCTGTGCCTCCAGGGCATCAAAATAGGTTTTTTTAACATTATATTGAACTTGACACTCAATGGTTTTATAGTTTTGAGAAGCACTCTCTTTCTTCAAACGAGCGATGCTTTTTTCCGCCTTCGTCTTCCCAGCGTCTGTAATTAACTGTGAAATTCCAGCACTTGTAGAATAAGTATCGCCATCCCGAGCAGCAGAAGACTCCTGACGGCTGTAGCTGCTCGAAACATCAACCTGAGGGCGTTCTTTTGAAGCAACTTGCCCCATCTGGCTGTCAGCTACATCAATTTTAGCCCTGGATGCTTTAAGATTCGGGTGGTGTACCTCCGCTATGGCAAGACACTGTTCAAGACTGAGAGGGGTAGTGAATATTATTTTTTCTTCACTTAATCCTTCAGTAGAATGGCACATACAAAGAAAAGCTGTCAAAACCAAAAAGACGTACTTTTTCATCCCAAGCTCCTTCAAAAATAATCTTTATTATCTTTATATAGGGTACATGCCGTCTATTTATACAAAAAGGAACCCGTCTTATCATCGTGGAATATGCTTATATTTATGAAAAAGAGGCTGACCTTATTAAGTCTAGCCTCTTTTAGATTACGAACGGATCATTACTAGGGCCATTTTAAAATCTTCAATAGCCCTCAGCCCATGGGGAACATTTGCTGGCATAATAAGCCATTCCCCCTTCTCAACTATTTGTGGTGTTCCAGCAAGGCTTATTTCCGCTTTCCCCTCGAGTACCTGTACCAACGCATCGTAGGGAGCAGTGTGCTCGCTAAGACCTTGTCCTCTATGAAATGCGAAGAGGGTCACTGTTCCTGTAGGATAGTCTATAAGAGTACGGCTGACAATCGCGCCCTCTTGAACCTCAACCATTTTTCCCGCTTCAAATTTTTCTCCTTTTTCAAAAGTCCCGTGGTTCATTTTTTCACTCCTCCTCTAGTAATAGAAATATGCACTGTGTATTTTTGACATGCTACCATAATTCCTACTACTTTACTAGTGTTTTTTAAATATCAAAATTGATGCTGAGAAGGCTCAGTTGCGAATGAACCCTGAATTTTTCCTCTATCAAAATAAAAAGCCTGTGTGAGAGGTGAACCTCTTTGATTTGCAATGAATCCACTGACTGCGCCCTCCACTATTATGGGGAAACAGCCATGAAATCGATTTTTGCTCTCGGAGAAAAAAGAAGTACATTATTTTTTATATCTTCCAAGTGGGATAAGGTGTCCTGTTTATCTATATTCTCCGGCGCATACACTACAAAAAGAACGTTTTGCGTTTCAGCAGTAATGGCTGTGCGCTTATCAGGGCCATAAATGACACTTGATATGACACCTTTATCGTCACAGATAAGCATATCGTTATCACAAACGAGTTTCTCCGTATCATTTATTAACGTGTAGTATCTATCACCATCTCCAATATCTGCAACTATGGGAAACTCAACTTTGTCGAAATCATGCCCTGCCGTAAGCAGCATATTTTTTAACTCAGCTATAAACATAGCGGTAACGAGACAATTGACAATGGGGATACTTCTCCCCTTTATTGCTACAGACTCAATCTGGTAAAGCACAGGATAATTCTGACCATACAACTTAAAATACTGGTCATAGACACGAAGTACTGGTTGATTTCGCAATTCTGCCCGAGACATCATACTAAATTTGCTTCGTAAATCTTCTTCCAGGTTCTCTCTCACGCGGTTAAGGCAATCATGACATGACCCGTTACTGACTTCTTTAATGATTAAAATACCAATATGGGCTTTCGGAAACTTCTTTAGAAAAGCATCAGTTGTTGTGATCATTTTCTTTCCCTCCTCTTCACGCTCTTCCCCAATCCCTCCTTGTTAATTCTAACCGTTTGCTGCCATGTCAAGAGGTTAATAATTAACTGTCATTCAACAATAAAAAACAAAGGCTTTATTCCTCAATAACAACAACCAAACCCGGCTCTACATGCTTAACTAAAAGTTCAAGATGATCATTTCTTAGCCGAACGCATCCTTCCGTTGCCCTTTGTCCAATAGAACCCGGATCATGGGTTCCGTGAATGCCTATGCCTGACCAGCCGGTCTTCAACCGGATAAACCATGGGCCATATGCCCCCTTAATGGGTCCCTTCCCATCCTTGAAATCGTGAACCCAATGGCTTGAGTCATGAATTCTTTCTACCATAAAAGTTCCCACGGGAGTTCGCAAATCTCCGACTCGCTGTTTATTACCCTTATTTCGCCCCACTGCTACGGGAAAAGACAATACTTCTTTCCCTTCTCTGTAGAGGGTGAGAACAAATTTTCTTTTTTCCACGACAATCCTGTCTGGAGGCTCATGAGCATAAGTCTTTTCTCCACTCAGGGCTGGATTGTTGGCCGCTGCGAAAAAGCAAAGGAAAAATGTCAACAGAATAAGGTTTTTAATCTTCATTGCCTAGTCCTCCAGTTTAGATTTATGCTCCATATCCCACGTTGTCTGGGTGCTGCTTTCTTAACCATTATCAATCTTGCGGCTGCATGCTCACCCCAGGAGGCATTCCCATGGAACTCAAATCTATATCCTCGTACTCTATGTTTCCAGGGGGGGTAAACTGGGATGAAGGAATGGAAGGATTCACCTCGAAAAGAGTGGCCTCCTCTTTCTGTTCCATAGTTCCCAAGCTCATCGCAGACTTTAAGGTGATGTGTTCCTCATATACCCACGTTCTCACGCCTGAAACCTCTGCTACCACGCATTCATACCCGAGTAACTTCTCTTTTCCCAGGATTTTCCCGCCCATTTCCTTAAACATTTCCTCCCCTTTTTCTTTCATTTGCTCGGGGGTCATGGCACCTGAATACATAGCTGCCATTTTTTCCATATCGCTATTTTTCATCCTTGTCCCCGTGTTCGTCAAAAGGTCAATGTTATATGTATAGCTATCAGTACGGATAAAAAGTGTTTTGTTTTGCGTTACCTCTTTTGTCCCACCAAAAGAAATAGTTGTTTCCTCATCTCGTAATTCATAATAATTTTTCCCATAACTATCAAAGAAAACCGTCTTTTTCCCCACTGTCTGTCCTGAGAGTTCGTACTCTATATGAGCCGATTTTACTGGGGGTGTAACTTTTGAGATCCCTTCTTGGGCATAACAAAAAATAAAGGTTACAAACAATACAAAAAATATTGCTCCCTTAAAAAACTTATTCTTCATTACTAGCGCCCCTCTCTATATGAATTCTTAAGCCACATACCCCTCTCATATTTACAAAATTCCCTTATCTGGTCGCTATGCAGTGTACTCATCTCTCCACCACCTTCTTCAAACAAATTTTAACACTGAAAAAATCAATGTAAATTAAACTTGTTTATTTTATCAAATTTGTATATTCTAAAAATATTATGGAAGATAAGAGGCTGATGAGATGAATAATGCCACAAATACTCAACAATCGAAATTGCCTGATCATTATAAGGGGGCAGCAGCGGCACTTTTATCAGCTTTTTTGTTTGGCTTTATCCCTATTCTAGCAGTATCTGCCTATAAAAAAGGCATTACCGTCATGACTTTTCACTTCATGCGATTTATCATCGCATCAATTGCTCTTTTCTGCCTGCTTTATTTTCAGAAGGGCCATCAGGTAGTAATGGTGGGCAAGAAGAACTTTTTACAGCTTTTTGTACTTGGCGGTATTCTTTTCACTCTCACAAGTTTTAGCTACTTCTCTAGTTTTCAGTATATCCCGGCATCCATGGCAGCGCTTATTTTTTACTCTTATCCAGCTCTTGTTGCTATTGGATCCTTGTATGTCAATAAAGAACCTCTTACAACAAAGATTATTCTTTCTATTACGCTTTCTACTGTGGGTCTTATATTTCTTTCTGGAAAGATTGACGCTTCGGTTAGTATGAAAGGTGTTCTTTTAGCAGGTTTTGCTGCTCTTTCTTACACATCCTATATCCTTTATGGAAACTCTCTCATGAAAAAGACACCATATCAAGTAGTTGTTGCCTTTGTCTGTTTCTTTTCAGCCGTGTCTTTTTTTATAGTAGGAAAAGCAACTCATAATCTTATTCTTCCTCACACTACTTCTACATGGCTGCTATTTTGCATTATTTCTCTTGTTTCCCTTTCTGGTTTCCTCGCGTTTTTTCTTGGGGTGAAACTAACAACCCCGTCAATAGCGGCCATTCTCAGCATGGCAGAACCCCTTGTAACTGTAGTTTTATCTCTATTAATCTTTAAGGAGTACCTGACCATTCTTCAATATCTGGGGGGGATTCTCGTGCTTGCTGGGTCTTTTTTAGCTCTCAAAGCATGTGCCTTGAGATGAAAGTCGACGTTGGCAAAAAGAATAAGCCCCCCAAGGGGGGCTTGAATTTAACGATATGATCCGTAAGAAGAGGGGCCTGTATAGCAGAAACGTTCATTCAGCAAAAAACGAACCCTGTCTGTGCACAGATCCCATGCCTCAGGCTCCTTATTGAGAAGAGACACCATTTCATTGAGCAATCCGTCAATGACAGCATTGGAAACGTTTGGATCTTTCGCAGTTTTTTCTATTTTATCGATAATTTCTTGCGCCTTGCTCATCGTGACAAACCTCCTTTCCAAAACATAAAAAGGATTATATCACTTGAGCTATTCGATAAATATAGATAATAAATAAGATTTATAACGAAATGAAATATTTTTCCTATCTCTGCTGTATCTGCTCCTTGCAACACCACTAAAGCTACGTCCCAAGCTGGTGGAAGACAAAGGTGAAGCTTCTCTTGGCCGAAATCAATAACTTACTGCTGCTTTAAATGCACGTCCATTTGAGGATATGGTATTGATATGCTCTCCTCATCAAAACGTCTCTTCACTGTTTCAATGATATCGAAATAGACGGTCCAGTAATCCTGGGCGTTTACCCAAACTCGGACCGTGAAGAAAATCGCGCTTTCCCCATGCTCTGACATTCTCACAAAGGTTTCTGGCTCTTTTAAAATTAACGCGTGGTTCCCCACAACTCCCTGCAACACCTCAATAACCTTATGAGAATCCGCCTCATGCCCGACGCCAAACTTGAAATCCACACGGCGAGTGCTCTTAACAGAGTAGTTTACGATGCTGGCATTTGAAAGGCTTCCGTTGGGAATGAAAATCACCTTATTATCAACGGTGACAAGTTCTGTATAGAGAATCTGTATAGCCTGGACAGTTCCACTGAATCCGCTTGCTTCTATATAGTCCCCCACCTTAAAAGGCCTCAAGGCCAAAAGCAATACTCCTCCCGCAAAATTAGACAAAGAGCCCTGAAAAGCCAAACCTACGGCAAAACCTGCTGCCGCAATAACAGCTACAAAGGATGTGGTATCTATTCCAAGAATACTAATAATTGATATGACCAAAAGAACCTTCAATAAGGCATTGACAAGAGAAACAATAAATGGCTTCAAAGTCTTATCAAGAGATGATCTTTCAATAATCTTTTCTACTGTTTTGGTAATCCAATGAATAACCTTTAATCCAATTAACACCGCTAAAATAGCCAAAGCTACGCTTTTAATGACTGGCATGGACAAATCAATAAAACTATTCATAAAACACTCTCCCTTTTCCTTTGATACTATCCATAACAACAAAAAAACAATGGATTGTCAATTAAACAAATTTGCCTCCCCATAAAGCCACTGGAGATGTCACTGAACTCAAGTAAAAATATGATCTTTCTGATAATATGAAAAGGGAACAAAACCCTCACCAAGAGGAGTGATTTTAAAAATGAGACATCTGTTTTTTTACCAAACCCCTATAGGAGAAATAGCCATAGCTGAAGAAAACGATGTAATAACCCACCTCTGCTTTCAAAGTAAAGATATTCTTAAAGACATGACAATCCATGAAACTAAAATTCTTAAAGAGGCTGGAAAACAACTTAAGGAATATATGGAGGGGAAACGAAAAGAATTTACTCTCCCCCTTGCACCAGTCGGCACTGAATTTATGATTCGTGTGTGGAAAAGTTTATGTGCCATACCCTACGGTGAAACACGAAGCTATAAGGAAATAGCTGAAAGTATCGGAAACAAAAAGGCCTCACGGGCAGTCGGTCTTGCCAACAATCGTAACCCCATTCCTATTTTTATCCCCTGCCACCGCGTTATCGGTGCTAATGGCAAACTTGTTGGGTATGGAGGAGGACTCCACATAAAATCCTTTCTCTTAAAGCTGGAAATGGAATATAAAAATTAAGTCTACAAAAAGGGCCCCTTATAAGGGGCCCTTTTACCGTGAGCCTTTATTCTATTATTCTTTTTTACTCAGCAAGGCTTTCAGTTCTTCTACCTCAGCTTGAAGGTTTTCAATGAGCTTCTCTTCATAGCTTTTTCCAAGCTTGAAGGTAAGGCGCAACCCATAACGATCAACTTCACCGCGAGTTACAGAGTAATCCCCAAAGGCCTCCAAAGTTGTACGTTTTGTATCAGTCAACCTGAGGTTAAGACCCAAAATGAACTGAGGATCCTCAAGATCGGAAAGCCTATCCTCAAACTGATCCATTCTGCTATTGACAGAATCCTGCCAGTTTTCTATGCTTCCAATTCGGCCATCCTGTTCCTCGTTCTTTTCGTTAATTTCCTGAAGGTCTTCATTTGTTAGCACATCCGCCCAAGTGGTATCGTAATCGTCACCAGAAGCTTTAACCAGGGCCTGACCTGCTGAACCACCCGTAGGAACACCTTCCCCCACGAGAGAATCGAGCCACTCTGACAATGTGCCTGTAAAACCGTTCTCCACCGCCACTTCATAAGCAGAGTTCCCATCTTCTCCTGGCTCACCTTGAGGACCTGGGGCTCCGCCATGTAAGGAATCGAGCCAGTCCTGCTCTGTCCCTTCAAAACCATTTAAAACTGCCAACTCGTAAGCAGAGAGGCCGTTGACTCCATCTTGTCCATCATCACCGGAAAGCCCCTGCTCCCCCTGTGGCCCCTGTTCGCCGATAAGAGAATCGAGCCAGTCCATTTCACTGCCTACAAAACCGTTTTCTACCGCTATTTCGTAGGCCGATTTCCCATCAGCGCCGGCGCCATACTGGTCTATTAACTCCATAATCCTCGCATCAATATCATCCTGTATATTAATCACTTCATTTTGCGGCGCCTTGTCAGTTGGATGAACCCACCATCCCTCTACTGGCGTGCTAGCTAAGGCAGCAGTCGCAGCCACTAATAACCCGCCTATTACGATTAGAGCAAATAACTTTTTCATTTTTATCCCTCCCTAAGGGATCTCACTTGTTTTTATGCGTGATCCCGAAAAACGTAAAAAGCAAATTGAATTAGCAACAAACTGCCAACCCACACATTTAATCTTAAAGAAATCTTTATTAAAATATACAACGCTAATTTTAAGTTACTCTAATGTTCTTTTAATTTATATTATTATATAACTCTTAAATTTAGCTTTGTCAACATGCTATCTGTATTGCTTTGTGAAATTTTGATTACTTTTAGAATTGTTTGCCTAATAAAAGTACGTTAAGACAATCAGCAAGAGACAACAACGAGAAGGGTGCTTTGGGGGGAGAATTTTAAATATTAATTAATATATTAAGTGGCTGTGAAAAGCACAGCCACTTAATGACGATCATTTTTGGGGGAAGAAAAGGAGAAGAAAATAACTTTTTTGGGACAAACATCTACACATGCACCGCAAGAAATACACTCAGAAGAATACATATCTCCCAAGCGAACCATGGCATTCACATCAAGGCTCATGGGACAGTTTTTTGTACAGAGCTTGCAGTCAATGCATTTTGAGCTGTCTGCTACAAGATGAAAATGATGAGTATTAAATTTTCTCGCCGCCCACTTCCCCAAAATCATAAAGGAGCCAACATACAGCCATAATGGCAAAAGGATCTTCGCCCTAATAGAAGGGATAGTGTCACCATGGCGCCCATGGCAACATAGAACATAAGATAGGATTTAGGGGTTCCAAGGGAAAAACCACCCTCTATGCCATATAGAGGTTTAATTGATAATATGCCACCGGCCATGACGAAGAAAACAACCAGCGTCATCAACCAAACAGCAGCAATACCATACTTGATAAGATTAAATTTTTCGCCTAAAACTCTTGAATCATTTGCTGGAAAAAGGGCTTCTTGTACTGCTCCGCCTGGGCATATCCAGCCACAAAAAACTCGCCCTGCAAAAAAGGCTATAACCGCAGAAACCACTATAAAAATAAGGCTCGATGTAACTATGCCTTTCAAAGCTCCCTGCAAAGTAAGAAGTGGCGAAAGATAGAACATGGTCACCGGAAGAGAGAGAATAAAAATAACCATAAGAGCCTTGCGTAAATTTTGCCGTTTCATGAAATAATCCCCCCTTAATTAACTATAAAACCAGGCAACATAATACCATATTAGGGTATAGCAAAGAAGTAATGGTAAAAGAATATACATTCCTCATTACATACATAAATTTTGCCCTTAAAATTATATTGCTGTTATTTTAATAATATATGTAGGTGCTATATTAGATGTAACTAATTCAGGTAAGATTATTAAGGTTATTGCTGTCAAAAAGCTCTGCTCATTTTATATTTATATGTTCACATGCAATTCGCAAAGCGTTCTCCGAAATTTGCCGGAACAACATACCATTCACTTTCTCTTCTTCAGTCACAACAAGTTCCCCTCTGGCAAAGCAATTTTTAATTACAGGGGGCTAGTATGAAAAAATATAATTTGTTAAAAACAGCAGATATTCCTTTTGATGTGATCCTTTTGATAATTATCGGAATGATTATGTTAATTACCGGGGGTTTGCTGCTTCCAATATCGGCAGGAGCGCTTCCTTATTATGAAAACGGTCTCTATGGCTTGCTTTTGTTTATTTTCGCTTTGCAAATAATTACCCTCGGCCAAACACCTTTCGGCAATATGCGCAGAACGAAACCATTACTTGCCATTGGGGTGGCCATTGCAGCAATAGGTATTGTAACGTGCTTTATTCCTGACATCTTTAACAATATTCCTCGAATACTACTCCTTCTCTGTTTTGGACTTGGTGGTTTCTTGTTGTTTCTGCAAATGTTATTTTCTAAAGATAAACTTCTGTCGTGGCTGAAATACGGGGGGATATTCCATTCTCTTGTCTTTGGATGTGGAGTGGTTTATTTGTTATCGATACTAATTGGAGCGCTTATTTTAAAACACAACCTGCTGACAACGTCGAAAACGGCAGTGGTCATAATGGTTTATGGTGTGACAATTATCTATCTTGCAGAGGTTCTTCGAAAAATATATCTCTTATATCCCGAAGCAGAAAAACTTAATGATACCGGTATTGCTCTTTCTACAGATAAGGCAATGATTTTACTGACGGGTATTTTTATGATATTGCTCGGAGTTCTCTTGATTCCTGTTAATTTAGGGCTGCTTCCATTTTCGGGAAGTGCACAGCTTGGATTGCTGATGACCATTTTCGCAATTCAGATGCTTGCCTTCGGGAACACGCCGATAGGACCATTTCCCCGTTCATGGCCAATCATCCTCTTCGGGCTCCTCTTTGCGGCCCTTGGAATTACATCTTGTATTATTCCTGAAATATTGGTTTCCCCTCTCACGGTGCTCGTCGGAGTTCTTAACATTCTCGGCGGTGCCATTATGCTTTGGAGAATATGCTCTCCTATACTGAAAAAAAGGGATAGGCCGCGAGATCCTGTACCTCTAGTATTAGTGAAACTTACCTTCGCTCAAGTCACATTAAATCTAGTGTCCGTACTTTTTGGCACATCAATGCTCGTTGCCCATATGATTCCAGGACGAGTAATTGGTGTGATTCTCACCATAAATGGTTGCGTTCTTTTATATTTGCTGCATATATTGAAACTTCTGGACAAAATGTAAAGAGATGTGAATATTATTGCCTGATACGTCACATTTTACTTAAAAATAGGTTCCCTTTGTCCGGTAATTTTCACGACGTTCACTCGCTAGTTTACGAGCGATCTCGTCGTATTCTTTTCTGTTTTCCCTATAAAGAGCTTCTATTTCTCGCATGATTTGAGGAAGGATAATAACAAGAGAGTTTCTTTCCATTTCTTGAAAAATATAATTAACAGCATCGTCCACACTTATTGAATCTGGAGGAGGCGTCAGTTCTCCAAATATTGACGTAGCAACATTACCGGGACAAAATACGCTGAATTGCAACCCATAAGCTTCCAATTCATATTGTAAACTCTCGGTCATAGATATAACTGCACTTTTAGTAGCAGCATAAACGGCCTGATATGGAACTGGAATGCGCCCTGTGATGGAACCCGTATTTATAATGTGCCCAAAACCCTGCTCTCTCATAAGAGGGATAGCTGTATACGTTCCGTGAACTACGCCCATTACATTCAAATCAATTATCAATTTCCAAATATCAAAGGTTATTTTTTCCGTAGGAAGTGTCATACCCATGCCTGCATTATTGAATACAAAATCAAGGTGTCCATCGAAATCTTTTGCTGTATATATAAGGTTTTCAACCTGCTCCAGCTTGGTAACATCTGTCAATTTTGAAAAAACTTTTCCCTCGTGGGCTATGCTTAAACGCTCAGATTCACTTTTAAGATTTTCTTCGTTTACATCACCCATAAAGACAGCCATGGCTCCTCTCGAAAGCAAATGCTCAGTAATTCCCAAACCTATGCCAGAAGCCGCTCCGGTTACTACCGCAACCTTATCTTCAAAATATTCGCTCACTACACACATCTCCTTTTTCTAAGGCAAAATTTTCGAGCCCCCTACGTTGAATCTGGACGCCCCTTCATCATTAGAGCCTTCCCAAATTATTAAATTATTATAAAATGTTTGCTTTAGTTGTACAAGAAGAATAATAAAGAATCCTCGTTTTTCACCTTTATATGATACTGTATAATACTATTGTAGGGTATAAGAAAGAAGGAGTGGTCATGAAATACACGTTACTATTGCTAACGGTAGGAACAATTATATTTTTTGTGACAACAAGCGTCTGTGCCACAACTATAGAACGAATAGAAAAAACTGACGAAGAGTGGAAAGCTATTCTTACGCCAGACCAGTACGTTATCACCAGAAAAAAGGGGACAGAACCCCCCTTCTCTGGAGCATACTGGAACTTACACGAAAAGGGCACCTATGTTTGTGTTTGTTGTGGCGCTGTCATTTTTTCATCGAAAGAAAAGTTTGATTCTGGCTCTGGATGGCCAAGCTTCTGGGCAACAGTAAAAGATGCACCCATCGCAACTAAACTGGATTCTTCTTTTGGAATGGAGCGGACGGAAGTGCTCTGTGCCCGTTGCGACGCACACCTGGGCCACCTTTTTTCAGACGGCCCTCCACCCACCGGGATGCGATACTGCATCAACTCTGCCGCTCTGAACTTTATTGCAGAAGAAGAATAAAAAAATGAAGGGTATAACCAGTCAGAGAAACATAAAATATATAGGGTCTAAAACGCTTTTAACGGCAAGCATCAAGCCGCAGCCCAAGATTACAGGCAATTTGAACAATTTTTAGGTATTCAGCACGACTTGGGCGGCAGTTTATCTCTGGGAAATTTTCACAGGATACCTCCCCTGCAGGGTGGTATTGGAACATTACGTTAACGTAGGTATGGGGAGAAACCTTCTCAGCAAGAAAGTGGAGGATCGCTTCACTGCCAGCAACTCCCCCAGGCATCACTAGATGCCGCACTAGAAGGCCACGTTTTGCCAAACCATGCTCGTCAAGTTTCAAATCTCCCACTTGACGATGCATTTCTATAATTGCCTGGCACGCAACTTCCGGATAATCAGAAGCGGTGAGATAACGAAGGGCCTGATCGGGGTTCCACATTTTGAAGTCTGGCATATAAATATCAATGATCCCATCTAGGAGTTGCAGGCTACACATCGAATCATAGGCAGAGGTATTATAAACTATTGGTAAATGAAGTCCATTTTCTGCAGCAATTGATACGGCCGCTATAATCTGTGGAACCACGTGGGATGGAGTCACTACATTTATATTGTGGCAGCCGGAAAGCTGTAGCTCTAACATGAAAAGAGCAAGCTGTTCAGGGGTAACTTCAACCCCTTCTCCCAAATGGGAAATCTCGTAGTTCTGACAAAAAATACAACCTAAATTGCAGAAAGCAAAAAAAATCGCACCGCTCCCACGTCGCCCGCGCAAACAATTCTCTTCTCCCAAATGTGCAAAGTGATTTGAAACTCGTGGAAGCAGCCCAGTCTTGCACACTCCTGTCTCGCCTGCCATGCGGTTCACCCCACAACAGCGAGGGCAAAAGGTGCAACTTTCGAGACCAGCCAGCGCTTGCTCCGCCCTTCGCTTCAATTCTCCACTATGCAGAAGAGAAACATACGCTGGCTCAAAATCTTTGCTCAAGAGAGTAAATCGATTGACACCTTCACGCATAGTTATCGCGTCCCCCCCTTTGCACTTTCAGCACAGAGCTCGGGCAACAGCTTCCCTTTGATTTGAAAAAACAAGGGCGTCGAAATTTCAAACGGACTTATCGGGTTAGATTATTTTATAGCCCTTATGACCACAAACGAACCTTCTCCATAGCCTTTCCTGACCGGTTCTGGTGCCTTAATATCTTTTAGCTGGTTGAAGACAGTCTGAGAAAAGCGGAACATCTGGAACCCGGCGTTTTTCAAACAAATCACTACTTCATCTACTGAATAAAAGGTTGCCTCACAGTAAAAAACGTTATGTTCCTTGAATTTCTGGTATACCTGACCCACAGGACTTGCCCGATCGATAAACCCGATCACCAACACGCCATTTTTTCAAAGGGTTTTATCCTTGCCATGTAATCACTCCCATATAAACAAGTTAAAACTCCTCACTAATGCTTCAACATTTTAATTGTACACCCGAATAACCAGACAACTTGAGCATGCTGGTACTTTCAACCCAAAAATTGGGCCCGAATACAAAGTTTGAACGAACAACAACCAATAGCAACAAGCAAACAAAAGTAACACTAAATACGAAATATGTGCTACTATTGTGTTGATTAAAAAATCCACTTTCGGAGGACCTCATGGATACAGGAATCTCCTCAAACACAACAGCAGAACGAGTGGCATCCTACTGGAGCTGGCGATCACAAGTATATGACACTACATGCTCTAAGCATACTCAATGGCATGACATCTTTCTCGCCCCTTTCAAAGATAAGAAATCTCTTAGACTTCTTGATATGGGGGCAGGAACGGGATTTCTATCTCTCGGCTTCGCAAAAAAAGGACACAGAGTCACTGGTATAGACCTCTCTCCCGAAATGGTAAATTTCGCAAGAAAGATGGCCCGAGAGAAAAATATTTCTATTGAGTTTTTTCTGGGAGACGCCCAGGAACCGCCCCTTTTTTCAAGCCCTTTTGATGGGATAACGTGCCGTAATCTTCTGTGGACCCTTCCCAACCCGCTAAGGGCTTTAACTGCCTGGAAAAGACTTTTGAAACCCCAAGGCCTCGTTGTGATTGCTGATGGGCTATGGGAACCCAGGTTATATCTGGCAAAGGAAGAGCCTGTCACGATCAAATTCAAAGAAGCCTATTCAGAGATTCGCGAGCAGCTCCCATACTTTTTAGGTCTTTCTGCTGAAAATGGATTTTCCCTACTGGAACAGGCGGGGTTTTCTGAAATCAGTCGGCACGATCATCTTTTCCATGAAAATCCCTATGAGTATAATAATGAATTTTTTGTTCTATCAGCAGTTAACGATTGCCGTAAAAAATAAATTATTAATAAAACTATAGTGAGGTTGATACAAATGAAAAGATGTATTTTTTTCGCTGTCTGTTTGTCTTTGTTCATGTTTTGTTTATCTTTAACTCCTGCATGGAGCGCTTCTGCCCAACCACTTACAATCGTATCTGCCTGGGAAGCTTCAGGAATGGATCCGGTAGTTTCGGGATTCGTCTTTACTCGGATGGGCTGTTTGGAAACACTTGTAACATCCGACAAAAAAGGTGGCATTGAACCGCGTTTAGCAACGAATTGGTCCGTTTCTGAAGACGGACTCACCTGGACCTTTAATCTTCGCAAAAACGTAGTTTTTCATGACGGAACACTCTTGACGGGAGAAACTGCCGCTCTCTCTCTTAATCGGACACTCGCGAAGGGAAGTATTTTTAAGGGAACTCCTGTTAAAGGATTCTCAGGGGATGGGACGAAGATATTGGCTACCACTGAAAGTCCCTTTTCTGCTCTCCCAGCCTATCTAGTCCACTATTCTGCCGCTATTTCTGCACCGGCATCTTTCGACAGCGAAGGAAAAGCCATAACAGTTATAGGAACCGGCTTTTACCGCATGACCTCCTTCAAGGAAGGAAAAATCATCGATTTTGAAGGCTTCGACAAATATTGGGGAGGAAAACCCGCGATAAACGAGGCTCGGTATTTCGCCGTCTCCAACCCTGAAACAAGAGTTCTTCTTGCTGAATCCGGAGAAGGAGACATCGTTGTGGATATCCCTGCTGAAGCAGCTCTCCGCCTTCGGGAAAACAAAAACCTCACGGTCATAAGCGACCCACTTCCCAGGGTGCGCCTTCTCACTGTAAATTCCGCGCTCCCCTTCTTCTCAAATGCAAAAGTACGTTCGGCTCTTTCATACCTCATTGACCGCGAAAGCATTACCACTGCATTGCTAAAAAATTCCAACGCCGCTGCTACACAGCTCTTTCCACCTGTTTCAGCATGGCACAATAAAAATTTGGCTCCCCTTGCCTACGACCCTGAAAAAGGCAGAGCCCTGCTCAAGGAGGAAGGGTGGGTTCCTGCAGGCAAGGAGGGTATTCTTACAAAAGACGGACATCCCTTCGCCTTCGAAATCTTAACCTATGCTGGCCGACCAGACCTGCCCCTTATAGCAGAGGTTATTCAGCAAGCATTAAAAAACGAGGGCATTGCTGTAAGCATCAGAGTTGAAAAGTCAAGCATGGTTCCCGAAAGACACAAGAACGGAACTCTTGAAACAGCCTTTATTGCAAGGAATTTTGGTTTCGTTGCGGATCCCATCGGAACACTGACAAGCGATTTCGGCCCTGAAAAGGAAAGAGGCGGATGGGGAGCCATGAACTGGTCCTCTCCACTGTTCGATGATGCCCTTACAACATATGGACAAACCTTTGCAAGTGAAAAACAGAAACCCTTACGGGGCACTATGACATCTATTCTTCAGGAAGAACTCCCTGTTATTCCCGTAGCATGGTATGACAATCACGTAACAATAAACAAAAGGGTCAAAGGTGTTTCTCTTGATCCTTCGGAAGTTCGTCCCTATCCGGAAGGAGTAGAATGGTCCGAATAGCATCTTTTATACGTACCTATCTTCTTCGTATGGTCATCGTGGCTCTGGGGGTGAGCACCCTGTGCTTTCTTGCAGTGGAGTTCTCCCCAGGGGACCGGGCCTTTGACGTGGCTATAGCGCGCTACGGCCTCGACGGCGCAACTGTCTCGGCGACAGAATATGTTCGAGACAGTGAGGGTCTCGACAGGCATCCTTTTGTCCGTTATCAGGCCTGGCTCTCTTCCTTGATTCGGGGGAAATGGGGTCACTCCATGATAGGAGGGGAAGAGATCTTTCCCATGTTGATACGCTCATTTCAGCGCACAGCCATTCTTGGCGGAGTATCCCTTATCTTTTCTCTGCTATTGGCCTTCCCTTTAGGGATTTATTGCGGCTGCCATCCCGGAGGTATTATTGATATCTCATCCTCAATATTATCCAGCCTGCTTGTCTCCTTCCCATCTTTTATCAAGGGAGCACTTCTCATCCTTTTGCTGGCCGTCAAGTTACAACTTTTCCCCGTGGCCGGCTTCACTTCAGGTTGGCATATAGCCTTGCCTGCCATAATCCTTGCCATTGGCCTCGCCGCAGAATCATGCAGGGTAATAGCTTCTTCTGTTAAGCAAGTCTGCCAATCAGAACATTACAACTTTGCCCAACACAAGGGACTCTTCGGGCACCAGCTTTTTTTACCCCACGGTCTTCTTAATGCTTTGGTTCCTATTACAACATATGTAGGATTACAGGCAGCCGAACTCCTCGACGGTGTTGTCGTTATTGAAACTCTATTTGCCTGTCCAGGATTAGGAAGTCATCTCCTTGATGCCCTTCGTTCTGGAGATATTCTGGCAATCCAGGGCGCCGGCCTCCTCCTCGGATGGATTTATGTCACGGTAAATTCCCTTACGGAATGGCTATCTGACAGCTTTACTCCTGCTGACAAGAAAGAAGGTCTCGTCCTATGACAACAAAGAAAAAAGGGGCGATCTTCCTTTTGGCTTTTCTTTTTATTAGTTTAGGAGGTTTCTTTTTACATGATTCTGACCCTTTTAGCCAAAATCTTCTTCATACCCTTGAAAGACCTTCAAAAAACCACATTCTGGGAACTGACCATCTTGGAAGGGATTTTGCAGCTCGCCTGGCACAAGGAGCCTTAAATTCCATTTATCTTTCGGCACTCTGTGTATTTGGCTCTGTAGTTATTGGTATGCTCTTTGGTTCTCTCGCTGCCTGTGGAAAAGAAAAGACAGAAAAGTGCCTGCTTGTCCTCACAGACATCGTCATGGCGTTCCCAGGCATTATTCTGGCCATAGTATTGAGTGCCCTTACAAGCGGAGGCCCCAATGCCGTTATAATTGCTCTCATTTTCACCGGATGGCCCCACTATTTTCGTATGGTTCGTTCACTGTTAAAAGGGATATTAGTCAGTCCATATGTAGAAGCCGCTAAACTTGCAGGATTTCCCCTCCCTATACTTCTAGTGAAATATGTTTTTCCTAAACTTATTCCCACACTGGGAGTTATGGCCACCCTTGCATGGGGGAAAGCCGTTCTTGAAATATCTTCTCTTGGTTTTCTGGGAATTGGAGTAGCCCCTCCAGAACCTGAATTAGGAGCCATGATCTCGGAGGGAATAGCATATATGAGAACAGATTCCAGGGTTGTTTTTTTACCAGGTGGAGTCATATGTCTCTTTGTCTTTGCTTTACTTCTTCTTGGCAACGAAAATACTGACAAAACGGGAGGGCCTCAATTATGACCTCTTTTCTCAGTGTAGAAAACCTGTCAATCTTGGATGAAGAGAATAAGCCCCTTGTGCGTAACGTTTCTTTTTCTATTCCCTCCGAAAGCGTCTTCTTTTTGGTGGGGGAAACGGGAAGCGGTAAGACTCCCATAGCCCAGGCTATAGCAGGAACGCTGGCTAAAAGGCTTTCTGTCTGCGGAAAAGTGTTTCTTAAAAAACAGAACCTCCTCTCCGTAAAGGAAAAGGAACTTAAAAAGCTCTGGGGGCGGTATCTCTTTCTTATGCCCCAGGAACCCTCCACTGCACTGAACCCTCTGCTTTCTGTATTTCGACAAGTTCGGGAAGTTTTCCAACATTTGAGAGGAATGGACCGGCATACAGCAAGAACCGCTACACAAAATCTCTTTTCTGCTCTAGGCATTACGCAAGAAGCTTCCAGAGAAAGACCTGGCAAGTTATCTGGGGGCATGGCTCAAAGGGCTCTCTTAGCCATGGCTCTCGCCTCACCAGCGGAATTTATCCTTTTAGATGAGCCTACCAAAGGGCTTGATTCATCGCGAAAGGAAGATGCCACTGCTCTCGTAAAAGGAATTATAAATGCGGGCAAAACACTTCTCTGCATCACCCATGACTTTTCTCTTCCGAAGCAAATTGGAGGTCAGACTGGCGTACTCTTCAGTGGACTTCTAGTTGAATCGGGAGATTCTCAAATAGTACTGCAACATCCTTCTCATCCTTATACCCAAGGTTTGTTGAACGCCCTCCCAGAGAGAGGGCTTCACCCTATTTCTGACGAACTTCTCGCTCAGCTTGAAAGGGCCTGGTGTCACTGATGAAAAACATATTTGCCGTTGAAGGACAATCCCTATCTAAGACCTTTTTACGAAAAGGAGGTTCTCAAATTGTTCTTTTCTCTCACCTTTCAGTCTCATTTAAAAAAGGGGAAGTAGTTGGACTTGTGGGACCTTCTGGCAAAGGAAAAACAACCCTCGGCGACATTTTGCTTGGCCTTATTGTTCCCGATAGAGGAAAAGTGTTGTGGAAGGGTCAAGATATACGCACTCTCTCCAAAACAAAGAAAAAGAATCTTCGCCCGTACTTTCAGAAGATTCATCAGGATCCTGGATCCTCTTTCCCCCAGAACCGATTGATACGTACCATTTTCGAGGATTTTTTCCGGTGGGGGTATCATCCCGCACTTTCTTCGGAGAAAGAATGGTGGAATGCTCTAGGGGAAGGGATGGAAAAAGCTTCACTTTCAGAACGACTTCTCCATCGGTACCCTTGCCAGCTCTCTGGTGGAGAACTTCAAAGATTTGCCCTGCTTCGGGCCTTGCTTTTTTCTCCCCTCTTTCTTGTAGCGGACGAACCAACCTCCCGCCTTGACCCTTCTGTTCAAGCTAAAGTTGCCCATATGCTCGTTGAAGAAGCCCATGTAAAGAGTATCGCAGTTCTGTTTATCTCCCATGACGAAGTCCTTTTAAACGCCCTTTGTTCAAGGATCATACGACTAGAGTAAATTTGAGACATCTTACCTTTGCTTAGTTTCCTTTCACGTGAAGAAAATCTTCGGCAAAAGCAAGCGGTCATCTAAGGAACCAGTTGGTTATAAGCCACCAATTTGCCGTATTGTATTTTAGAAAGATAATTTAAAATAAAAGAAGATCTTGGAAAGAGCGCCTTTTTCAAGTAAGGGGGGATATGGTTGTGGATATAGTCCATCTCCTGCTTCCAACTCTTGAACATTTCCGACTACTGGGTTACTGGATAATTCTTGCGCTTGCTCTGTGGGAATCGACGGCGTTCGTCGGCATGGCTATCCCAGGAGTTCTTTTGTTTCCAACTGTGGGTTTTCTTGTCGCCCATGGATATTTCGACCCTATTGACGCCTTCTGGTTCTGCTTCCTGGGAGCCATGGGGGGATATTGCCTGAGCTATTATTTGGGGACAGCGGGCGATCGCTTCGCTTCAAGGTTCGGACGGCTAACTTCGAAAATAGACGCGGGAAAGAAATACCTCTCAAAATATGGCTTATGGGCAATGATACCAGGTCGGTTCATGGCCATAGGATCTTTATTACCTTTTCTTGCCGGTTTTGCCAGATTACCCTTTCGTCATTTCGTGGCATACTCAGGGATTGCCAATGGGATTGGTATGGTTACGTACCTGCTTTTTGGCTATTTCGCGCGGCATGCCTGGATTTCTCTCGGAATTTGGTCCACTCGTCTGGTCTTTTTCTTAGCCACAACAGCTGGACTTCTTGGAATCTTTTATCTGATCCGTACTCTTGTTGTTAAGGGGGCCTGGCCATTGTTTATAGTCTTGGCCTCTATAATCTGCTCAGCTGCTGAAGGCGTCGGGAGAAATCCACTTTTAAAAACCTTCATAGATCGACATCCAAGGTGCGCAAGTTTCTTTTGGGAACGTTTCAATCCTGAACGCTTCGAGGGATTCCCGCTGACGATCCTGTGCCTCGCACTAGGCTATTCACTCGTATTGCTTGGCGGGGTTGTCGAAGATCTCCTGACGGCAGACCCAATTGTAGCTGTAGACAAGAGACTGGCGACCCTCCTGCTTGCTTTCAGAAGTCCCATTCTGCTGTGGATCTTTCTGAAGGTCACGCTTCTGGGAAGTTGGCAGATCGTGCTGGGAGGCGTTATTCTTTTCTCCCTCTACCTTCTTCTGGATAACAAAAAGTATTTTCTGGCACCATTTTGGGTGACTCTGGGAGGCTGTACATTTTTTACAACAGGTGGGAAATGGCTTTTCCAAAGACAAAGGCCCTTTAACATGACCCATCTCATGGAATTTTCCTTTCCCAGCGGACACACTGCCTATTCGGCTTTTTTCTATGGTTTCCTGGCCTATGCCCTTGCCCGAGGCACAACGGACCGAGGAAAGAAAGTTGATCTTTTTTTCCTGTGGGTACTCCTTGTAACAGCTGTTGGTTTCAGCCGTCTATATATCGGCGTGCATTACCTGAGCGATGTTCTGGCTGGCGCGTTGCTTGGTTTTTCCTGGCTTATCATCGGCATCAGCCTCTCGGAGTGGAGGAAGTCCAGAAGAACTAAACTTGAGGTAACAATGCCCCCCCCTGCCACAAGGAAGAAAACGTACTGGGGCCCTGCCTTATTTACGGCAGGAGTTTTTCTATACTTGTGCATTGTCGCCACATTTGTTCCTCCCTATTTCAAGGAATCTCCCCATCCCGCAGCTCTCACAGAATCAATGGACCCTTTGGCACCCTTTGAATTGAGAGGTTTATCCCGTTTTACCGAAACAATCTCTGGATCTCCGCAGGAACCTCTCAGCCTAATGATCTACGTTCAGAACGGAAACAACCTTATCACGGCTCTGGAAAAAGCTGGCTGGGTGAAGGCAGAGCTCGTTTCCTTCCGTTCCCTTGTCAAGGCCTTCAAGTCCGCTCTCTTGAACAATTCGTATCCTCAGGCCCCAGTTACGCCATCTTTCTGGAATGGGGTTCCTCTGGACATAGCCTTTGAAAAAGAGACTGAACTGCACTCTGTAAGGCAAAGACATCACATCCGCTTGTGGAAGACAGGATATCGTCTTTCGGATGGAAGTCTTCAATTTGTGGGTACAGCCAGTTTTGATAAAGGGGTTAACTGGCTTCATTTGAGCCATCGGATAGACCCAGTTATTGACACTGAGCGGAAAACTTTTGTCGATAATTGCCTGGAAGCAAAAATTGTTTCCAATTATGAAGAAATCACCTTTGTTGAGCCCTCAATGGGATCGAATTTTTCAGGAGATGCCTTTTTCTCCGATGGGAAAATGGTAATTTTACATCTCTTCCACTGAAGCTATCCATAAGAAGAGGGGCTCCCGATATACGGGAGCCCCTCTTTCAACCTGCAACAGGTATGGGAAAGAAGTACTACGATCTTAATGCTAACGATTTAGGAGCCGCTCATGCTTTTTTCGACTATGAATGTTCCATAATTCCTCGAATAGGGTCTTGATCAATTCAAACCATAATAATAGAGCCAAGCCTAGTCCGAAACATTTAGCGAATTCCATCGCGCTGAGGGTTTCAAACTTGAAGACTGCTTTCAACGGCCCGACAGCAAAAGAAGCGGCTAGAAAAAGGATCGATCCAACCAGAACACTCCAGAAAGCTCTGTTGGGAATCTTGAGCAACGCCCATGCGTTTTTTGTCCAGGAGCGATTCGTCAGTATAAGTGCAAGATTCGAAAAAACAAGGGTTGAAAAAGCCAGAGCCCTTGCTCTATCTGGAGAAGACCCTGCCTTAATGTAACTTGTAAAAACAAGAGCTACAACACAAAGGATACTGAACCCTTGAAAAAGGGCAAACAAAACGGTTCTTATGTCAAAAAGCGGCTTTGAACGATCTCGCGGAAGTCTCTGCATTACATCCTCTTCCTCCTCCTCGGCCTCGAATACTACCGAGCAAGTTGGGTCGATAATTAGTTCTAGAAAGACTATATGGACAGGAAGCAGAACCATCGGCCAATCCGAAAAGAACACCGGCAAGAGAGACATGCCGGCAATAGGCACGTGTACGGCAACAACAAAAGCCAAGGCCTTACGGATATTATCGAATATGCGTCGTCCCATGCGAACCGCTTTGGCAATAGAAGAGAAAGCGTCGTCTACGAGGACAAGGCCCGCTGATTCCCTAGCAACATCTGTCCCTCTACCTCCCATCGCTATCCCGATATGGGCACTTTTCAACGCAGGAGCATCATTAACACCGTCTCCCGTCATTGCCGTTATTTCTCCATTCGCCTTAAGAGCTTCTACGATGCGCAGTTTCTGTTCTGGGATAACCCGGGCAAAAACATTGACAGTCTGGATCTTTTCTCGGAGAGTAATTTCATCCAAAGAGTCTAGTTCCTGCCCAGTAATAACCAGGTCTGGTGAATTTAGCCCTATTGCTCGAGCGATATTTCTGGCCGTGCCAGGGTAGTCTCCAGTAATCATTATGGTACGAATACCAGCGGCATAACATTCCTGAATTGCTTTGGGAACGTCAGGGCGAACCGGATCAAGCAGCCCCACAAGACCAATAAATTCAAATTTGAAATCATGTTGCCCTATCGGCAAATCTTCTTCCGAAGAAAATTTGGCCCTCGCAATACCAAGTACTCTGAGCCCATTATCCGCAAGGAGAAGAATTCTGGACTCCACTTGCTCGACAATCGATGGATCCAAGTGGCATAAGTCCATGATTGCTTCTGGAGCCCCTTTTGCCGCTATTATCCAGTCCTTCCTTTCGGGGGAACACCAAACGTTTGACATGGCAAGAAGCTCCGGCGTAAGTGCATATTCTCGAACAAGGGACCACCCATAGTGTAAATGTTCCGTTCCCTTCAATAGGTCGTCTCCCGCTTTAAGGATGGCTTTTTCCATTGGGTCAAAGGGGTCTTTTTGGCTGGCGAGAATAGCGTATTCCAATAGTGCGTGAAGCTCTTCCGGCAAAGTTTCCCTTCTTTCTTGAAGATCTTTTGAAATCCCATCCGAGCAAAGAGCGCCCACTTTCATCTGGTTCAGTGTAAGGGTTCCTGTTTTATCTACGCATAGGACAGTAGCTGCCCCTAAAGTCTCTACGGCGGGAATCCTCCTTGTAAGAACACCCTTTTGTGAAATTCGCCAAGCCCCCATGGCTAGGAAGATGGTAAGAACAACTGGAAATTCCTCAGGAAGGATTGCCATGGCCAGGGCTATACCTGCTAGCAAACCCTCCAGCCAGTTACCTCGAGTCAGCCCATAAATCAGAACCAAGAGAAAACACAATCCTATTCCCAAAACTGAAAATATCTTTACGATCCGTTCCGTCTCCTTCTTAAGAAGTGTTTCTTCTTCTTTCAATGTCTGGAGGGCCTTGCCGATCTTTCCCATTTCGGTTTGGAAACCTATTCCTATTACCTCGGCAATACCCTTGCCATTTACGACAAGACTTCCTGAATAAATATACGGAGAGTCTTCTCCTCCAGGTCTTCTCTGAACATCGGCCTCCTCCAAAGGCCGCTTCCTCACGGCAACTGATTCCCCAGTCAACATGGATTCATCTACAGATAAATTCACGGCCGCGAACAAACGAGCATCTGCTGGGATACGGTCTCCTTCAGAAACCACTATGATATCTCCGCGAACTACCTCCCGCCCTGGAATTCGACGCTGAGCTCTTCCCCTTATCACAAGAGCTCGCGGACTCGATAAATCGCGGAGAGCTTCGAGAGCCCGCTCCGTTTTTCTCTCCTGAACAATAGTTATGCCCATAACCAGAAAGACAAAGCCCAGCAACATTGCCGCTTCCCGGAGCTCGCCGAGAATCAGATAAAGGGAGCCACAGGCAACAAGGAGAAGAAACATTGGCTCTTGGGCTACTTCAATGGCAATGTTAAATATGTTGTTTTTCTTAGTCGAGGGGAGTTCATTCGGTCCCTCCTCAATATGACGACGGGTTGCCTCTTCTTCATCAAGACCTGGAACCTGAGCCGCATCGAAAATATCCTTGCTGGGACTCAAAACATCTCCTCGCTTTCATAGCTTTTTCATATTAGAGATCTTGAAACACAATTTAAGGTACAAAAAAAGACCCGCAAGCCTAGCTTTCGCTAAGTCCCGCGAGTCTTGAAATCCCACTGCCTCAAAAGAGGCCCGGCCGCACTAAAAGCCGCCTGATCTTGTAAGGAAATTTTACGTGATACGCAGCCTATAAGTCAAGAGTGGCATAAGTAGTTTGTTATCGAACTGGGGAAAAAGTCCTTATTATTACATAACAGCAAAAGCCTCTTTCAGATCGTCAATCAGGTCCTCAACATCTTCAAGACCTACTGAAAGCCGAACCAGTCCCTTTGAGATGCCAGCTTTTTCCAACTCCTCATCGCTGAGAGCCGAATGGGTCATAGATGCAGGGTGCTGAACAAGAGATTCCGCATCGCCAAGGCTTACAGCCAAGGTCCAGAGCTTTGTGCTGTTAATGAATTTCTTCCCTGCCTCGTATCCGCCTTTCAGTTCCATAGCAATCATTGCTCCATAATATTTCATCTGTTTATCGGCGAGTTCTCTCTGAGGAAAATCATCAAGGCCGGGATACCAGACCTTTTCTACTTCAGGGCAACCGTTCAGGAAGCGAGCCACTTTAAGAGCCGTTTCGCAGTGTCTGGGTACACGAATGTGCAGGGTCTTCATCCCACGAAGCAAGAGATAGGAATCAAAGGGAGATAATGTCGCCCCGGTAAGATCTTTGAGCCCTTCCAGTTTGATACGCCCAATGAACTCCTTACTCCCCACAATAACTCCAGCGATAATGTCTCCGTGACCATTGAGATACTTTGTAGCAGAATGGACCACCACATCAGCCCCAAACTCAAGAGGACGCTGAATAACAGGAGTACAGTAAGTGTTATCTACTACAAGAATGGCGTTTCCTTCATGAGCGATGCGAGCCAGCCCCTCGAGATCGGCAATTTCCATGGTGGGGTTCGCTGGGGATTCGCAATAGATCATCCGGGTATTGGGCCTCATAGCAGCTTTCACTGCGGCAAGGTCTTTTAAGTCCATAAAGGTAGCTTCCATGCCAAAACGGGGGAACTGGTGGTTCATCAGGGCGTGAGTACATCCATAAAGAGATTTAGCAGCGATAACATGGTCTCCAGCAGAAAGGGCAGTCCACATAACAGAAGCAATGGCTCCCATGCCTGACGCTGCAACCGCGGCGGCTTCCCCGCCTTCAAGGGCTGCTATCTTTTCTTCAACGGCTGTGTGGTTAGGATTTCCTAAGCGGGTGTAAATGTAGCCCTCTTCCTCACCCTTAAACCTACGAGCTCCTTCATCTGCGTTATGGAAAGCGAAAGTAGATGTCTGGTAAATAGGGGTGGAAAGGGCTCCAGTGATTGGATCAGGGTGAGTTCCCAAATGAACACACTGAGTATCAAAACGGTATGACATATGCACTCCTCCTTGATACGCTTTGTATTTGCCTATTATTATGACATCAAAGTGCGGAAGTTTCACCTACCCTACTCAGTGATGATGTTCACCATGTGCGTGCCCTTTCATAGTCATGGCATGGATTCCCTCCACATAATGAACGAAGGATATATAGGCTTTTACAAAGTCCCTTCCCTTCTCTGGTGATTCTTCGGCACTCTGTTTTTTCTCCCATGCATGCTGGAACCGCTTCTCAACTGTCTGTTTAACGTGGTTAGAAATACGATTTGCCAAATCTGAAACATCGCCTGACTCGAGAGCTTCATCAGCCTTTGCAACAACAGGAGGCACACTGCTATCAGGCTTAATTCCCTCGTAGGACGCTCCTTCTCCCATCCTATGCACCCTGATCAAAGTTTCAAAAAACGCCCTCTCGGCCAATTTTCTGGCATCGGGACCCAGGTTTCTAACATAACAGGAAAGGTCGAAAGCTTCTCGTATCTCCGGCTCATCTTCGGGGCGAATCCATTTCAGAACCGGCGCCACATCCTGCTGCTCAAAAGCAATCAGAGCCGCTTTTATAACAGGCCCCGAAAGGGTGTCGCAATGAGCCTCCGCTTGGCGCTTTCCCATAAAAACCGCAACTATAACCACCGCTAAAGTCAAAATTAAAATCAATTCCATACCTTTCTCTCCTCTCTCTTCGTCTCATGTTCTTTTGACTTTTACCTACGCAAGTTATTCGAATTGCTAAAGTTAAGCCAGGAAGAACCTTTTACTATCGCCGCTTTTGCATGTTCTAATATCGACGGTTCAACTCGGATGCTTACGCCTCACCATTACAATGAATGGATAATACTTCTTCAAAGTACGGTGGACTGACGGGGCCTACAACTATAGCAAGCCCCGTCACATCAACTATCTATTTTTCTGTATTATCCAAAAAGAACCTCGGGAAGCCAAGTAATTAATTTAGGAAATGTTATACAAAGGGCTAAAGTGACCAATTGAGTTATGACAAAAGGTACAACGGAGCTATAAATATCTGACATAGTTACACTCTTTGGAGCAATTCCTTTCATCATAAACAACATGGTGCCAAAGGGTGGTGTAAGGTAACCTGTCTGTGTATTTACAGCGTAAAGAACACCTAACCACAAAGGGTTAAAGCCATAAATGGGAAGAAGGGGGAGAATGATAGGAGCTGTAATCATCAAGATGCTCCATGCATCAATCACGAAGCCCAATGCAAACCAAACAATCTGTATGGCTATCAACATAGTCCACCAGCCGATCTCGTATTTCTCAACCAGCCCTATAACCAACCTGGAGGCACCCATTCCCATGTATACAGAAGCGAAGGCTTGGGCGGAAAACAAAATCCACATCATAAATCCCTGGATTTTTATAGTTGCGTAGGCTGAGTTTCTGATTAATTGCCAATTCAAGCGACGGTGGATAGCGCTACATACCATGGCACCAAACGCACCTACAGCGGCAGCCTCAGTTGGAGTAGCAATACCAGTGTAAATTGAGCCCAGAACAGAAACTATTAGTAAAAAAGGAAGAATTATGCCTTTAAGGGATGTCATTTTTGCCTCCCAGTTAGTTCGCTCTTCATAGGGTATAGGAGGACCTAAGCTTGGATTCAAGTAGCATCTTATCAATATATAAACAATGATCAGGGAGGAACAGAGCAACCCTGCGCTCATCCCCCCAGCAAAGAGCCCGCCTATCGATACTTGGGCGATAGTTCCATAAAGAACCAATACTATGCTGGGAGGTATGAGGGGGCCCAAAACCCCTCCTGCCAAGATACAGCCAACCGCCAATGACTTATCATATCCCCTTTTAAGCATGGCGGGAAGGGCCATAACACCCATAACCACCACACCTGTAGAGGCAATCCCCGACATGGCGGCCAATAGGGTGCAGACTATTACAGTACCAACTGCCAACCCGCCTTTCAAGGATCCCATCCAGCGATACATCATCTCATACATATCCTCGGCTACACCAGACTGTTCCAATACTGCTGCCATCAACACGAAAAGGGGACAAGCTACCAAAGTAGTGGTCGACATCATTGAATAAGTTCTAGCAACAATAATAAAGAAAGATTCAGGTCCCCAAAAAATGGCGGCTAGTCCTCCAAGAACAAAGGCTACAGGAAGTCCTAGCCCCAAAAAAAGAAGCATGCTGCCAAATAGGAGAATCGAAATAAGCCCTATACCCATAGTATCACCTCAGTTGTCTTCAGTAACTTCGGTGGCGACTCCGGCAAATAGCTCGCGACCGGTCACGGCTATATAGAAATCTTTGATGGTTTTGGTTAATCCCTGAAGTAACACAAGGGTGGCTGCCACTGGTATGGTAAGTTTAATTGGCCAGACTGGGGGCCCCCAAGGGCTATTGGAGTATTCCTGCACCATCACGCTTGCCCAAGCCCAAGGCACGCTTTTCCAAAGCAAGATGCCCACAAATGCGTAGAACAGCATCCAGGTAACCAGATCGACTACTGCTTTTGTCCGAAGCGAGAAGCGCTGATAGAACACCTCTACATTGACAAATGCCCCCCAACGAAGGGCATAGGCTCCCCCAAGAATAAAGTGCGCTCCGTAAAGCATGCAGGAAGTATCGTGAGCCCAGATCGTAGGTTTATTAAATGCATACCTCATTATCACCTCGTACACCAATATGAACATTGTCGGATAGATAAGAAAGCCCAAAATCTTGCCCATCCAATCATTCAGATTATCAACGAATATTATAAATGTTTTTAAAAAACTCAATCGCCTCACCTCATTGGGCATTCACATTAACAAATAAGATGTTAATCCCCGCTGAATAATTGTCTTAATCTATGTAGCCGTAATCCTTCATAAACTGTTTAATAATCTCGATTCCCTTAACAACTCTTGGATCTTTTGGCCCAATTTCCTTGGCGATTTTATCTAAATATGGCAACGAGAACTCATTAGTTATTCTGTCTATATCTTCCTTGCCCCATTCTATGTAGGTGGTTCCCCACTCGGGGAAGGACTTGTTAAACATCTCTCGCTCCTGCATCCAACAGATATCGGCATAATCTTTTGTAAAAGCAACGGCAGCTGTTTCAACAATAGCCTTCAGATCATCTGGCAAAGCATCCCAAGCCTTTTTGGATACCCAGAGCTCCATCCCCTGGGGAGTTTGCCACGCGGGACCTATAAAATATGGACATACTTCATGGAGCTTGAGGTCACGATATAGCCACCAAGCGGTGCCACTGCCGTCAAGAGTTCCCATAGCAATAGCCGTATAGGTCTCTGGATGAGGGAGCATAACCGGTGCGGCCCCAAAGTGTTCCATTGTGTCCGACATGGAACCAAAGAACCTTACCTTGAACCCTTTAAGGTCATCCACTGAGTTTATAGGTTTTTTGCTCCAGAAGTACGTGTTTCCTACATTATGATTACCCAGGAAGTGGATGCCCTGCTCAGCTAAGCCCTCTCTTATCAGAGCATCGATTCCCCTGCGATGGTATAGTTCGTTAAATTCATCGTTGCTCCGGCAGACGAAGGGGGGCAAATTGCCCGACTGTAGCCAGCCTACAGGTATGGAACCTCTCCAAAACAACCCGCTAGTATTGGCCATTTGGATCATATTTGCCTGTAAGGAAGGAAATACCTCTTGGTAGTCTACAAGTTCTCCAGCGTAGTGCAAGGTAATATTTAGCCTCCCGCCAGACATCTCACGTACCCGTTCGATAAAAGGAGGAATGACATATTCAGTTGAAAGGGCTCCAGGTGTATGGTGGCTCTGAAATTTCCAGTTGATCACCTCTGACGGCTTCGCTATGGCTTGCGAAGGACAACCAATAACTATCAGACCTACAAACACTGCTACAGCTACTCTCAATGCAATCAAACTTCTGCATTTCATCGAAATCGCCTCCTTCAAATTAACTCGATATTCTCTGAAACCTGTGTTTATATGTACCTCCTCATTTTATTTTTGCTGATTACACACTATATAGCGCGAAATCAGAGGGGGAACCAGCAGATTTTATCCCGTATTTAATCTTGCTTATATCTACAAACTTCAGAAAGAAACCACCTTTCAATGAGCATACCCTCAGCGAAGCTACTTCTGATACTCTCTTACCATCGCCGTTCTCGTTGGAATATTCGGTAATTTTTGCATAAAAAACATTACACTCCAGCTATATCGCTGAGCATTATCCCTGTACCTGTCTACATACAGCAAAATCAGAGCATCGTACCAGAACCCCTCAATGATCTTTATATCTGGTACATCTAAGAGCTTCTGAATCTTTGTTGTACTCTATATACTTCTTGCATCGTGGTCTCTTGATACTTCAGGGAGGGTGCTTCTCTAAATACTCAAACTCTTCAGATTCTTAATTACCCATACCAACTCTCATGGTTACCTCTTACAGGGTAATTCTGGCCTGTGTCTCATTTACTCTTTTTCTCGTTCTGCAAGTTTCTTTTGTATCAACAATAAGAAATCATTTAGAACTAAAAGCAGTTTAATTTACTGAATTGTGTAAAAGATTTATCTTTGTGTCAATAAAAAATATTAAAAATTTTGTAGATAGGCCAGAGTTTTGTTCTGCTTACTTTGGCAAAAAAGACTCAACCCCCACTGGTTACCCAGGTGGGGGTTGAGTACACTGAAAACTCCTTCGAGATCTAGCCTGGCAGATTTTGAGTGCCGTGCTGTTTGACTTAAAGCTCTAGAAGCAGTTTTTTGGCCAACTCAAAACGATCTTCATTAATGCTAGACGGAACACAGCAACCGGGACCTAAAATAATTCGACCATCAGATACCTGCTGAAGAGCATCAAGCAGCTGAGCCTTGAGTTCATCGTCACTACCATTAGGCAAAACAGTAAACTCATCAACCCCGCCAATTAGAATCTTATCGCCGCATAATTCCCGTCCTTTACGCAGGTCTATATCTACCAAACGATCATGCCAATTCAAAGCTTGAACTGGATATTGGCTCATCATTTCAAACATCGGAGCATTGCCATGCATGTGCATAATGTTAAACCACATTTTCTTTGCATGCTCAAGGATACTGAGATCATATGGGCGACCAAAAGTTTCATACTCAGCAACACTCATCTTGTCATAATTGCCCAGCTGACTTGCAAAGAATATTCCATCGGCACCAGCGTTTACTAATTCCTTAACATAATTAATTGTTGTCTGGGTAATGGTTTCGATTCCTTCTCTAAATGCCTCTGGATTTTGCCTCATATGGATAAACATTTTATCGCCGCTCATTTTTTGAGCCGTTGTCAAAGAGTTAAATACAGTAACTACAACAGGCGCCTCGCCTTTATAATGATCGATAACACCTTTTGCCACATCTATCGTATCTTTCATAGAACCTTCATCCATGGGAAGAACATGGAGTTTTTTCCAATCTTCTACATTCTTGATCGAATAATCTGTAACGACACCTACACCAGCGCATGTATTGGGCCATTCACAATCTCTGGTGGGCCATTTAATTTTTGACCCCCAATCCTGTATAGAAAACAGCCCTTGATAAGTTACTTTTACAAAGTCCCAATGAAAACGTTCCTGAAATTGGATCGTTTTCTTAATTAACATTTTGGGGTCTTCATCATAGGGTGGGAAATGTTTCCACAAATTGATAGCCGGTGTTTCCAACCTTTTTCCCTCTAATAGAGCTTCAATTCTCTTGATCGGTTTCATAAAAAACCCTCCTTAGTTTTTTGTGATTTAGAGCTATAGAACTACCCCGACACGCAAGCTCTGCATGTATTTTCGACCTTCTACATCCGAACTAAATCATTTGACGAAGCTGGACATATCCTTAGTACCGCGTCAAATACTGGATAATATGAAATTCTGCATTCTTTAAATGTTTTTTCATAAGGGCTGTTGCTTCCTCTATATTCTTTTCTCTCAACCTAGACACTAACTGCTTATGAGTTTTAATAGACTCCGAATAAAAACTTAATGTTTTTAAATAAATACGCTTGTATCGATCGACACTTTCGTGAAGGGAATTGATTATAGCCAGGAGCCGGGGTCTATTGGCGTATTGGTAAAGAAAAGAGTGAAACTTCCAGTTTTGGTCGCTCCAATTAAAAGGATCTTTTTCCAAACTTGCTTCTTCAATAAGTTGCTCTGCTCTATCAAGAACTTTGTCGGAAAGATTAGGAAAGGCGAAACGAAGTGCCTCTGTTTCTAAAATAGAACGAATTTCAAAAATCTCTTTCGCTTCATCGGGGGAAAGCGTGGAAACGACAGCGCCTTTATAAGGATAAAAAGTTACCAACCCCGCTGCCTCTAATTGCATCAACGCTTCACGAACGGGAACACGACTTACTCCAAGCTGAAGGGCAATTTCATCTTGTCGAAGCTGTTGTCCACCAGTTAAATACCCTCTTATGATGGCTTCCCTAAGACTTTTTAAAACCTTTTCCTTCACCGTTTTTGCACCACCAGAACTTATTGGGGGTAATTGGGCTAAAGACAAAATCACATCGCCTCTCTTGCAATCAGGATAAATAGTTGACTCTCATTAATTTTATACAATACTTTATATTATATTTTATATGTTCTATGATACTAATCATCTAAAGAATGTCAATGGAACAAATGGAATAATGTGTAGGTGGGCTAGAACCTTGGCAAAAAGAAAAAAGGACGGTTTTCCAGTGGAAAAGATGTTAGGGAAATGGGGACCACGGTCACCCCATCCCAAAAGGATGAAGAATGGGGTTCCGGAAGAACATATCCGGACATGAAGGAATACAGAGAGGCCATTCCGCTCCTGTAGAAAACTCAGCGAAACAGCAGTCAAGCCACAGAAAAAGATACCCCGATGATTCAATTTGAATAAAATTATATTTAACTGAAAATGACTTTATAACGGCCTTGAGACTTGACTGCAGTCAACGTTGAGGGAATATGGCCTATGAGGAAGCACTTCTTCAAATTATTAGTCTAATTTATATGTCGTCGGTTGACGGTCACGAAACACGTTGATTGAACTACGAATATCAGCAATTATAGAAAGATCCAACTCTGCTGTAATTATCTCCTCTTGTAATCCCGCACGCACAAGTACCTTTCCCCAAGGATTTATTAGAGCAGAATTTCCTCCATATTTTATTTCGCCTGCTGTACCACAAGAATTTGTAAAAGCAAAGAACATCTGGTTTTCAATAGCTCTCGCTTCAGCAAGAACATTTATATGTGTAATTCTAACTGACGGCCATTGAGCAACAGCAAACACTACATCCGTTCCCTGTAATGCCAGCGTTCTTGCCAGTTCAGGGAAGCGTATATCGTAACAAATGACTATTCCGCAAATCACACCATCTAGTTTAAAGGTGCTGATGTGATTCCCCCAGGAAAAATAATTATGCTCACCCAATGGAGTGAACAGGTGAATTTTGTCATATTCGGCGATACACAAACCCTCTCTATCAAAAACAACCGCTGTGTTGTATATCTTGTTTTCACGCCTATTGCCAACAGAACCAGCTACAATATTAATATTTAACTCTTTCGCTAACGAGCCCAACTCCTGTTTAGTACGTTCCCCGTTATTATCACAAAGTGCAGTTAGGTTGTCTTTAGGGAAAAAACCAATATTCCATGTCTCAGGGAGAACTACTACATCCGGTTGTTCGGTTGCTACCGCCTCTCTTATCAGATTCTGTGCATGAGCAAAATTATAATCAACATTGGCCAGTTTCATATTCATTTGAATACAACTAATACGCACGATGAACCACCTTCATAAAAACACTCCTATCTTAAACTTCTGCTGCTACAACCTTGATACGATATTCAAATATCAGCTTTCAACCAGGAATCTTATCGTTCAAGTCACCACCGACCATTTTAGTTAGCGCTGAAAACAAATATGAATCATTATATATTAGTTTATTATTGCACAAAAAAACCACTATTACAAGTTTTCTTGCTTCAATTCCAATTTCCTTACGAAGCATCTTCGTCGATTAAACTAAAACCGCAAACTTCTGAGACATCCCCTTTTCGTTCTGAATGGTACCCCCTCTGGCTTTCATATTCAATGTCAAGATCATCGATAAACTGCCCCTCATTGACTTCAACTGGAAGCAACGGCATGAGTCGGTATCCTTGGTCAATTCGAACAGAGTAGACTCGTGTTTTCCTGTTCTTAAAGCTTTTTAGCTCCTCAAAATTGAGCCCTTTATCTTGCTATCTCGCAGTCAGCGTTATTGCCTTTACTCATTTTTGTATGAGTTGAATCCCAATCTCTAAGATCGTATTTAGGTTCTCTATCGTTCCAACTAACGAGGTTCAATTCTTTTTGCCACCCTTTTGACGACACTGAGAGCACGCCATAACTCTCTTTTATTTCATACTTTATATCTGCCATTTTGGCTCTCCTATTAATCAATTTCTGTTTATGCCTTTCGAAAAACACCTACTTAGCTTCCGTATGCAACTTCTTTTTGGCACATGAGTTTTGCCTGCGCTATCACAGTATCCACTGCTTGGGGAGTTTTATCCGGAGGGTAGTTATAGCGCTTCAACAGCCGCTTGATGTCCATTTTCATCTTTGCCTGTACATTTTCACGAATAGCCCAGTCTACGCTGATATTCCTTCTAATAGATAGCGTCAGGTCTTTTGCTATCTGCATTAAGATCTCGTCTCCCATAACATCCCGGGCCGACTCATTATCAGCCAGCGCATCATAAAAAGCTAATTCGTCCGAGGTAAGCCCCGTGCTCTCTCCACGTTTTTCCGCGCCACTAATTTCTTTGGCAAGCTCAATCAATTCCATAATTACCTGAGTGGTTTCAATAGTTCTGTTCTGATATTTTCTTATGGAGGCTTCAAGCATTTCAGAGAACCTCTTCGATTGAACAAGGTTGCGTCTTGAAAAGTTTTTGATGCTACCTTTGAGCAATCGATTCAACAACTCCACTGCCAAGTTTTTCTGCCGCATTCCTTTTACTTCCTCTAAGAATTCATCTGAAAGAATAGCAATATTGGGTTTCGAGAGACCAACAGAACTTAAAATATCAACCACTTCATTAGAGGAAATCGCCTTTGAAATCAACTGGTTAAGTTCGTTATCTAGCTGGGATGTGGTTTTCTTTTTGCTCCCGTCACTCATTATTTTGTGTAGACATGCCCTTACGGCTTTGTGAAATCCTACTTCAACGTTAAGTGTTTCAGCAGTATCTGTTGTAGCACACAGCGAATACGCCCGGGCCATTTCCGTCACTAGATTAATATAATCGTTCTTTCTATCTTCTCGAAGTCCAATAATAAAATCCATTGTTTCCGTAATGGCTTGCATCTTCTCACTCTGCCTGCCCGTGAAAAATTTTTCGTAACTATGCCCGTGAAGCAGTTCCTTTATTAAGTCGTATTTCTCCAAAAGAACCTGAGATGCCACCTCAGTATCTACTCCGGTTGTTTTCTTATCGCTTTCTGTATATTGTGCAAGCGCATTTTTCAAGTTTTCTGCAATACCAATATAATCAACAACGAGTCCGCCTTGTTTTTCTTTAAAAACCCGATTCACTCTCGCTATGGCCTGCATAAGGTTGTGCCCGCTCATAGGTTTATCTACATACATTGAATGCATGCTCGGCACATCAAACCCCGTGAGCCACATATCTCGGACAATAACCAGCTTAAGCTCGTCATTTCTATCTTTCATCCGTTTAGCCAGGGTTTCACGATCCGCTTTCGAGCCAATAAAGGCTTGCCAATCTGATGGGTCAGAAGAACTGCCCGTTATAACAACTTTGATTTTCCCAGACATTAAGTCATCGCTGTGCCAATCGGGACGCAGAGCAACTATTTCTTTATAGAGGTCTATGGCGATTCTGCGGCTCATGGCAACAATCATTCCTTTGCCGCCTTCGTTTTCCTGAGCCAGATCCCGTTTTTCAAAATGCTCTACGATATCTTTTGCAATCTGCTTTATCCGCTGCTCCGTCCCAACTATAGCTTCAAGCCTGGCCCATTTACTCTTAAGCCTTTCTTTCTGGCTATACTCCTGATATTCAGTGATTTCTTCGTATTCTGAATCAATCTGAGGTTTCATTTCTTCCGGCAGGTCTAATTTAGCAATTCTGCTTTCATAAAAAATCTTAACCGTTGTGCCATCTTCTACAGCCCTTGTCATATCATAGATATCGATATAATCCCCAAAAACCACTCTCGTATTTTTATCTGTCAGTTCTACAGGTGTTCCTGTAAAGCCTATATAAGAAGCGTTGGGAAGGCTGTCCCGCATATACTTTGCATAACCGTACTTTACATCTGCTTCTGTTTTTCCCATTACAATTTCTGCACCAAAACCGTATTGACTTCTGTGAGCCTCATCGGCAATAACAACCACATTCCGCCGATCTGTAAGCATCGTATTCGCAGTGTAGGGAGAAGAATTTTCCGCAACCCTGCCCCATCTATTAAAATCTATCACTTCTCCATTTGTCTCATTGGTAAAAGGGGCAAACTTCTGAATGGTTGTAAAGATAATGCCGCCGCTGGTACGGTTATTCAGAAGCTCTCTAAGATGAACTCTGTCTTGTGCCTGTACCGGCGTATTTCTTAAGAGCTCTTCGCTTTTAAGAAACGTGCTGAACAGCTGGTCGTCCAAATCGTTTCTATCTGTAATAACTACAATTGTCGGGTTTTCAAGTTCTTCATCAATAACCAGTTTCCCCGCATAAAAAACCATAGAAAGGCTTTTACCGCTGCCCTGAGTATGCCAAATAACGCCTACTCTTCTATCACCTTGTTCCATCGTTGCGCGCTGGGTGCTTTGAAGAGCCTTATTTACGGCATGATACTGATGATATCCTGCCAAAATCTTTTTGATTTCTTTACCATCACTTTGGAACAACACGAAATGCCTGATAATATCAAGGAAGCGGTCTTTCAAAAACATTCCTTTAATCAATACTTCAAGCTGAGGAATACAGAGGGGTGCCACATCATCACCATCAATAGTGCGCCAAGCCATAAAGCGGTCTTCATTAGATGTGAGAGTTCCAGCTCTGGCATTTACACCATCACTGATAACCGTAAAGGAATTATACGTAAACAAGGAAGGAATAGTCTTTTTATAGGTTTGAAGCTGGTTAAAAGCATCAGTAATATCTACATTCTCGTCACTTGCATTTTTCAGTTCTATAACGACCAATGGAATGCCATTAACAAATACAACTATATCTGGTCGTTTTTCTTTATCATGCTCTACAACAGTAAACTGATTCGCTACTAAAAAGTCATTGTTGGAAGGTGCTTCTAAATCAAAAATATAGGCTTTTTCAGTGCGATATCCGCCATCTTCCTGTTTTACCTGAACGTCAATGCCATCAGTGATCATTTTCTGGAAGGTTTTATTGTTCATAATGAGGCTAGGGCTCTGAGGAAACATTATCTGCCTAAACCCATCTTCCAGCGCATCGTCAGGAAGATCTGGATTTATTCGTGCAAGAGCCTCTTTTAATCTCTCTGTCAGTACTACATCGCTATAATAGGTACGTTCAGGATATGTTCCTTCTGGAGCAATATCTGGTGCAAAAACCACCTCATAACCTAGTTCTTCAAACCATTCAAGAGCGGCTTCTTCCAAATGGCACTCGCAAAAAGCCATCTATAGCACCTCCTCAATAGGTACTCTAACCTCCCCAGACATAAGTTTAGGCAGTAAGGCATCGCGGACTGATATTAATATTTGATTTTCCTCACTAAGTCTCCTCTTTTCTGCAAAAAAACGGGCTATCAAGTAATTAAATTCTGCAATTTTATCAACTGATGGGATAATAACCTTAACCGATTTTAAATTAGATTGGTTAATTTTTAGTTGTACTGCTCCTGTTACAATTGATTTAACATTAGTATTCTTCAATAATATATAAAGACTCTCTTCACTAAATCCATTTTTACCTTTCAAAACATGAGCATGATTATTAACCCAAAATTTACCCCAAACATATTGCAAAATAGGGTACCCTTTTCCATCTATAACGGTACCATCTTCCCCTAATAAAACATATACTCCATCAAATATATAATCATCGACATAGTCCATAAGCGAAGTTGCTCCATAGTACGGATAGACTTTTTGCATTTTTTCTCTTTTCCTACTTGATAAAGGAATGCGTTTTGAATCAAATAATTCTATAATTTCATCTAATGTTCCAACTCGCCACCCCTTAGGGATCTTGCCCAATTCGCTATCAATAAATTCGCCATTTTGAAATGGTTCAAAATCGACAAACCAGCTTTTGAAGATTGCTTGAGCCATTTCCTCAAGTGTTTTATTAATTCGATTATTGAGCTCTATCTTGTCATCAAGGCAAGAAAGAGTTGCTGCGATGGTTTTTTGCTCCTGCAGATTGGGGGTCCACATAACACTAAGCCCCATAATATCTTTTTTATTCACTCCCCCGAAAACAGTACCACTCTCTGTTTTCTTTAAATTTTTTACATTGTGCTTTAGCAAATAAAATAAATACAAGTTATTTCTATTTTTCATCCTCATGGCACAAATACCACGCCCAATACAAATTTTTTCCTGAGCGATGTTTAAATCTCCAACAGGAGCTCTTACGCTCATTAAAATGTCATTTTGGATTGCGATTTTTTTAACATTTGTACAAAATACATCAAATTTCGGGTATATCATCCCAAAAGTTTTATTGCCTTGTAAAAAAGGGACGCCTAAACCTTCTGTATTATAGAATTCGGATTTGGGAGATTGTCCCATTTCAATATCTACGATTTCTCCTAACTTAACTTCTCTCCACTCATTAGAACTCATAACCAATCGCTCCTAATCGCTGCTTGATCTCTTCTTCTAGTTTGTGGGATTTAGCGAACATCTCTGCCAGTTCACCTGTTAGCCGCGTCATCTTCTCTTCGAAGGGTTCGCCGTCGTCTTCCACTTCTTCTATGCCCACATATCGGCCAGGAGTCAGTATATATTCGTGCTCTCTTACTTCTTCAATATCGGCAGATTTGCAAAAACCCTGTATGTCTTTATATTCTTTTTTATTATCGCGCCAGTTGTGGTAGGTGTCGTAGATCTTTGCTATTTCTCCATCAGAAAATTCTCTATGCTTGCGGGTAACCATTGTTCCCATTTTACGAGCATCAATAAAGAGAATTTTATCTTGCTTGTTTTCTCGCTTTTTAGAGATAAACCACAGACAAACAGGAATGGTTACATTGTAAAAAAGGTTTGGTGGCATAGTAACAATGCAATCTACAAGTCCTGCTTCTATGATGTTCTTTCTTATTTCCGCTTCGGCTTTAGTGGTTGTACTCATAGATCCGTTAGCCAAGACAAAGCCCGCCACTCCGGTAGGAGAAAGTTTGCTGATAATATGTTCAATCCAGGCGTAGTTGGCGTTCTTTTCTGGCGGAATTCCATATTTCCAACGGGCATCATCTGGAATTAAGGTGTAATCGCTAACATTAAAAGGAGGATTAGCCAAGATATAATCGGCTCTTATATTTTTATGCAGATCATTTCCAAATGTATCTGCGTCTCGCGCTCCAAGATTTCCATCAATTCCCCTGATAGCCAGATTCATTTTGCAAAGTCTCCAGGTCGTAGCCGTATATTCTTGACCGAAGATGTGGATATCATCTTTTCGCCCCTGGTGCTCTTCAACAAAACGGGATGACTGCACAAACATGCCGCCAGAACCGCAACAAGGGTCATAAACTCTTCCTTTATACGGTTCAATCATGCCAACTAGAAGTTTTACGATGCTAGGCGGCGTATAAAATTCACCTTCGCTGGAACCGAATTTCCCTAAGAAATACTCATATACCCTGCCTAGAATATCTTGAGCTTTGGCTTCTTTGTTTCCGAGGTTGAAGGAAAACAAATCAACGAGCTCTCCTAATTTTGCTTTATCAAGCTCAGGCCTCGCGTAATTTTTGGGAAGGACTCCTTTTAGGTTTCTATTTTCTCGTTCAATAGTTATCATGGCATCATCTATAATTTGTCCAATGGTGCTCTGTTTCGCATTCTTTTTAATAAAATCCCACCTGGCGCTGGGTGGAACATAAAAAATGTTTTCTGCTACGTAGGCATCTCTGTCTTCTTCGAAACCTTCTTCTTCTGCTACCAGTTCGTTGTATTTTTCTTCAAAACTATCAGAGATATATTTCAAAAAGATAAGACCAAGAACAACATCCTTATAATCTGAAGGCTGAATATTGCCTCGCAGTTTATCTGCCATTTCCCATAATTTATCTTCAAATTCCAAGTTCACAGACATGGCTCTGATCCTCCTATAGCAAGTTGTTGTAAATGTTCATTTTTATATTCGACCAACGGGATTCCGCAAGGTTGATAGCTTCTTTATATGTTTTAAACTCTTGACAATACGTCTCAATCATTTTTTGTTGCTCGTATATCGGAAGAAACGGAATTTCCATCTCCATAATATCAGCATAATTAATATTCATGAGGATTGTTCCTCGCTGGAAACTTTGAATCATGGCCTGACCAACTGGGCTTTCTAAAAAGATTTTTATAAACTCGCCCTTTACTTTTTCCTTGGGACGAATTACGACCAAGTTTGCAGAAGCAATAATTGTTTTATCTTGAGCTTCAAACACAGCAGATTTAATAGATGTTCCTCGACAAGAAAGAACAACGTCACCAGAACTAAGTTCATAACGTTTTATCTTGTGTTCTTCCTCATCGATAGTATCTAAATCGTGATAATCTATCTCACCATCTTTAATATTAGAAATGTTAAGCACAGCTACGTTGCCAGGACCTAGGTCTTTTTTTAATATAGACTTTCCTCTGAAGACTTCAGCTACATTTTTGAGTTTTACTTTTGGGAGATCAGAATCTCTAAAGCATCGGATGTTTTCATTGTCGTTTGCTAAAAGAAGCTCTATTCGCCAATCTTTATGAGATAAAAAATCTTTGATTGATATCGTCTGTTTATCTCTGATATTAACTTTCTCTTCTTGAAGTTCGAAAGTTCCAATATTGACTTGTTCTTTAGGTAAGGAAGTTACAGAGAATAGATATGTTTTTATAGCTGTCGCCGGGCGAAATGTTCCTTCTGGAAGAAGATACATGTTTTCCACATAAAAATTCTCTGTTATATACGACCGTAGCTTTTCATAACCAAGACTGGCAAAAGTTATTTTTGCAGGAACAATAATATCTAAAGTGCTATTCTCATCAAGATGATTCAACATGTTCTCGAAAGCAATACCGTCACTATCTCTTGTCAAGAAGGTTTGGCTCGTTCCTTCTGGCCTATTGCTAAAAATTGGCAATGAATAGACATAATCGTATTTTTCATTTTCTAGGCATGGCATATAAATAGACTCGAATCGGATTTTTACATGTTCGTATTCTCCGAAGGCCAACTGTAAAAGAATGTGCATTGGCTTAAGATGCGTTGTTAATGTGATTTTTATGTTTGGAAAGCGTTTTATCAAATCCCCTAGCCCTGACAGATGCTTTTCAGCTTCTGTAATAAGCACTTTTTGGGGACAGAGCCGCTGTATTCTTTCACTTATATATTCAGTAAGATATTGGGGGGAAATAACGGTGCCCATTCGATCATTTTTGTATATTTCAATAGTGAAATCGACAAGGTCTATGTCTTTTAAGGCTTCAAAAATTTCTAAAAAATCATCTCTATCAGTAGGGAAGAACCCCAAGTGATCTTCTGTCGTTTTTTTCATAAGCTGAAATAAAACTTCTCTGTCTCTTTGTATGTTAGCTGTTTTATCAAAATTCTCTTTGAGTTTCTTTTGGGTCATTTTTACCCGAAGCATTTCATTAAGCAACTGCTCTCTTGAAGATAGCTGCCTCTGGAATAAGACGTTTAAGGCATTATCTATTCTCATCTCTAGGAAGGAGCTCCTTTCTGCTCTATTTTAATAATGAAATTATAGCCCCAATAACATGGTATGTAAATACTAAAATATTAATATTGGAAATGTTAAATTTTATATTGCACTTTATTTTATAAATGCAAATAAAGTAATGTGGGATTTGCGAAACTTCAAAATAAAAAATCCCCTTTCGTTCTGCTTTAGCAGAATCGAAAGGGGAAAATGTCTTTTCTATTATGGTGCCGGAGGGGAGACTCGAACTCCCACAGACCCGAGGCCCGGCGGATTTTGAGTCCGCTGCGTCTACCATTCCGCCACTCCGGCAACGCCAATATTTCTATCATATATGAAGGGTGATGTCCAGTAGGATATTTCAATTCCGTCTTTTTAAATGGATGGCAACAGTAGTTAAAAATACCCTTGGTCCAGTGCGTAAAGAAGGATAACTGCAGAGTAGTTCTTTTGTAGAGCCAAGCACTGCCGTTATCCTTTCTCTTTTTAACGCTTCATTCCATATACAACGTCAAGAATCGATCCGTCGCGATATTCTACTACCGCGGCGACTCGAGATTCGTCAAACTCAACAGGATCCATCACCCCGGTAAGAGCTTCTGTATCCTGGCGGAGTTTCTCAATATCCACCACATTCAAGCCACTATCCAAAGCCTGTTTTAGAAGATCTTCCCTGCGGGGGTTTATACAAATGCCACGCTCGGTGACAATTGCGTCCACGCTGGCTCCTGGAGTACAGATAGTCTGTACTCTCTTCTTTATGGATGGCAATCCTCGACGGAAGCTCGGCAACACGACTACCGTCAGCTTTGCACCCCCTGCTGCATCTGGGTGGCCGCCCATTCCGCTGCGAAGATATCCATCATGGCCTGTGAGAAGATTGACATTAAAGTCAACGTCCACATCAAGAGCTCCCAGCACGGCCACATCAAGCTGATGGGTCATGCACCCGGCATTTAATGGGTTTGCATACCAGGAAGCGTCGATTTCGTAGTGTGTGGGGTTCCTCAACATTGATGCCCCCATGGCTGGATCGAAGCTCTGAACGTCAAAGAGGGCCTGGAATCTACCCTCTTCCAGAAGGGAAACCATATCAGCAGTGATACCACCGAGAGCAAAGCTTCCAGTAATATCTTTTCGCTGCATATACTCACGTACATACTGGGTCACTGCCATGGAGATTCCGCCACCGCCTGCCTGGTAAGAGAACCCGGGACAGATAGCGCCAGATGCGGCTATGAGCTCATAAGCGTGATATGCCAGTGCCAACTGCGTTGGGCTTTTGGTAATACGTATCGAACCTGTAGCCAGTTTCTGGGGATCGCCAATGGAATCCAGTACCACCACTTGATGAACAAGATACTGAGGGATGGAGACCCGCGGCCTCAGTGGATATTCAACAAGGTTGTCTGTAACGGCGATAACATGTCGAGAGAAACGAGCGTCCTGCATACCGTAGCCAAGGGAGCCGAAAGCCGATGGGCCGCTCATGCCGGTCATATTGCCGGACATATCGCAGGCCGAAGCACCTATGAAAGCTACATCAACAGCAATGGATCCTTCTTCTACGGCTCTTGCCCGCCCTCCATGGGTACGGATAATAACTGGCGGAAGCTTTTCGTTCTCAGTCTGGAAATAGTCGCCTACGGCACCACGAATTGGAGCATAGATCTGGCTAATAAGGCCAGAACGGATGTAATCCACTACAAAATTATGGCATTCCAACAGAGCAGAACTCATCAATACGAGGTTTTTAAAGCCCATGCAGTTAAGCTCTTCAAGAACCTGAGCAACCACTCTATCACCATTGCGGAGGTGATGATGGAAGCCGATGGTCATGCCATCGCAGAGGCCTGAACGTTCAATAGCCGTGCGCAAGTCTGGGGCAATTTTATTGGTGCCCATTGGAACCACATCGCGCTCGACCTCCATAATGGTGTTAAAAGCTGGAGATGGGGCAACACCTGTTACTCCTTCGAAGGGACGAACTGAACCAATACCTGGAATCTCATCGGGAACAAGGCGCCCTGCCGCATTTCTCACCATGGTCATGGTAACACCTCCTCAGAGTTACAAGGAATGCCTGCCTGGGCCAGAACATTCATGGCCTGCCGAATCACTGGGCCGTCAACCATTTTCCCGTTGACGCTAAAAGCTCCTCTGCCCTCTGTTCTGGCAATTTTCGCCGCAGCGATGACGTCCTGAGCATGAGATAGAATGTCTTCGGAAGGGTAGAATCCCTGATTGATGATCCTGACCTGTGAAGGGTGGATCGCCGACTTGCCCGAGAAACCCATGGTTGCGGCTTTGCGGGTATTGGTCAACAATCCTTCTCCATCGTTTATATCTGTATAAACTGAGTCAAAACAGTCAATCTTCGCTGCTTTGGCAGCCAGGATCATATGACCGTTTGCATAAGCCAGTTCTTCTCCTGAGGATGTTTTGCGAATTCCCATGTCTGCTGTCAAGTCTTGTCCACCAAGACCGACACCTTTTACCCGTTTACAACTTCTTACCAGATTCGCTACATTTTCTACAGCCTGGGCCGATTCTAGTAGAATATGAAGCTCTATTCCGCCTTCTGAAAGTCCGTTTGCCTTCTCTAATTCTGTGATGCGGTTATCCACCATGCGAATATTCTCCACTGACTCTGCTTTTGGCAAACGAATCACATCTGGCCCTGCCGGAACAATTTCTTCTAAATCCAGCTCCCACCAAGGGGTGGACACATCATTGATCCTGACCACTTTTTCAACACAATCGAAAAAAAGACAGCGCAACGCATAGGCCACCAGGCGTCTGGCTTCATCCTTATGTGCTGGAGCAACCGCATCCTCCAGGTCAAGGATCACACAATCGGCACCGAGAGATGGGCAGCTTTGCAGCATTGCAGGATTATTTCCTGGTATATAAAGCAATGAACGGCGAAGTTTCACTATTTTTTCACGCCCTTTCCTTCAAGGCCCGCTCAAGAGCCACCTCGACCCGCGCACGGATCACAAAGGGCAAGGCCCCAAAATCCTCTACTATCAGGCAAACTTTGGGCGAACCATAACGATCCAGAGTCTCTCGAATCAGCGAGTCTGTACGAGTGGCAAAAAGCTGGCTATTTCTACCTTGATACTTCCATTCCATTGTTTCTGCTGGCTTAACTGTGACAAAGCAGTCACTTTTTCCGTCGGAACCAGCCTGTGCACTATGCACAATCATTTTTTAACCCCCCTTATATTGTATAAAGGTCTCCTCTACAAGAGGGAAGCCCGAACATTACTATTAAGCAAGATCTGGCAAATCTTTCGCTCGCTTTTTTGTAACTACATAAAGAACGACAAGTACTGCCAGGCCACAGAGGTCGGTGACCGTGCCTGGATAAAGCAATCCCAAGGCACCTGCAAAAGCGAGGAGCCGCTCATACCAGCGAAGGCGCGCCATTATATAGTTCTCAGCGGCAGAAGCCAGCAGGAATACGCCCACGATAGCTGAGATCATGGCCTGAAACGTCACAAACCAACTGGTAACGTTGGTCAACAGAATCTCTGGGGCTAAAACAAAGATAAAGGGAACGATAAACCCGGACAGGGCCAGTTTGACCGCGGCGAATGCCGTTTTGTTTGGGTCAGCTCCAGCTATGCCGGCTGCGGTATAAGCCCCTACGCAGACCGGTGGAGTCACCGATGAGAGCACTGCGTAGAAGAATACGAACAGATGTGCGTCCAAAGGCCTCACTCCGAGCAAGACCATAGCGGGAGCGGCCACAGCACTAGCCATGACGTAACTAGCAGTTGTAGGCATCCCCATGCCAAGAAGCATGGCAATGATCATGGTCACCACAAGAGTTATTATCAGGTGTCCCTGGGTCATGGCAAGAATCGCGTCACCGACGCGCAGAGCCACACCTGTAGCTCCCATCATGCCTATGACCACTCCGACAATAATACAAGCCATAGCAACAGAAAGAGCCCCTTTTGAACCGCTTTCAAGGGTAGATACAAGGGTCTTTACGTTAAGCCGATCAGATTTTTTTACGAAACTGAGGAGAACGCAGCTGAAAATGCCCCAGCATCCTGAATAGAGCGGATTGTAACCTTTTACAAGAAAATAGACTATTACAAAAAGTGGGATGGCCTTGTAGCCGCTGGTCAGAAGAACCTTGCCAACCTTAGGCAGCCTATCCTTCGGAAGACCTTTAAGACCTAGTTTGGAAGCCTCAAGACTGAGGGAACACCATATGCCCCAGAAAAAAAGAAGGGCGGGGATGATTGCGGCAGTAAGCACTCTGGTATAAGGCACCCCAAGAGTGTCGGCGATGATAAACGCCGCTGCTCCCATAACAGGAGGCATGATCTGTCCACCTGTGGATGCTGCCGCTTCCACAGCCCCAGCAAAATGTGGCTTGTACCCTATTTCTTTCATTAGGGGGATCGTAAAGGCGCCAGTGGTTGCCACGTTTGCAGATGTACTGCCGCTAATGGTTCCCATAAGAGCACTGGACACTACGGCAATTTTGGCTGGACCGCCTTTGAGATGTCCTGTCAGAGCCATAGCGAAGTCATTAAAGAATTCCGATGCCTTAGTAGACGTCAAAAAGGCCCCGAACAAGACGAACAGGTATATGTAAGTAGCAGATACTCCTGTCACAAGGCCGAATAATCCATCTGTAGTAAGATAGAGCTCTTCAATGATACGAGGAATGGAGAGCCCGAAGTGCTGTATAGGGCCAGGCATTGAGCGTCCAAAATAGGCAAAAAGGAGGAAAAGGAAACAGAAGCCTGGAAGAGCGTTGCCTAAGACGCGGCGTCCCGCCTCAAAAACCAGCACTGTAAAAATCCCGCCAAGTATCAATTCATAATCGTAGATCAATCCTGCCCGCATAGCGATATCTTCATAACCGAAAAAGACATAAAGAGCGCAACCGGCAGCAGCTAAAGCCAATATCCAGTCCACAAAAGGTACTCTATCTCGTGGAGAATCCTTAGTCCCTGGATAAAGAAGGAAAATCATGGTCATTACAAAAGCTACGTGGAAACTGCGCTGTTTCATCGTAGGCAACAACCCGAAAAAGGCCGTATAAAGCTGGAAAATAGCGAGGGAAACCGCCAAGATCATAATAAGCTTGCCCGAAAATCCTGTCAGGGATCGCCGCTTGCCGACCTTCTTGGCAGTGACAGCCGCATCAGAACTGTTCGATGAAACAGAGGAGACTGGAGAACTCACAACAACACCCCCAATGTAAAATCCTTTGCTAGTGTGTAAAAAGAAGGGGGCTTGATCGCCCCCCTATACGTTATAAAAACGTGGGTTACTTAACTAAACCGGCTTCTTTATAGTATTTAAGGGCTCCGGGGTGAACTTCCATAGAGCAACCATTGAGAGCGTTTTCAAGGCTGAAGTTTGCAAAGTAGTTAGGAAGCCGATCTTTTAAGAACTGTGAGTTCTCGTACATCATCTTAACGGTCTTGTAGATAACTTCGTCGCTCATGTCAGCATAGGTTATCAAGGCTCCCACAGCTGCAATTGTAGGTAGATCCTTATCGAATCCCTTGTAGGTGCCTGCAGGAATTACAGCAGAGGCAAAGAACGGGCATTGTTTCAGAATTGTTTGACGCTGTTCCTCATCGATAGAAAGAAGACGCACATTCTTGGAAATCATCTCTGTAATCTGAGCGTTGGGATAGGTAGTAAGCCAGATATGACCATTAACAGTGCCTGTCTGAAGGGCCTCTACGACCTCGGAGCGGCCATAACGGTCGATGGTGATATCCTCATCCTTTATGCCATAAGCGCCAAGAACAATACGGCAGTTTGTATCGATGCCGTTGCCAATTGGGCCGTAGTCTATCTTCTTCCCTTTGAGATCTGCAATACTTTCGATCCCATCGCCACTTATAAGGATATGTGCGGGCATAGGGTAGATCGCCGTCACAAAACGAAGCTGCTTGAGGGCACGCCCCTCAAAGCCGCCTGTTCCGTTCCAGGCTTCATCAACTGTTGCAGACTGTGCAAGGCCAAATTCCATGTCTTTTTTGGCAAGCGCCATCAAATTCTTCGCAGAACCGCCAGTAACAGCTGTGTAGTTGATGCCATTCTTTTCCTGGTTTCCCAGCTGAGCAATCGTGTTACCTATGAGATAGAATCCACCGCCAACACTGCTGGTCCCGATTCGGGCAAATTCCGCGGCGCAGGAAACTCCCGCAACTGCAAATACTAGACTTGCTGCGATTAAAGCACTGACCATACTTTTGCGAAACATATCCATACCTCCTCATTATTCTTTATATGATAGAAACAGTACAGATTTTCTGAGATAAGCCAAACTAGCGGTAATTTTTTCTATCCCACACAGAACAAGCTTCTTCTATTGTTTTCGGGGCTAACCCTGCAAGTTCATCTTTTAATCCCATTGCGGCGGAGAGCTCCAGTCTTTCTTTCGTTGCTGCAGCCATAACAGGTTTCAATCTGAGAGTTTCCATTAAAGCAATGGATTCCGCCACTTCGTGGGCTCTGCGTTCCGCATGGATCATATCGGCACCAAGCATTCGAGAAATTGTTTTTTCGAAAGGAAGCTGATCCACCGTAGCGGATATTGATTTAAGAACAACATCTTCCAGACCGCTCCTATGGGCCAGGAGAAAAGTTTCAACTAGAAGTGCGCCTAGTCCTTTCATGAAAACGCTACGGACCAGCTTTATCCGTGTTCCATCTCCTGCTGGCCCCTTTACTACATCGATCTTCATTCCCAGCGGAACCATCTTCTCCTGCCACAGACTCGCACCACAGCCTGAGGCTATCATAGGCACCTTATGCCTGTTGATTGTAAGAGGACCCATCATAGCCGAATCTGCAAAGTAAATGCTCCTGGCCTGAAATTCCTTTTCCCAGCGTTCTTTCTCAGCAGGCGCAGCTGTGGTCACGTCAACATACAGAGATCCCGCCGACATATGGGAAAGGGCAGACTTGGCAGCATGGCCTGCATATGGAGCCTGAACAGCACAGACAATCACTTTACACGATCTGAACAACTCTTCTGGCGTATCACAAAGAATAACATTGGCTTCATTGGCCCGTTTACGAAGGTTTTCCTCGTAGAGTGTCCCGCTTCCCAGCACCACATCGTAGGCACATATACCTGACAGTCCTTCGTCCCGGAGTCCTGAAGAGATGCAAAAGGAAACTTCTCCAAATCCTACAAAACCCAAAGATAATTCAGCCACAGTCCTTACCTCCACTTAGGGAAGCCATATACCGTCTATGGTCTCGCAGCCTTTTTGGTCGAGAGTTTTTTCAACCCAGCTACGATCACCTGTGCCATCAGCCAGTCGGGGACCCTTAACCTCTTCGTTTAAAAGCAGGCGACGGCCTCCTTCAAGACATTGTCGGGCCAGGCCCTTGGGAACAACTATGACCCCATCGGCATCGCCAACGATGATATCCCCGGGGCAGACAAAGATGCCGCCACAGGAAATTCCCACATTAACTTCTCCCGGGCCATCCTTATAAGGACCGCCGGGCGTAGAGCCTGTAGCATAGACCGGTACCCCCAGGCTATACAGAGCTTCAACATCACGAACCGGGCCTTCGATAACTATTCCAGCCACCTTTTTATGGCGGGCATAAAGAGCCATCATCTCCCCCATGAGAGCATAGCTTCGATCCCCTTCATTCGAGAGGACAATTACATCTCCCTCTTCTGCCATGTTCAAAGCCTTATGGAACATAAGGTTGTCCCCGCCACGAGCACGCACTGTCAGAGCCACACCCACCATATTGCATTCCGTTGGTGCGGTCATGAGACGAATATAGGAAGCCATGGCAGCGGAACGATTCATTCCGTCTGCAATGTTCGCTGCAGGAATATGTTTAAACTTCTCCACCAGGTCTTTCGGGGGAAGGTCTCGCTGGGTAAAGACTCGAAAACCAATACTCATATCAGGACTTTTCAATTAATCAACAAATTTAGGAAGATATTCTTTTTCCTGTTCGCGGAATCCGGGAACTCCTACGATATTTTTAAATTCGTCAAAGGAGAAGAGTACTTCCTTTCGATCAGGAGCAATATCGTCTTTAATGGCTTCAAGGTAGTTCTGAACTCCCTTCGCCGCAGCAAAAACCGATCCTACCGGCACGCTGATACGAGCCACTCCGAGCTCTTTCATCTGATTTACGGGAAGAAGGGGAGTTTTACCACCTTCGATGCTATCGAAGAAGTTAATGCTCACCAGGGCGTCGATTTCTTTAACGGCACGCTCAATTTCTTCGATAGTGCGAGGAGCCTCTACAAAAATCATGTCTGCGCCGGCCTCAGCGTAAGCATTGCCGCGGCGAATGGCTTCGTCAATGCCAGAAACAGCAATAGAGTCTGTACGGGCATTGATCACAAAGTCGGGATCAAGTTCATCTCGAACTTTGGCGCAGGCTTTGATTTTTAAAACCATTTCATCACAAGGTACAATAGTTTTTCCTTCAATATGGCCACATCGTTTGGGAAACATCTGATCTTCTATGTTCATACTGGCACAACCAGCTTTGATGAGCTTTTCGGTAACATACATGGCATTGATCGCATTACCAAAGCCAGTGTCTGCATCGGCCATTACAGGAATATTCACTGCGTCAACTATATTGCGGGTGAAATTTCGCATTTCCTCAAAAGAAAGAAAAGCCATATCAGGCAAACCAAGAAGCGTGGCCGCCAAACCAAAACCACTTACCTGCAACGCCTTAAAACCAACCTTTTCAATGAGCTTTGCGGAAAGAACATCATGAGCGCCCGGAACTACAAGGGCCTCTCTCTTCTCAAGCAATTGACGCAAAATAGTAGATTTTTTCACGAAGGCTCCTCCTTAGATTATTTTATATTGTGGAAGTAGCTTTCATATTATAAAATAAATTAAAATAAAGCAAGTGCAAACAAGTAAGAAATATCATGTTTAATACACGGTTAAACAAAGTGTAGAAATTCATCCCTTCTTCATCTCTAGTGATAGGGAGCGAAAAACTCTACTTTCTGATAGAGTATGAAGAAAGGATAAAATTGCAGATAATTGCTGAAAATATATTTTTTATGACTCTACTCTAATGCTATCTACCAGAGAGAAGAGAGCAACACCCGATCGTATAAAGGGATTTAACACAGAAGGGAGAATGACAATGAGACCCCAAAAAACAAAAGGAGCCTCATCAATTCGTAAGTGTCTCGCCGTCTTAGACTCTTTTACCTGGGACAATCCCCATCGGACACTGACTGAAATAGCGGAAGAGATCAACGCACCACTGCCGACGGCTTCCCGTATCACTGCAGTGCTTTGTGAGGAGGGTTTTCTAGATAAATGTGAGGGAAACCTATACCAGCTTGGCTGGAAATGTTATCGTATGGGAGCAATTTTCAAGGCCAGCGATCCTACAAAAAATGTAGCTCTTCCACATATGCGGAAATTGAGGGATACATTCAACGAGACGGTTAGTTTATACCAGCGCAAAGGCATATGGCGCATATGCTGTGAACAGGTATCAAGTACCTATCCTCTCAAACGCTTTGCAAATCCCGGCGACCGTTTTCCCCTCTGGGCGGGAGCGGCAGGACGCTGTTTTCTGGCTTACATGGCTCTTGAGGAAGTGGATGCTGTATTTGATGCCGCACCTGAAGAAGTGCGCCTCAAGCGGACAATTCTTATAGATAGGGCAACTAAGGTAAAAGACGATGGGTATGCAACCAGTATTGCGGAAAGGGAACCCGGCGTCTCTTCAGTTTCTTGTCCCATATTTAATTTCACGGGACTTCCCATAGCCTGCCTAACCATTTCAGGACCCAGCATCCGATTTACAGACGACGTTGTTCCTCGCATCATCCTTGCCCTCCTTCATGAAAGCCGTGAACTATCTATCGCCCTTGGAGCCCCTGAAGAACTAACCGTAGAAAGAAAGCCCACGAAATTTCCTCATTTACAGGACTAACGGAATAGCGTGCACATTTTCAAGACCTGGCACGAATTAAGAAGGGAGTGGCAGACAGTGGCTGAAACCTGGATCACAACCAAGGGTGGAGATTTTGGTGAGACAAGTCTCGGGAATGGTGATCGGGTTCCTAAAGATCACCTCAGGGTAGAAGTTTTTGGAACCATTGATGAGTGCCAGGCCCATGTAGGGATGGCAAGGGCTCTCTGCGAATACGAAGAAATTTGTGAAAATCTCTGTTGGCTTGAACAGCAATTGGGGCTGTTAATGGGTTACTTAGCTCTTTTCCCCGGCCTACCCTGCCCAAAAATTGAAGCTCTTGAAGCAATTATAGATAAAGTGGGAAATGTAACAGAAAGGAATTTTCGTTTTGTCCGGCCCGGCGATTCGAAAGCAGGAGCCGCATTACACGTAGCAAGAACTGTCGCTCGAAGGGCAGAACGTTTAGCGGTGAAACTTTTCCGCTCAAAAGAATTAAAGGAAGAAGGATATTCCTATATTAACCGGCTTTCTGATGTTATTTATGCTCTCTCTCTCTGGTACGATCATCTGGCGCGAACGCAGGAAGAAAAAAGCGAATGTCGCCAGTAACATGATTCGACGAGAAAGAGAAAAAGAGCACAAAGCTTTTCAATTAGTGTATAATGGGTGCAAAGTGCTTGGTTTAGAGGAGGATTGTGACTATGGACCAAAATACACTAACCCCAGCCACAAACCAGGGGTTGAGACAGATTGTTTATGAAAAGTTGAAAGACGCGATCGTAAATGGCGTTTTGAAACCAGGCTCTAAGCTTTCTGAGATAGAGCTTGCTGAACAGTTGGCTGTTTCCAGGACTCCGGTTCGAGAAGCTATTCGGCAATTGAGCCAAACTGGGCTTATCACCCTGACTCCTCGGAGAGGAGCTTTTGTCACTTTACCCTCTCTCAAGGATGCCTCTGATCTGTACGAACTGAGACAGGCACTAGAAATTATCGCCATAGAAAACGTATGCGAGAATCCTCCAATCAAGGATCTGAAGCTTTTTCGCGAAATTTTTTCTGCAATGTCCGGCCAAACATCCCACGAAGAATATCTGACTGAAGACCGCCGCTTTCACTGCTTCCTTTATGAGTGCAGCGGCAATAAGTATCTTCATAAAACACTCAACAACATTGTTGATTTGATCAATCTGTGCCGCCCCTACTCTATGCAATCCGACCCAACGATTATGGGTGTGTTCCTTAAAGGGCACCTCGCTATCATAGATGCCGTACTGCATGGCGACTGCAAGAAGGCTATAGCTGAAATGGGCAGCCATATCGAGGATACGAAACGAAGTCTTTTGGCTTTCCTGAGGCAACACCCTGGAGATTATACAAGCGTAGAAGAAGAATAAAGAATTGAAGGGGTCGTGGCTGGGATGCCCTCCGGCCTCTTCTTAGTTTTCCTGCTCTCTGGAAAAACGGCGCCAAAATCTCTTCAGGCGCTCATGAAAAGCTCTTTCCCTCCCCAAATTCCCTGGAAAATAAAAACGCTGGGGTGACGTGACATATTTTTGAGGAACCCAGTGTCGTGGGTCGTCATGAGGATAGATATACCCCGTTCCTCCAGGCTTAAGATGATTAGGAACTTCCTGCAGATTCCCCTTCTTAATTGATTGTGTTGCGTTGTCTATCGCCAGGTATGCGCTGTTGCTCTTTGGCGATGCCGCTAAATAAATGACAGCTTCAGAAAGAATGATCCTGGCTTCTGGAAGCCCTGTCATATCGGCAGCATATGATGCGGCAGCGGCAATCTGCAAAGCCTGGGGATCAGCAAGACCTACATCTTCCGCAGCAAAAATCATGAGGCGGCGGCAAATGAAGCGAATGTCTTCGCCCCCCTCAATAAGACGGGCAAGCCAGTAGAGAGCCGCATCAGGATCAGAACCCCGCATACTTTTGATAAGTGCTGAAATAATGGCATAATGATCGTCTGCCTTAGGATCAAAACGAATGGAAGCGGATGGAATAAGCCTGTCTACATGGGCCATGGTAAGTTCTGCGGCCCCTGAAGCGGCCACCGATGACGCTAAGAGTTCAAGGCGTGTTAAAGCCTGTCTGGCATCCCCGCCTGCCATCTTCGCCAAGACTGTGATAACATCTTCTGATACAGCAAGTTTGAGAGCCCCCAACCCTTTTTCTTCGTCTTTAAGTGCTTTATAAAGAATCTGTACCAAGTCTTCCTCCGCTAGAGGCTTAAGCTGAAAGACAACGAGACGGGAAAGAAGGGTTTTATTAATTTCGAACCAGGGGTTTTCTGTGGTAGTTCCAACGAGAATGATATCCCCCTTCTCTACTGAAGGAAGGAGGGCGTTTTGCTGGCTTTTATTGAAGTGGTAAATTTCATCTACAAAGGCGATTGCTGCCGATCCGCTTAGAATCTTGAGATTTTTAGCTTCTTCTACAAGATCTCGCAACTCTGAAACCTTGGCTGAAACTGCGTTAATTTCGAGCAGACTCCGTTCAGTTACCATGGCCATAAGCCGAACGAGAGTCGTTTTTCCAACCCCCGGCGGACCATACAGCACACAGCTTGGGACCTTGCCGCTTTGAAGAATTTGCCGCAAGGGAGTTCCCGGGGCAAGAAGATGATTTTGTCCTACGAAATCATCGAGAGAGGAAGGGCGCATCCGATCCGCTAGAGGTCTTTCCCACTGGGTTTGGGATATCATTTAATCTTTTCCTCCAATTCCCGTTCTATGGAATCCATACTCTCCGAAAGACGAATGCCCTCGCTTCCTTCCTTTACAGTTACGAGAGGGTAGCGCTGTTTAAGGGTTTTTTGGATCACCGACACCTGGTCTATGTCAAGAAAGGATGGCGCCAGCCCAGGCCAGATCCTCCATTGCTGAACGGAGAGCTTCACACTGGGAGTGCAAATAAGAGTTCCAACTCCAAGACGAGCTACTTCTTCGCAGTAATTGCAAATATCAGGTACATCATCGGGAATCTGAACCAAGAGTTTCCACGCTTTCTCCAGCCATCCCTTCCCTTTTTGCTTTTCGAGGGAGGAGTACTCCCAGGGAACGAGGGGAGCTGGGGAATTCAGGCTCTTTAAAAAATCATTCATGGTGGGATATATTGCATCAGCCCAATGCTGCCATTCCACCCGGGGACGCTCAACGAGCACAGCCCGCATTCCGGCCCGCCGCGCACCGATAAGGTCATAAACAAAGTCTCCCACCATAACACATTGTTCCGCAGGAACCCCTATCTCTTCAGCTGCAAGCCAGAGTGCCTCCGGATCAGGTTTCACAGGCCCATTGTCACGGCTAAAAACTTTTGGCGGAAGTGGAAAATCTATTCTCTCCGCAGCGCGGCGAATTGAATCCATGCAGTTCCTCGAAACTACTGCCCAGGGGATATTATGGTCGTTAAGCCACTTTACGAACTCTATGGATTTTTCAACAGGAACAGCCTGTTCAGCGCCATTCATTTCAAGGGAATAGATGTCTTGCCAAAGTTCCTTTTTTCTTTCTTCCGAGAGGGCTGTCATTCCTTCAATCAGGGGAGCTGGCTCGCCATTGAAGTATTTTGTGCGGATTCCTGAAAAATCAAGATTGGTGTCGGCGAGAACTCCATCCCAGTCGAGAATAAACCCCGCACTCTCTATAGGATGCCAAAAAGGAGTGTAGATTGTTTTCATAGTAAAGCCTCCTGATGTACATGATGACATCTAAAAAGAGGGACGCAAGACAATTCCTGCGCCCCTCTATGTCTCCCCGCAATGCCGTGTCATGGTCGTCTTGACCCGGTCCTAATTATTAAGGGTTTGTCGTGCCTTAGCTTCGGTGATGGTTACCCATCTCCTTTGCCGGCTCGAACTTCAACCCTCTTGAGATCGAGTGTTGGCTCAAGACTAAGTGCATGAACACGAACATCGCAGGGTTATTAACAACTTAGTCTTTCTATGCTTATTATAGCATATTTAAAGAGGCGTGCATGAGTGTCAACCTGTTGTAAACACTAATCTGAAGCCAGAAGTTTCTCCTTAAAGATGAAGAAATAGAATACGGCTATGAATAGAACTCCACCCACAATATTCCCTAAAGTTACAGGGATGAGGTTCTTTACAAGCCCTCCTAAATTCATCACCTGCAGCTGTGCATCAGAAAGCTGGGCTGCTTGCAGAAGGGACGGAACTCTTTTAAGAAGAAGCCCCATAGGTAAAAAGTACATGTTCGCAACGCAGTGTTCAAAACCAGAAGCCACAAAAGCCATTATGGGAAAGAAAATAGCCCATATCTTCCCTGTCACATCTGTAGAAGCCATGCTCAACCATACGGCAATAGTTACCAGCCAGTTGCAGAGGATTCCTCTGAAAAAGGCCTGACCGAAGGGCAGGCTCATTTTAGCTGCTGCAATATGAAGAGTCTTTACACCTATAGGTCCTTCCCATAATCCCGTGTTGTAAAGAAGAAAAACAACGATAAGTCCCCCCAAAAAATTAGCAAAATAGACCCAGGTCCAGGCTATGAAAATCTTTTTCATAGGGGTACACCCCACCAGAGCCCCAAGGGGCATCATGCAATTGCCCGTAAAAAGCTCAGCACCCCCAATGACTACAAGCATAAGGCCTACGGAAAAAACCGCTCCTGCCATAAACTTTGCTATACCACCTGGCAGATCATAGGTCACACAGGTCATAAGCCATCCGCCTAAAGAAATGTAGGCTCCCCCAAGAATACCAAGTAAAAGTATTTGTCTATGATTCCACGACGTCTTCGTCTGTGAGGCCGCACAGGCCATTTTCGCCATCTCCAAGGGCGACTTGTAATTCATATCCGATCACTCCCCCTAACGTGTACATCACTCGCAATGGTGCTTTAAAGTTTCAATGTTTTCCTCAAAGTAATCTTGAAGCCAGCAAGCTATTGCTGGATTTTGAACTTCTTTAATGTTCCCAAGAACTCTATTTAATTCAAAACTATCAAAAATGAATTTCTTCTCATTAAAGGAATGACAGTAAACAAGCTGAACATCAGGATGAGCAATAAGAAGGGAAATGAGCGATGCTGGCATATTCCCAAGCGGTGGACGGTCAATATGGTCATAGCGGAAACTTGCCCACACCCGAGTGCCCTTGCCAGGCGCAGACTCTATTTCAAACTCTCCATCGCATAACTCGGCAAGTTGTTTTAAAAAAGGTATTCCCAATCCTACTCTCCTTGTAGTTCGACTCGTATAAAAAGGGTCTGTTACAGCGAGCAATGTGTCCCCATCCATTCCTTTCCCGTTATCCTTTACCTCGAAATATAGCCACCCCCCCGCGCAGTCTTCTGTTATTCGTATATCCACCCATGTTGCTCCCGCATTAATGCTATTTTCTGCTATATCTAATACGTGTTGAGAAAAGTCTTCTAACACGGTGTCCCTCCTCGGTGTTTTTATTTAAGGGGAAGATAGATATTTGCCCTCAGCATTTCAAGAATGTTTGCATCAAAGGCTTCAGCGTCAAGACTGCTTAGGCTGTCACTCATTTCCTCAATGGCTTTTTCGGCCTTTTCGCAGAAAGACCTAATACCAAGAGAGTCCATGAGAACAGCAAAATTTTCTTCATCTTCTTCGAGGAACCGCCCAGTGAGCATCCCAAAAAGAATGGTAGCGGAGGCAAGCCAATTGGCAAGTTCCTGAGAAAGACTCCAAGCATCTTCAAAAAGAATAGAGAAATTGTAATCTTCTTCTTGCTGTTCATCAAGTGTTTCAAAATCAGGTTCCGGAATATAGCCTAAAATATAGAAAGGAATTTCAGGACCAACTTTGAAAGCATCCCATAAAGCTCGATAAGCCCCCTTATCCGGACCGGAAAGCATATATGCGGCAATAGCCATGGCATGCTGACGGGCCGCGGATATTTCTTCATCTCTTATGGCTCTCTCGAGAACCTCAGAAAACCGCTGAAGCTCAATAAGACAACGATACATAAGGGTTTTACCAAGAGTTACCCCTTCTTCATCGTATGAAATTATTTCTTCTGCAATCTCCAGTGCTTCTTCGGGCCGAGCTTCTGATAGCAGTGCAAACCCCAGTCGCTGCAATAAACCTATATAAATAATGCCCTCCTCTTCATCCATCAGTTCTTTGCGATTCACAAGATCGGCCTCTTCCACCATGTTGCGCATGGGTTCAAGGGCCTGCTTCAAAAGATCCAGCTTTTCATCAGAATACTCAGTAGTATCTGCAAGAAGGATAAGAGCCTCTGGATGCCCAGGATCTATTTCAAGAATCTGTCGGGCCAATTTAGAAATTGTTTCTATATCATCGCTTTGGTATGCTTGTTCAAGTAGCTTTTCTATTCGTTCCATTTCGGAATAAGACATATTGTTTCCTCCTAGCCTTATTAGTTATCTTGACAGTGTAAAGGAAAAAGTGGAGCCCCGTCAATTCTTTGGTTCTTGCGTGAATGAAAACAACACTCTAAGATAATAACGAGATGGTTTTGGGCGAAAGGAGAGATTCTATGATGACGCGACTAAGAAGAGGCCGTTGCCGCTTTTTTATTTTGGCAACACTGATAACCCTTATAAGCTTGGGATGGGGCTTTACCCAGGCTGCCTGGGCCAAAACCCCGGAAGAACGGATTGCCGGATCTGTAAAACTACTTCGAGAAATGCAAGAACAGTCCGATATAGGGACAATGGCAGATTTGCTGGAAAGAGCAAAAGGGGTGGCAATATTCCCCTCAGTCATTAAGGCGGGATTTGTCTTTGGCGGGAAATATGGTGAAGGTCTTGTACTCAAAAGAGATTCGGTGACGGGGAAATGGTATGGGCCAAGCTTTGTTACCATTGCAGGAGCTTCATGGGGATTGCAAATCGGAGCCGAGTCTATTGGATTGGTTCTTGTGATCACCAACGAAAGAGGTCTTGAAGGTTTTATGGGAAATAATGTGGAGCTCAGCGGAGACCTCGGGGTAGCAGCCGGGCCTCTGGGGCGTCGTGGAGAGCTTGGAACTGACATAAAGCTCAAAGCATCAATCTATAGCTACTCCATTACGAAGGGGCTTTTTGCTGGCATGTCTCTTGAAGGGGCAGCTATCAATGTGGACGATAACGCTAATACTGTCTATTGGGGAAAACCTACAACAGCTTCCCAGGCTCTTAAAAAGGGAGCGACGAGCAATAAGATCAAAACTCTTATCAATGAGCTGCAGAAAGTGATTAAGGAAGCGAAATAGCGCAAAAGAAATGCATAAGAATGGGAAGGGGTTAACCCCTTCCCATTCTTATGACATCCTGTTAGATAATGAGCTTCCGCCCGCCGCCTCGGCGCTCTTTTCCGCTTAATTGGTCAAGTTGCTGCAACACTTGAGGCGAAGCCACATCAATTTTAGGCTTTCTGGCTTCTTCCATAGCAGCTTCCTGCATCTTCTGTTCATACTCTTTTATCTGCTCTTTAAGTTTTTCTGCGTCTCCCTTGATCCAGAGCAAAATGCTCTCGGCTATGGCGTTCACAACCTCATCATCCGGTTCCTCTCTCGTAAGCCCCAGTTCTTTCAGCAAACGGTGTTCGTCACGAATGGATTCGACAACATCTTCATCAGTAATGAGCCCCTTTTTATATAGAACTCTGAAGATGATATTTAGACGGCTCTTAAGATTTTCTTCGTTCATGGCCATCCCATCCACACGAGCAAGCAAGGCGCTCAAAAGCTCATCAAGACTAATCTGCATCGGCATGTGTCGATCCTCCTCTCTTCTCGTAAAATTCAATTTTATATTCTAGCACATTTCAATATCTGGCTTGTAGGTTAAACATTGAAACGAATTTCTATCATGTCGCCATCCTGCACGAGGTATTCCTTTCCTTCAAGGCGCAGCACGCCCTTATCGCGGCAGGCGGGCATGGAATCTCCACAGGCTACAAAATCAGGGTAGTGTACAACCTGGGCTCGAATAAATCCTCTTGCCAAATCAGAGTGAATTGCCCCCGCAGCCTCTACAGCTGTAGCATCTTTTTTCAGCGTCCATGCCTTCACTTCATCTTTTCCCGTAGTAAAAAAGGAGATGAGTCCAAGCAGGCTATAGGCTTCCTGAATGAGACGTTCTCTGCCAGCCTCTTTGATGCCCAGGTCTGCCATGAATTCCCTCTGCTCATCCTCCGAGAGATCTGCCATCTCCATTTCCATCCGGCCAAAAACCTGCACAAGGCCTAGGCCTCGTTCTTTTGCAATAGACATTATTGCGTCAAGGCCTGGCACGTGCCCTTCAGTCTGGGTTTCGTCAAGATTGAGCACGATCATTTCAGGCTTCAGGGTCAGAAAAGCAAAGCCGCTCAATTTTCGCTGTTCATCTTCTGATAAACCAAGCTCTCTAAGAGGTTTTTCCTCCATAAGGAAGGCCTGGCAACGTTCAAGGAGCTTTTTTTCTTCCTCCTCTTCAGGAAGAAGACGTTTCTTTGCTGCTAAACGGGACAGCCTATTATCGATAACTCCGAGGTCTCGATAAATAAGTTCCATTTCCACTATATTCCAGTCCCGTGCTGGATCGATATTATCTTCCGGATGGGGAACTTCCGGGTTATCAAAAGTTCTGACCACATGGACAAGGGCATCTGACTCAGCCACAAAAGAAAGAAAAGCATTTCCCAGGCCGGCTCCTTTGCTGGCATCCCGGGAAAGTCCCGCCAAGTCAACAAACTCCACAGTAGCCGGCGTCTGTTTTTTCGGCTCAAAGATCGTAACGAGATGCTCAAATCTTGGGTCAGGAACTGAAACCATTGCTCGGTTGGGATCGGTTTTACCACTGGCATAGGGCTTTACTTCTGCTCCAGCTCTAGTTATAACATTGAAGACAGTGCTTTTGCCACAAAGGGGCAAACCCACTATACCGCATTTCAGCATGAGGGCATTCCTCCTGTTCATTCATTTATCCATTTATACATGGCGAACATGCATTATAATTGTATTATACGCTTCTGCTAATTAGAAAAAAGAAAAGGAGGTCTTTTCTTCTATGAAAAAGCTCTTGTCTCTATGCTTCGCCACCTTTGTCATCATGTTGACAAGCATATCACTCTTTGCTGCTGAAATGGTTATAGAGCATGTATATGTCTACCCGAGGGGAGCACAAATACGATTGAAGGCAAATGTAACTGGTGAAGGTAAAATTTTGCTTCCCAACACTTTCGATCTCGAAAGTATCAGTGTCATTCCTGAAGATGGCCTTTTATTAGAGAAGGTACAAATTGTGGTTTTGAATGATGCTCAGTGGCTCCCTCCCTCCCTTGTCCCCCTCCAGCTTCGCCTGGAAGACAAAAAAAGGGAGCTCTCGTCCCTAAAATCCCAAGCTGTCGCATTAAAACAATGGTCCGCACTAATAGAAAGCTCCACGCCCGCCGACCTTTCTGTTCATAATCTGGAATCCTATTTGCAGGCAGCGGAAGAATCCCGACAAAAGAAAGAGCAGGAAAGAGCCGCTGTAGAAAGCGACATCGAAAGAGTTGAACAGGAGATTACCGATATAAAGGGAGAAATTGAAGAGAAAAAACCTCAAACTCAGGGGAAGGTTATAGCTATAGAATATAAGACTCTGACAAGTGGCAGTCTTTTCATAGAAGGGTGGACACCCCATGCCCGCTGGGTTCCTGAATATAGTCTTTCTCTTTCCACCAATGAAGGAAGAGTGGAGGGGCAACTATTGGCTAAAGTGCGGCAGCATACCGGACTTATCTGGAATGGAATTATACAGCTCCATACGGCCCAGCCCGTCTCTTCTGTTGAAACCCCTGACATTCCTCCTTTGGTCGCAACCTTTACAGAGCCTCTCTATGGCTCTGGCGCTCAGCAAAATGGGCGAATGCTTAAAACTATGGCAGTAGAAGAAACAGCGATACCTTCTGCTGTAGAAGAAACAATTACAGACCGTTTCTTCACTACTAAGGGAAAGATATCGGGGGATAATATGCCTGTTACACTGCTGCTGCGTGATTTCACAATGCCTGCAACAGTTTCCATAGAGTGTATCCCTCTTCTTTCATCCCAGGCCTGGATAATGGCTTCTTCAGAAGCCATCGAAGATCCGCTCCTACCTGGAAAGGCCGACCTATTTATCGACGGAATGGGGTCAGGGAGAACTAGATTGCCAGCCTTGGCGCGAGGAGAGAAGCTTACTCTGGCCTTCGGCCAGACACCCTCTGTTACCGCTACACGGGAAGAAATTATCCCTAAAGAAGGAAGCAACTGGTTTGGCAAAGGAAAACTGGCTCAGGGTTATACCCTTAATATTACAAACGGTCTGCCCTTTGAAGCTGAGCTTATGATCAAAGACAGAATTCCTGTATCTGCCCATGAAAAAATAACAGTAGAAGTAGAGACCCTGGATCCCCAGCCTGCGGAAAAAGATGAGAAAAAGGGAGTTCTTACGTGGAAAAAGAAATTTAAAGCAGGGGAACAATGGCAAATTTCAGTAGTCTATCGACTTTCTTTCCCCTCTGATAAAGAGATCTGGCTGAAATAAGTTTGAAAAGGGAGAGTGAATGATATATGAATGTTACTGTGGTCGTCGATGATTATTGCGGCACATCTAAACTGCTAGGAGAACATGGTCTCAGTATGTATATAGAAACTCCTAGGGGCTCTTTGCTTTTTGATACGGGGAGGGGGGCCTCCCTTTACCCAAACGCATCGGCCCTTGAGGTTCCTCTTGGCAATCTCAATGGAATCGTTCTTAGCCACGGTCATTTTGACCACACGTGGGGATTGCCTGAAATCTTGAGGCGTGAAGGAAATTTGCCCGTATGGGCTTCTCCATTTTTCGACCGCCAGCGATTTGCGCGGAAAGGAGAAGAACTGGAGATTGCCGGAAGCCTTTTTAGCAAAGACGACCTGAACTTTCGCCCTGTAAATGATAGAACTGAAATTATAGATGCCATATGGGCCATAACAATACCACTCTCAGAAAGAAATCCTGATTTTGTTCCAGTGGATCCCGATCTCGTAATAAAAGAGAACGGTGAGCTCAAAGCTGACCTTATGGAAGATGATCTTTCTCTTGTAGTTCGAGGTATTAATGGATATAGCGTCATTCTCGGATGCGCCCACGCTGGAACCGTGAATATCCTTGAACGGGCTGCCCTTCTTTTTAACACCCGTGAATTTTACAGTGTTACTGGGGGCATGCATTTTCGAAGTCAGGGAAGAGGATTCCTTCTTCGTTCAGCGAAGGAGCTTAAAGACAAATTTTCTGTACAGCATTGGAGACCTTGTCACTGTACCGGCTTCAGCGCTGCTTTTATCCTTGGAGAGCAGCTATCAAATGTTGAATGGGCCCATTCGGGCTCTTCTTTTGAAATATAGAAATCCACAATGTGAAAGGGCGGCTTTTATAGCAAAGGCCGCCCTTCATATTTTTCTTATACTTCTACCCCAACACCCAGCTGTACAAGCACTCCGTCAGCCAAGGCGTTCAGCAATTCTTCATTTTTATATTCCTCCATGCGGCCCTGATCTCCCAGATGGGACAGTTCAAGATCGAGGGGGAATTTGCCAAGCACCGGGAGAGAGAATTTCTCTTCAATCTCCTTCACATGACTGGGACCGAAGACTTCTATAGCCTTGCCGCAATCAGGACAGGTCACATAGCTCATATTTTCGACAGCACCAAGAAGAGGAACCTCCATCATTTTAGTCATGTTAAGGGCCTTTTCCACCACCATTACAGAGAGTTCCTGAGGTGACGTCACTACAAGAAATCCGTCCAAATCAATAGTTTGCATGACGGTAAGAGGAGCATCGGCCGTTCCCGGGGGCAGGTCTACGATGATAAAATCGGTTTTATCCCACGCCACATCTTCCCAGAACTGCTTAATCACGCTAGCAATAATAGGCCCCCGCCAAACTACAGGCTTCGTTGGATCATCAAGAAGAAGATTGACAGACATGACTTTTATATCGAAAATCGATGATGCCGGAGGGATAATTCCCTGAGGAGAACCATACGGCGAATCGGTGACACCCATAAGTTTAGGAACGGAAGGACCAGTTATATCGGCATCAAGAATTCCTACAGAAAACCCCTTTTTAGCTAGAGCCACCGCCAATAGGCAGGATATGGAGCTCTTACCCACTCCACCTTTGCCGCTGCCCACAGCAATAACTTTTCCAACGTCCTTTTTCTTTTTAGAGCATCCACTGCAACCTTCGCAGGAAGACTTTCCACAAGACATTTCGTTACATCCTTGCTCAGACATATATCGTTCCTCCCTGTCAACATCTCCATATAAAGAAATTTTTACCTTCTCTTTTATACGCCTAGCGATAGATAGCGTCAAGTAATATACACTCTTGTCGACTTTTCCGAATAGGTTTATAGCAAAAAATCCATCAGGAGGCGATCTTTAAGGAATTAGCGCTGGGTTCCTGTTCTGGAGGTAATGGCAGTTTTCTTGGCGCAGCAGCTAACCTTGTAGTAGGATTTTATGCGGTGTGTACCTTGTCATTCGAACTCGAACACGTCTATAAGGAAACGATATCCCCCTCTGGACTATAAAGAGGAGGAACGACCATCACCTTTTCGGGGCGCACCCCTTTCTCCTGTATGGCGTTCAAGGACAGGCGCCCCGCAATGGCTCCCAGCTCGAAGGCCGGCCAGTCAAGGCAATAACTTTTCAGAAGTCTAGCCACATTGGGGTATCCGCACAGGACCACATTCTCTCCCCCCCCCGATATGGGGATATCATGGGATGAATCGACCACATACAGCGGGGGCAAGGTTTTGAGGGAGGGCCCTTTTAGAAAGGAGGCAATATCCCTGAAGAAAGGTGCCGACCCACTTCTAACCTCACAGACTCTCCCCTTCGCTATTTTTTGAAGTTTCTGAGCCCCCCTTTCCACATCGATCAACACAGAAAAACCTCGTGGGTTCTCCGAACCCACCGCTACCAATGGCCCGTCAAAGGAAAGGTCTGGTACGGCGCCAGCTATCCAGATAATGCCATCCACATTACGAGAAAGGAGATCCCTGGCCACAACATTTTTCTGGGAAGGGCCCTGTCCCGAACATTTGACAAGCAAACTGTAGCTCTGCTTCGACGCGACACGGTCAAGGCCTGACAAAAAGCTTCCTACCCATGGCTGTGAGAGGTCTACAAAGACTACCCCCAAAAGACCTGTCCTATTGCTCGATAATCCCCTTGCCACAGCATCAGGCTGATATCCAAGAGCTTTGGCCGCTTTCCAAACCCTTTCTCTCGTAGATGCTGATATCCTTGAGTCTCCCTTGAGCGCCCTGCTAACTGTCGCTTTATTAACATTAGCCAGTTTAGCTACATCTTCCATCTTAACTTTCACCGCTGGCACCTCGTTTTGTTGAATCTGTCCATTCAATCAGTGTTCGTAACATCCACCGCCAATAAACTCTCTTAATATGGAATTGGACGGAACATTTTCAGAAGGTAGGGGGGGCACAAACTTTAACATGGAAAGAAGCCGCCTTGCCTCCCCATGCATAGATGAAGATTCTGGAACAGTCTGCAAGAGAGGCTGCGCATACCCCCTCAAGACCGCTAGCTCATAGGGCAAAGAGGAATTAAACATGGCAACAGCGCTGCTCTGGTAGGGGAAAATATACTCTCTTGCCCCTTTAATGACCGATGGCCAAAGATCGAGGGTCCGCTCAGCCGAATGTCCTCTTGTTCTATAATCCCTGATCATCCGTCGCAACAACCTATTGTCCGTAGTACTTGTCCGATTGTGTTCGTCAAGATTGATACCCGTCAAAGGGGACACGAAAATACCAAATTTCATCTCTTCTGGAACAACTGCCGTTACCTTTTCATTTAAACCATGGATACCTTCAATAATAAGGACATCGTGTTTGTTGAGGCGAAGAGTTGCTCCAGGAAATTTTTTGCCTTTAATAAAATCAAACTCTGGAACTCTAACCTCTTCCCCCTTAAGAAGCTTGGCAAGCTGGCTTTCTAGAAGGTCGAGATCTATTGCCTCTAAAACTTCAAAATCATAATTCCCCTGTTCGTCAAGAGGCGTTTTCTCCCTATCCACGAAATAGTTATCAAGAGAGATCACTGTGGGATTTAAACCACAGACCTGAAGCTGGATCTTTAGCCGTTTCGCTGTTGTTGTCTTCCCTGATCCGGAAGGACCTGCAATAACTATGACTTTTGTTTTTTCCCGCAGTGCTACGTCTTCCGCAATACGGCTGAGGCGTTGAGAATGAAAGGCTTCTGAAATAAGAACCAGTTCAAGCCCCTTTCCCTGGGCTATTTTTGCGTGAAAACTATCCATGGTCTTAAGGCCTAAAATTTCCAGCCATTTAGCGTAGTCAAGAAAGACCCCGGAAAGTTTTTTCGATGCCCTGAAGGGCGGAAGCCGGTCTGGGTAGGAAACAGTAGGAAACTGCAGAACCATTCCAGGGGGGAAATACTTCAGTTCAAAAACACGAAGATATCCTGTTGAAGGGGCCAGAGGAGCGTAATAAAAACCATAGTTGTCTTCGCAACGATAAAGCTCTACAGGATCCTCAGCCGCCCACATAAAGAGTCTGGCGCTTTCAGGATTGCCCTGACGCTCAAAAATACGCCGGGCCTTATCAAGAGGAACAACCTCGCGGGTAATGGGAACATCTCGGTTGACCAGATCCCTGAGAGCCTTGTTTATACGAAGAACTTCTTCCTCCGTTAAATCCCTATCTGGAAGCTCCCAATAATATCCGTCACTAATGGAATGTTTAATGGTCACATTTTTTCCCAATGCCCGCTGGGCTGCCAATACAAGCGAAAAACTCAGAGAACGACGATATACTTCCATCCCCTCAAAGGAAGAGGTGTCTACAAATTCCACTTCCGAGTCTTCATCTACAACCCAGCCCAAAGGGCGAAGATAACTGTTGACACGCCAGGCAACTATATGGGATCCTCCATCAATATCAGCTTTAGAGAGAACATCTTTCCCACTCATGGCACTAGAACACTCGCACGTATGGTAGTTACGAATATTGATCTGGAAAGACATTTTTCTCCTCCTTTCGGGCAATTTCGTTATTGCTCTATAATCTTTACTTTTCTATCTGGTATGATTTACTTTACTACAAGAAGGCAAATCCGTCTTGAATTGTTTGTGGAGGGCGATTGATATGACTGGGAAAAAAACCACGAAGAACAGGTCTGTTAAAATATATGAACACGTAGCTGAAGAAATAAAAGAGCTTATTACCCGGGGAGAAATATCCCAGGGAGATCCTCTTCCCCCTGAAAGACAACTTATAGAAGACCTTAACGTGAGTCGAAGTTCTCTGAGGGAAGCTTTTCGCATCCTGGAGCTAGTAGGGCTTATAGAAAGCATCCCGGGGAAAGGACGTTTTGTCCGCAAGTCCCGTTTTGATACCCAGAATATGAGAATGCCACTGCAGGACGAAGCCATTCTAGAACTGGTAGAAGCCCGCATGATTCTAGAACCTGCCATCGTGTCAGAAGCCGTTAAACATGCCACCCCCACAGATCTGACCCGCATACGGAAGATACTGACCCTTACAAGCAAAGATGTAGAGTCCCTTGAACATCGCGCTCAGTGCGATTATGACTTTCATTTGCTTCTCGCCGAAGCTACTCATAATTTCGTTTTCGTCAACATTGTAAAAATGACCTTTAATCTAATTATGGAAACCCATGAGAGGATCTATTCTCTTCTTGATGACAAGGAGATCTTTCTTAAAGAACATAAAGAGATTTATCAATGCATATTGGCAAGGGACATAAAAAAGGCTCAGCGTTTCATGACCAACCATGTAGCCAGAGTATATAAAACACTCCTTGATGGCATTGCCTTGGGAGAGGAAGGGAGACTTCTTCATAATGAAGAAACCTCAAAGCGTTAAGAATTACATTCTGGCTTCTCTCTCTGTAGTTATAATTGCTCTTATCGCTGCTCTATCTTTTCATAAAATGGTACTGAAATCGTGGAATACAGAGGATTCGGTTATTGTCAGTATAGACCGTGTGGGAAAGGTTCGAGGTACTGAAACGCCTCTGCCCTTTAACAATTCCACGGCTGAACGCGAAAAAGCTTCGCCGGAAACAGAAGAATCTCCATGGGAAACAGAATACATTGATATTACTGTGACCTTTCTCAATGGAGAGAAAAAAGGGGAATCAGAAGATATCCTTATTACGCAACTGTCAACATCATCATTGAAGTTGACCGAGGGGCGCAGATATCTTCTTGTCTGCGACCGCTTCGAAGATGGTACCCTCCAGTACTCTATAAGCGATCGGTATAGAATCCCCTGGGTCATCGCTTTTCTGATCTTAGCGTCAGGGGGGCTCATTGCTTCTGCCGGGAAGGCCGGCTTCAGGGCCCTGGCCGGGCTTCTTCTTTCCCTGGCTGTACTGTTGGGATGGTATGTACCAGCTCTTGCCAAGGGGGTGGCGCCAATACCCTTTGCCATCCTTACAATAGGCGCCGTTTCTATTATTACCGTTCTTCTTGTGGTTAGACGCCCGGCGTTCTGGATCGTTGCCTTTTTGGGGGCCCTTGGTGGAGCCATTGCCGCGTCCACGGTAGGCTGGATTATAGTTAAGACATGGCAATTGACTGGATTGGCAAGCGACAGCGCCAGCCTTCTAGCTTCCACTATTCCCAACCTTTCTATGGAAGGCTTGCTTCTTGCGGCTGTCATGATCGGTGCTATCGGGGCCGTACTCGATGTAGCTGTTTCAGTTACATCAACTCTAGCCGAACTTTTTTCATACGACTCCCACATAGAAAGCCATCGCCTCTGGCAAGCTGGCATTGGAGTTGGCCGAGAAGTTTTAGGAAGCATGATCAACACCCTGATCCTGGCCTACCTAGGAAGCTCTCTTCCTTTCACCATCCTTATTTCTTACGCAGGGATCGATGCCATGGCCCTTCTTAACGACCCTTATATTGCGCAGGAACTGTTAAGAAGCGTTGCGGGAACTATCGGACTTCTCCTTACGATCCCCATCACTACCGGAGTTTGTGTCTGGTGGCTGGATTTCAGGTTGCGCTCTAAAAAGAGCGCCGGATAAAAAGACTGATCAGGAGAGACCCAATACTGTCGCCCACAAAGGAATTGTAACAATTGAACATAAAGTTGACGCGGCAATGGACTCTGCCGTGTATGCCGGATCCATCCCCATGCCTTTAGCCACAATATAAGAGTTTACGGCAATAGGCATGGAAGACACAAGCACTGTTGTCTGAAAAAGAATGGGATCAACTGGCCAGAGGAGCAAAAAAAGCCACACAATTGAAGGGAAAATAACAAGCTTGAACAAAAGAGTTTCCCACGTTTCTTTAAGAGACGCCCCTACCCTCGTAAGGTTAAGGGATGCCCCAAGGGCGAGGAGTGCAAGACCATTGCCTACATTCCCTAAGGCCTTAAGAGCTTCGTCGATCCATCTGGGCATGGGGCCCGTTCCTGCAAGGGCAAAGATAATTCCTGCGATACAGGCCATTATAAGGGGGTTGGTAAATATTTTTTTAAACGCATCTTTTAATGCACTGATACGAAAGCTTCCAGAGAGGACGATCTGCCCCCATGCTATGGAAATGAGCTGGTAGCCAGCCATCACCACGGCAAGGTAGAGGGAGAGGGCCTGAAGACCGGCTTCCCCCAAAGCGACAGAAACAGCGGGGACGCCCATAAAGATATTGTTGGAACGAATGGACACCATGGTCAGAACAGCAAGACGTTCCTTTTTCAGTCCCACAAACCGGCCGAAGATCAACGCCATCGGAGGTGCAATCATAAGTGAAACATAAACGGCCTTAACAAAATTCCCTCCAGAGAGAATTCCTACGTCTGCATTGTAAGTTACTCTAAAAAGGAGGGCTGGGAGAGCTACCCAATACAAAATAAAATTCATTCCAGCAAAAGCTTCTTCCCTTACAAGACCTTTATTTCTGATGAACCATCCAATGCCGACGATAATGACAATAGGAAGAACAATGAAAAAGCTTCCCACGAAAAACCACACTCCCCTCAGTTCAAATGGTATTATACAATCTACGTAGGCAAAAAGGTCATAGAAATATAATATTAAGCAAAAAATAATCAGGGAAGGTGATGAGACCTGATGCAAGTACCAAAACATATTTTTAGAGAATATGACATTCGCGGAATAGCCGACACCGAACTCACTGAAAAAACAGTTACCGCTATCGGCAAGGCATACGGGACATTCCTTTACAGAGAGGGAATTACGTCGATTACCGTAGGAGGGGACGTAAGGCTCTCTACAGACCGAATCAAAAAAAATGTCATCGATGGCGTAACGTGGGCAGGAATTCATGTTACGGATATTGGGGTTGCCACCTCTCCCCTTCTTTATTGGAGTCAGTTCCGCTTCAATTTTGATGGGGGTATTATGGTAACGGGCAGCCATAACCCCAAAGATATGAACGGCTTAAAATTGGCTTATGGCAAGAGCACCATGTACGGAGAGCAAATACAACTAATCCTCTCAATGATAGAGAAGGATGACTTCGAAAAAGGCCCTGCTCCAGGGACAATAAAAAAAGCAAATATCTGGGAAGAATATATTGCCATGCTTCTCTCAAAGATAAAACTGGGACCCAGAAAACTAAAAGTGGCAGCAGATGCTGGCAATGGAACCGCTGGCCTTTATATTCAAACCTTCCTTGAAAAACTGGGATGTGAAGTCGTTCCCCTTTTCTGTGAACCTGACGGGACATTTCCAAACCATCATCCAGATCCCCTTAAAAGAGAAAATCTCACCTTTCTAATAGAAAAAGTGAGGCAGGAAAAAGCAGATCTGGGGATCGCTTTTGATGGAGACGCCGATCGTATTGGCGTAGTAGATGAAAAAGGAACAGTCATATGGGGAGACACCCTCATGGGACTCTATTGGCGTGAGATTCTCCCTAAATATCCTGGGGCCGTGGCAATTATCGAAGTCAAGTGTTCACAGGCCCTTGAAGATGAGATTTTGAGACTTGGTGGGAAACCGCTTTATTACAAGGCAGGACACTCTCTTATTAAAGCAAAGATGAAAGAAGTGGATGCCCTCTTTGCAGGAGAACTTTCTGGCCATATGTTCTTTGCTGATGAGTTTTACGGCTTTGATGATTCTTTCTATGCTGCGGGACGACTTCTCAGAATTCTCTCTAACGACGCGCGGTCTCTTTCAGAAATGCTCGTTGACTATCCTGTCTACTACAGCACTGCTGAAATACGGGTAGACTGCCCCGATGAAAAGAAATTTCAGGTTATCGAAAAAATAAAGGAAGAAGCCCTCAAGGATCACGATGCCATTACCATTGATGGTGTGAGGATTCTCTATGACCGGCGTGGATGGGGGCTTGTGAGGGCGTCAAACACTCAGCCGGTGCTTGTTACTCGATGCGAGGGGAAAACTCAAGAGGATCTGGACCATATTACAAGAGATATGAAACAGCGAATGTTAGACGTTGGGATTCCCGATTTTGAGTGGACATACTAATATATGCCAAGGAGCCCTGTTGCGGGGCTCCTTTTCAATGCTTTTTCTGCCATAGAAGGTTGCCTTTTTCTACAAAAGGTACAATCAGTCCCTTTTTCTCCAGAAAGGTTAGATAGGCTGAAAGGGAACTGGAGTTAAGGACATACTGTACGGGATTCATTTCCAGATCCCATTTTTGCACCAGCAAGGCGAGGATTTCTTCACGGCTACGGGGAACAGAACACAAGTCATGAACAGCGTGACTTAAAGCCTCGATTCCCTTCCTATTTTCATTTACGAGAGGACGAATATCTTCAACTGGCTCCGCATGACAGGGAACAAACCATGCAGCTTCAAGTTTTTCCAACATATCTAATGTAGCGAGAGTTGCCTCCACATCAAAAGCAACCATAAAACGATATTTTTCTATGACTTCTTTTGCAAAGAGGCTGTCCGCAATATAACAAACCCCATCTGCCGAAAGAAAACCAATCATATTGATAAAGTGGCCAGGAAGGGCTAATACCGTTAAGTCCGTATCAGGCACTCTTTCACCAGGAGATAATATTTGCGTTACAAGAGAAGGGGCTGCCTGAAGAAACTTTCCGGTCAGGGCACGAAAAGGAGCGGCTCCCCACAAGAGCATCGGCTCCAAAAATGGATTTTGAATTACAGTATCTTCTATTGAACTTGCCCAAATGGGACATGCCGTTTTTTTCTGCAAATAGGCGTTTCCTCCAACGTGATCAGCGTTGGAGTGAGTATTGAGAATCCCTCTGAGTTTCAGATTATTTTCCTGTATCAGTCTGAAAAGCCGCCGCCCTGACGTTTCATCACCTCCACTATCGATAAGAAAACAACCATCTTTCCCATCTTTCCAGAGGCCGACATTGACTCGTCCAGGAATATAGCAGCTTTGTCCTTTCAATATTTTTATTTCCATGGCATTTATCCCCTTTACAAAAAACTTTTTGAACTTTGCATTTCCTTTTTTCCATGCTAAAATGACTTTGTTTGGTCCGTACCAATAAGGGTCAGTAGTCAAATGGTTCGGATTTAATGTTTTTCAGGAGGTGGAACAGCAGTGGAGATGAAAAAAGCAAAAGAGAGCTCTAAGAGTATTCGCGCGAAGCACCTAAACGACCAGAGTGACTCCTTCTCTAACGAGATGTCAGACCTGAATCAGGAATTATACCGTTGCCGTTACGATTCATAGAATAAGGATACAATAGAGTCTTAAGGTAAATCAAATCATGGGGCCGCTGGCCCCTTTTTTTATGGCTTATTTCCCCTTTTTAGAAGGGTAAATTTACTGCGGCTAGATTATATAATCTTATTTTTTAATTTTTTTTCAAAAAAATGTTTGCCAGTAACCTAAAGTTGAGTTATAATTCCCGCGACTAATAGGAGGTGACGATTGTTGCAAAGTGCAATCGAAGTTAAGAATTTACATAAATCCTTTGGAAATCTTCACGTTTTACAGGGCGTATCCATGACCGTGGGCGAAGGTGAAGTTGTTTCAGTCATTGGCCCTAGCGGATCAGGAAAAAGCACTTTAGCACGGTGCATATGCCGTCTCGAGGACATTAACGATGGAGAAATCTACCTCTACGGCCAACGAGTCGATAATGGGAAACATTCAAATAAAGAAGTCGCAACCCTCGTAGGAATGATTTTCCAACAATTTAATCTTTTCCCTCATCTTTCAGTTCTTGATAATATCACACTCTGCCCTATCCAGGCCAAGGGGATGAAAAAAAAGGAAGCGGAAGATCTAGCTATTCGGCTTCTCGAGCGAGTAGGCCTCGGGGACAAGGTATACGCTAAGCCAAGCCAGCTTTCTGGTGGACAGCAGCAACGGGTAGCAATTGCGCGAGCTCTTGCCATGCAGCCTAAGATCATGCTTTTCGATGAGCCTACAAGCGCCCTTGACCCCGAACTCGTGGGAGAAGTGCTCGAAGTTATTGCCCAGCTTGCTGAAACAGGCATGACCATGGTGATTATTACTCACGAAATGCTTTTTGCAAAAGATGTTTCTGACAGAATTATCTTTATGGCCGATGGGAATATTGTAGAACAGGGCTCGCCCCAAGACATTATGGTCAAACCTGCTCATCCACGTACTCAGGCCTTTTTACAACGAATGCTTGTTCATTTTGGTGAAGACCTCACAAAGGAAGAAGGAGGTGCGTGCTGAAATGATGCTTGACTTCTCCTCTATAGTTCCCTATTGGCATATGTTCGTGACGGGAGCTGTTTTCACAGTTAAAGCTTCCATTCTTGCCGTTACCCTTGGTTCAATCATGGGAATTTTAATTGGAGCCCTTCGAGTAGTTCCGGTTAAGCCAATTAAGGGGCTGGCAGCGGCATATATTTACGTTATACGGGGCACTCCACTGCTCATACAGCTCTTTTTGATTTATTTTGGATTGCCTTCCCTTGGCATCAACCTCCCCGCTTTTACAGCAGGGATCATTGGTCTCTCTATTAATTCGGCAGGGTATGTGGGGGAAATTGTCCGCGGGGGCATAGAGGCTGTTCCCAAAGGGCAGTGGGAAGCCGCAAAGGTTCTTGGCCTTTCCTATCTGGGGACCATGCGCCATATTATTCTCCCGCAGGCCATACGGAACATGTTGCCGGCTTTGGGGAATGAATTTGTAACCCTTATCAAAGAATCATCGCTGCTGTCGACGCTGGCCATTGCGGAATTGACCATGGTGGGACAGCAGGTTCGAAGCGTTACATACGCCTCTTTTGAAACCTTTATTATGGTAGGACTGATCTATCTGTGTCTTACCAGCTTTACAAGCATTGCTCTTCAGCTTATAGAAAAACGGTGGCAAGTCCATTAAAAAATAAAAAGGAAGGCCGGGGATAATTTCCTCCCCGGCCCTTTAATTCGGCGATGTTGTAGTTTGTGTTTTCTTTCCGTAATATTCCATTTCCCTCATGGCGTCCCTTGCGTCTATATAACCCCATGAAGCTGACACGATTTCACGTATAGAGAGTTTCCTTTTTTCTCTGAGCTCGTTCCACAAATGAAGAGGAAGGAAAAGCCATATTCGAAATATGGTTTCTGATTTCTCCAGGGATTGCTCCGAAAGAACCAAGTACCCTGTCCGGCTGAAAAGAACAACAGGCCTGGATCTCTGGGAGTTCATTCGTTGAAGATCATCGAGAGTAAAAGACAGGCCTTCTAGCTCTGCCATTTCCTTCCCCCCTGGAAGATCTGTGAGAGAAAACCACATTTGCATAGCCTGACCCACTTCATCAAAAAGATTCCCAACACTTTTAATCCACGTCTTTATGCGGGCAACCGACGCATAATCATTACGTGCCAGAGCAAAACGGATGCCCCAATATGCCTGCTTCACAGATAAATCTCGCTCTATAAGATCTAAAACAAACTGCTCGTCTTTTAGGGTTTCTCCTGACATAATATCAGCCACATCATTCCGCAGGAGCCTCTTAAGGATCAGTATTGTTGACATGTGATCCCCTGGAAGTTCAAGCTGTGACAATAAACTCTTACGGAGTTCTGATACCACTTCATCATTCAAAAAAATGGAATGAAAGCCTTCCACGGCCAATGTCAGTGATTGGTTCTGATATAAGAAGACCTCTGCCCGTCTCTCTTCTCCAATTTTGCCCCATTCCCATTTTTCGCCATTCAAATACGATGACGTCCCTATTAAAATCCTATTGTACGGGAGGAGGACGACGACTATGGGTGCTTTTGTTTTCGGTAGGCCAGGCACTGCCATAGCGTCTGGAAGTCTGACAATGTTGCCGCTTGACATGAGCTCATAGATCACCGATATCCCCTCCTTTCTCTAAAAAGGATACCACGTGAGAAAAACGTTATCAAGGAAAACGAGATCGCCAACGGCGATGAAGCCAAAGCCACTGTTCCGGGTGACGGATCACCATTTTTTCTAAAGTCATATCTACACTCCGTGTCATACCCTCTAACTGCTCCTTCTTCTTTCCAACTCCAGAAAAGGTCAAAGGAGAAGATATTATAATCTGATGCCTAAAAGGCGCTATACGGTAAGAAATTACTGGAACGATAGGAACATGAGCCATGAGAGAAATAGCGGCTGGGCCATTGACTGTAGAGCACTCTTTTCCAAGGAAAAGCGACGGCAGCCCTGTGTGACCGCCATCTTGATCTGAAAGCAGTCCTAAAAAAGCTCCATTTTGAGCCAGCCGGACAGATTCTTTCATAATAGATTTTTTCTTTAGGGTGCGAAGGCCCACGCGGCATCTGTAAGATTCTATAAGTTTCGCCACATCTTTGTCGTCAGGATCCCGTACAACAGCATAAAGGGGATACCCTTTTTGACAGAGCCATGCTGCCAGCAATTCCCAATTCCCAAGATGCCCCGTAAGTATGATTGCTCCCTTTTTTTCTTGCACCAGCTGTTCCAGTATGTGTTCCCCTTCTACTTCCACAACCCAGTCGAGAACCGAGGAAGGATCCTTCACAAGTACCAGATATTCTGCCAACATCCAGGCAATATGCCGATATACACCAGCAAGGGTCTTTTGACGCCACTCCTCACTATCCGGGAAAACAGTGTTTTTCATGTTTTCAAGGGCAACTTTTTTTCTGGGGCCTATGAGACAAAGGAGGTTGTCAAAAATAGCAGCACTCAAAGATGCCCTCCAGCCAGGAGCCACAAATTTTTGAAAAATTTGTAATAAAAAAGAACCAGCGCTCACTTTATACACCGTCCTCATAAAAAACAGAAAGCAGAAGAAACGAAAAGGAGCTTCATAACGAAGCCCCTCAAAAAGATCCAAGGTTGCCTCGTGAGAACTGACCGGCAACAGATCATTAAATGACCAATCAGGGGAAAATGATATTATTCCTTTATCTCGATAAGATTAAATCTCTTTTTCCCAAGGCGCACAAAGAGATGACGGCCACCGATAAGGAGTGTTTTTTCAATAGTTCCGTTCTCATCTTCTATCCTGTCACCATTTACATAGACTCCGCCGCCGCGGATGAGACGCCTTGCTTCTCCTTTGCTTTTACATGCTTCAACAGATACAAGAACATCTACAAGAGAACGAGGCAGAGCTGTGCTGATGGTTCCATAGGGCACTTCCTCTGCCAGCATTTCCATCATCTCTTCAGACATATCTTCGTGGGTTATTTCTCCTCCAAAAAGAATTTCACTAGCCCGCGCCACTGTATCTGCAGCATGAGGACTGTGCACTAATGAAGTAACCTCCCAGGCCAACCGTTTTTGAGCTTCACGCTTTTCTGGAGCCGCAAGATGCTTGCTCATAATTTCTTCAATTTCTTCCAGCGGAAGGAATGTGAAAAATTTTAAAAGCTTTTCTACCATTTCATCTTCTGTGTTGATCCAGAACTGGTAAAAACGGTAGGGTGATGTCCGTTTAGGATCAAGCCAAACTGCACCCCCCTCTGTTTTTCCAAACTTCGTTCCTGATGAAGTGAGGAGAAGGGGGTTTGTCCATCCATAGGCCTGGTCTCCCTTTCGTTTGCGAATGAGATCTATGCCAGACACAATATTCCCCTGTTGGTCATTACCGCCCATCTGTATTTTACATCCATACTTTTCCAGCAAGTGCATGAAGTCATAGGCCTGCAGGAGAGTATAAGAAAATTCAGTATAAGAGATGCTCTTTTCCGGATCGTTAAGGCGAGATTTAACATGTTCTTTATTGACCATGTAATTGATAGTAAAAAACTTTCCCACCTCTCTTAGAAAATCAAGAAAGGAGATGTCTTTTAACCAATCATAGTTATTGACAATGAGGGCCGAGTTTTTCCCGCAATTAAAATTCATAAAATGTTCGAGTTGATTTCTAACACCTCTGATGTTTTCCCGTACCGCTTCTGGGGAAAGGAGGTTTCTCTCTTTACTCTTGCCGGAGGGGTCACCAATCATGCCTGTCCCTCCGCCAGCAAGACAAATTGGCCTGTGCCCCATACGTTGCAGCCAGCTCAGAGTCATTATGGGGATAAGGTGCCCCACATGAAGGCTGTCTGCCGTAGGATCGAAACCAATGTACGCTGTAATCATTTCTTCTTTTTCAAAAAACTCATCCAGTTCTTCCGGATGACTGCACCATTCCACAAGACCTCGCTCTTGAAGAGCGCGGAACGCATTAACCATCGATACTTTTCCTCCCATAATAAATAATCAAGTAGTTTTTATAATTCCGGTGCTGTCCATCTAATGTATCCTTCATTGATGGAGGGCATTACTAAAGATATCTCACCGATGTTGCGTATTTTTTCTGCGCCTCTGGCCAGTTCCTCCACATTTACGCCAATATCACTTCCAAGCTTGCTTGCCATGGCACTCGCCCGGGCCACCACGTCGAAAGCATCTGCAAGACGAGCTCCATGAGCGTAAAGCCACGCAAAGGCTTCGGAGTTATTTTTCAAGGCTGGCACAGTACTACTTATTTTTTTCTCAACTTGTATCTCGTCTTTCTGCATAACTCCAAAAATTGCCAGATCCTCTCTGGCTGCGCCTACTACGGTAAGGGGGACATCTGAAGTTCCTCCCGCATGAAATCCTTCAAGACCTTGAATGGATGGCACAAGCACTCGCCACTCTTGCGACCAGAACTCATTTACAAGCTTTACGCCAGCGACGCCCCTATCTGGCAACTGAAGAAGGATACCAGGCAAGGAAAAGAAAATAAACTTACTGCTTCCACCAACGGTGACACACAGCGGACCTTTTAACAATTCTAAAATTTCTTCAGAAGAAAAGGGAAATCCCTCTGGAATCTCTTCTGTCAAATCCTGTTCTATATCCATATGGGCCACATCAGGAACATTAAGACCGCCTGCCAGCATTAGAGGTTCTGGCACAACTATTCGATTGTCCCACCGAATGGGAGAAAGCCTTTCCAGTATAGGTGCCGGTATGACTCCCTCTATGCCAGTTGTTTTCCATCGAAGTTCGCCTTTTTCCTCATTTTCATTCCATGCCGCGTCAAATGTAAAGGGGACAAGAGATACTTCCACACCATCAAGGGATAGGAGCTGAGAAAATATGCCCCCGTCATAGAAACGAAAATGGCTAGCCCAGTCAGCAGAAACCTTCCAACTCATGTCAAGTTTATCTTTCGTATTGTTCAGCACGTCTTTCATCAGATTCAACCCTTCTCTGGAAGTAGATAAAAGGGTGAGCCCGCCATCTATGTGGACATAAAGTGGAGGCATTCCGCTGCTCCCCATCAAAACAACAGAACCATCCTCCTCTTTAGTTATTGAAATCTGCTCCTCAATCTCTTTCCATTCTTGGGGGAATTCCCCCTTTTCCAAACTCTGCGTTGTAGCCAGGCTAAAAAGCGCCGATCCGTAAAGATGGGGCTGGTTGCTTTCCCACGTTATAAGACTCGCGCCTTGCTGGGAATAGGAAAGGACTGGAGAAAATCCCTGAACAGCAAGTAAAAAAGGCCTTGCCTGACTTGTTTCTTTAACCAGCTCTTCCGGGAGGTCAAAGTCAAAAACATCGCCTTTCCCTTCGAGGTAGACATATGGAGCTGATGGTTCAGGAATTGGAATAGGCTCGGTAATAGCTCGCTGTTCCGGCTGTTTGCCCATAAAGAATATGGCGAGGCCGATGATTGCAAAGCATAGTATAAAGCCTCCCCAGAAAAATAGCCCTTTCCGCATCGTATTCCCTCCCTGCGATAAAAATCAAACTACTGATGTATCATAAGCTCAAAAGCCCCTAAAATCCAGACGAACAAACAGTATCATTCTTTTTCTTCAACAACTCCGGCCTTCTGACTCGCCGTTTCCAATAGGATAATGGTTGACTCCAAAAGAGGAACGAGAAGATCCGGATTCTCTACACTATCAGTTTTGGTACGAATAGAGGCTGCCAGGCCTGAAATATTAGAGAGTAGGGTATTCAGTTCTTCGTAGCCTCTCTTCTCCAGATAGACAGGAGCAATGACCGACGTTGTAATATCTTTTTGTGGAGTCAGTTCAAACTCTTCCCCCGCAATAGGTACAACGGCCCTATGGTTTTTCTTCTGCAAAGCAAGAGCCAGGGCTTGAGATGACTTAGGTTCGCCATGGGTGACAAAAAAGACAGGGTCTGTTTCAAAGTTGTCCGCCCAGGTTAAAAGGTCGTCTCTGTCTCCGTGGGCAGAAAACCCATTAATAGTATGAAGCTGGGCATTGACTGTAACTTCTTCCCCCGCGATTCGAAGGGTTTTCTCGCCATCCACCATGCGGCGTCCCAATGTTCCTTTAGCCTGATATCCTACAAAGATGATTCTGTTGCTCGGATCCCACACTCCATGCTTCAGATGGTGCACAATACGTCCTCCGTTGCACATGCCGCTTCCCGCCATAACGATAGCGTGCTTAATATCATTGATGCGGCGGGAATCAGCAACACTTTCTACATAGTGAAGCTGTTCAGGCGTAAAGGGATCGTACCCTTCTTTAACATGCTGCTGTATTTCCCTGGAGAACAGACTGAGATGCTTGTTATAAATTTCTGTCGCTTTAACACCCATAGGAGAGTCAAAGAAAATGGGAATGTTGTTTCTCAATATCCCGTCCTTCTGTAAAAGCATCAGTTCATACAGTAGACGTTGTGCCCTGTCAACGACAAACGTGGGGATCATAACTTTAGCCCTGGATTTTAGAGCATGGGCTATTACTTGTCTGAATTCTTCACGAGTTTCCTTGTTTGACTTATGAAGGCGGTCTCCATAGGTAGACTCGATCACCACGTAGTCAGCCCTGGAAATAATAGCGGGATTGCGCTCCATAACAGTTTCCTGAGGACCTAGATCTCCACTGAAAACTATTTTTACTTCTTTACCGTCTTCCTGGGCCCAAATTTCTATAATAGCACTTCCCAAAATGTGTCCTGCATCTCGAAAACGCACGGAAATACCTGGCGCCACCTCTATTTTATCGTCATAGGTTGCCGCGGTAAGAAGCTGGGCTGCTTTTTGAGCATCTTCTTCCCTATAGAGGGGTTCCACCGGGGGCAAGCCTTTTCTTTCATTCTTTCTTGTCTTCCATTCCGCTTCTTCTTTCATTAATCGGACAGAGTCCTGCCAGAGAACATTAACCAATTCTACTGTGGGAAGGGTTGCCCAGACCTTACCTTTAAATCCCTGTTGTACTAGGAGAGGAACTCGTCCCGAATGATCCATGTGAGCATGGGTAAGTACCACAGCATTAAGGCTCGATGGAACAAAGTCAAATTGCGCCCTATTCTTTTCGTCGTCCCCCTTCCCCTGATATATGCCACAATCAACCAGGATGCGGCTTGTGCCGCATTCGATCAGATAATTGGAACCCGTTACTTCTCCTGCTGCTCCGAGTACTTTTAATCTCATTTAGTGCGCCCTGAACGGGGCTGCCTCCCTTCCTGGTTTTCCTCATTATCTTTTGGTATGGGGACAAGACATCGTAGTACTGCACCTTTTCCTGGGGCGGATTTGACTTCAAACTCCCCGTGAAGGGTGGTGAGACGTTCCATAATGTTGGCAAGCCCCCTATGACCCTGTATACGAAGTTCCTCGTAGCTCTTGTAAGGCTCGAATCCTTTTCCATTATCTCGTATTTCAAACGACACCGTAGAAGAATCTATAAGAGATACATCCCCATGGACTTCTGTGGCTTTGCCATGACGGACCGCATTGGAAACTGCCTCCTGAAAGATTCTAAAAAAAGCTAAGACCACTTCTGAAGGCATAAAAAGCTGCTCTTCCACTTCTACCGTTATTTCTATACCATTATGCCTTGCCAGTCTATCAGCTAGCTCGGTAAGTGCATGTTCAAGGCCAAGATCAAGCCATGGAGGAGAAAGCTCATCGCATAGTTCTCGTAGATCTCTCACTGCTATCTGAGCCGCTTCTTCTGCCAATTTTAAATGCCTGCTCTCTTTAGGAGGGCAATGATGATTCATATTGAAAAGACGCATCTGCTGAATCATGGCGGTAATATCCTGCAGCGGCCCATCGTGGATGTCTCGAGCAATCCGTTTTTTCTCTTCTTCCTGCACACTCACCACATCGTGGACATAACGGTTTCGAAGATCGTCACGCTCGATAGCTGTTTTTGCCAACCGGTAAAGGGCCCTGCGAAGCCGACCAAGTTCAAAAACTGCCTGGGGATCATCGGCCTCGGGCAATTCCTTACCCCAGGCCAGGATATCAACCTCCGTCACCATTTTTTTAAGAGGAAGAATGAGCCAACGCCACATTGCCCATACGGCGATAAGGCTCGTAAGAGTCATCAGCACTATCAGAACAGGCCAGATATGGCCAAATCTGAGCATGGGGCCAATGAGCTGGCGCCATGCCACCGCGGCAATAACAAGATGATTGCCTCCATCCAGGGGGTAGACTGCTATGGTGTACCTATCCCCCTTGCGATCTCTGACTTCCACGGCCTTCCCTATTGGGATGCGAGGATCCCAGATAGCCGCAAGGTTGCTTACACCTGGAGAGGCCATAAGGATCTTTCCATCAGCAGTCACCACTGCCACCCATCCAGGTAATGACGGCCCCCACGAAAAGACCCTTAATTTTTTTATTAGAGAGGCAAAAGAGTCGCCCCCCCACATAGGCGTATCCAGGTTAAGCCATGATGCTACATTTTCCGCCAGATCCTCCACATATGATCGCGTCACAGCTTCCATCGCCCACTCCTGATGGATCATGGCAAAACTTGAAACGATAAGGACTGCCATGGTGGGGAGTGTTACAGCTAAAACAAGAACTAATAGCAGGTGTCGCCTCATTCCAGTAATTCCTCAAGAGTGACCACACCATACTTCAACGCTAGAAGCAAGGCTTCCGTTTTATTTCTTGCTCCCAGTTTATCGTAAATAGAAGCAAGATGGGTTTGCACCGTTCTTTCGCTGATAAAAAGTTCCGCTGCCACCTCTTTGCTCGAAAGTCCTTTTGATGCCAATACAAGGACCTCCCTTTCCCGTGCAGAGAGAGATTCAGGCACAAGTTCCCGATCTCCTACAACTGTTGCCACTTCCGAATCAAGGTAGAGCCCACCTTGCACTACGGTCTGGATAGCTCTAATCAGATCCTGGGGAGTAGACGTTTTCAGTATAAAGCCTCTAGCTCCCGCGCGAAGAGACGCTACAACATACTGGTGAGCATCATAGGATGTAAGCATCACCGGAATTACAGGAAGTTTCTCTTCTTTTATACGCCGGGCGATAGAAACACCGTCTTCTCCGGGCATCCGAATATCAAGCAGAGCTACATCAGGTTTGAGATCAACAATAAGCTCCCATGCCTTTTCGCCATCTTCTGCCTCACCAACAAGCTCTATGGAATTTTCTTGCTGAAGATAAGCTGAGAGACCAGCTCTGGTAAGGGGATGATCATCCGCCAATACTACACGTATCGTCATGCTTTTCCCTCCAAGGTCTTAATTGTATCGCTCCTATCATAGCGAATCGACCTTATTTGACAATCCGCGAAGTGACTGAACTCTCACTACGCTATTCTATACCGAGACCCAACTCCTCCTCTATTGGGCGAAGGGCCTCAAGAACCCCATCGATCATTTCATCAAGACTCATATCGAGCATATCAACACCTTTTTGAATGACATCGCGATCCACCCCTCTTGCAAAGGCCTTATCCTTCCACTTCTTCTTTACTGATTTTACCTGCAAATCCTGAAGGGATTTTGATGGACGGACTAGGGCTGCCGCTATAATAAGCCCCGTCAATTCATCTACGGCAAAAAGTGTTTTTTCCATAAGGGTGTGGGGCTCCACATCAGACGTCAACCCCCATCCGTGGGCCTGCACGGCACGAATGATATCATCAGCATATCCCTTTTCCTTAAGCCACAAGGCAGCAAGATGGGTGTGCTTCTCTGGGGCCTGTTCTGTGTGTTCCCAGTCAATGTCGTGAAGAAGACCAACAATGCCCCATTTCTCTTCATCTTCTTGAGACTGTCTTGCAAAATACTTCATGGCAGCCTCTACAGCCAAAGCATGTTTAATATGGGATTCATCTTTGTTGTATTCTCTCAAATGTGCCAATGCCTGTTCCCGAGTAAACTTCATATTTCCTTCCCTCCTCAGCGTTTTAGCCTCTTTGTTGTAAGAAGGCTTTGAGAGCCAGATCCATCTCCTGAAACACTTTTTCTGAAAGCTGACATACTTCTAAAGATGCCTGAGAGCGCATTTCTGAGGCCAGAGCATCAGGATAGGGATAAACAAATACTATCCGCCGTATGCCTGCATTAATAATAGCTTTTGTACAGAAGGAACATGGCTCATGGGTACAATAGAGCACCGCTCCTTCTGTGCGGGTTCCTACAGCCGCGGCCTGGGCGATTGCGTTTATTTCCGCATGGGACCCACGGCAGATTTCATGCCGTTCACCTGAGGGAATGCCTAGCTTGTCCCGTAGACACCCAACTTCAGAACAATGGGGCAGGCCCTTGGGCGCTCCATTATATCCCGTACTTATAATCTGTAAGTCTCTTACTATGACTGCGCCTACTTTTCGTCGCAAACATGTTCCCCTCGTAGCCGCTACCGCAGCTATCATCATAAAGTATGAATCCCAATCGGGACGAATGAATGTCATTATGGCCTCCATAATGTTTTAAGTTTTCAATTAATCGACATTATATCATTCAATAGATCTCACCACTGCCACCTTACCCTATGGTACTATCAATTATATTGTTATATTGCGATCAGAGGTGGGACATTGTGGAAAAATTCAGGCTGATCATCCCAAGAGATCGAAAAGTAGCCTCATGGTGCCTGTACGATGTAGGCAATTCAGCTTTTGCAACAACTATTATGGCAGCAGTGCTCCCCGTCTATTTCAGAGAAATAGCCGCTCCTTTTCTGAAAGGGAGTCTTCCCACTGCCTTTTGGGGCTACACTTCCGCATCTGCTCTTCTCTGCTGCGCTGTGGCTGCTCCTTTTCTTGGCGCCATAGGCGACATGGTCAGAAAGAAAAAAATGATGCTTACCATCTTCACTCTCTTGGGTGTCCTGGCTTCTGCCGGTCTTTTTTTTGTGGATTACGGCCATTGGCAATCTGCCCTCGTATTAATGGCCCTTGGAACTATAGGATTCTCTGCCTCTATGATCTTTTACGATTCTCTTCTGCCCCACATTGTCCCCCTTGATCAGGTGGACATGGTCTCTTCACAAGGGTATGCATTTGGATATCTAGGTGGAGGGGTGCTCCTTGCCATCAACCTGGCGATGATCTGGTTACTCCCAGGAACCCTCGGCCCAAGACTGTCTTTTCTATCTGTAGCTCTCTGGTGGGGAGCGTTCTCTCTTCCCATCCTCATCTTTATACCTGAGCCTCCTGCAAAGACCCTTCTTGTCAGACGGCGTAAAAGTATTGCTGGAGAGGCTATTTTACGACTACGGGAAACCTTCTCTGAAATACGTCAGTACCAAGATTTATTCAGGTTCCTCGTTGCCTTCTGGTTCTACAATGACGGGGTTGGGACCATGATAAGAATGGCTGCTATATATGGGGCAAATGTTGGCATATCAATGGCTCATCTAGTAGGAGCCCTTCTTTTAACCCAATTTGTTGGCGTTCCATTCTCCCTTTTCTTTGGACGGCTTGCGGCCCGAATCGGAAGTAAAAAAACAATTCTAATGGGACTTGCCGGTTATACTGCCATCTCTTTTGGAGCTTTCTTCTTATCCCAGGCCTGGCATTTCTGGATTCTAGCCTTTGCCGTCGGAACGGTACAAGGGGGAACGCAAGCAATGAGCAGAAGCCTGTACGCAAGCTTGCTTCCTCCATCTCGAAGCGCGGAGTTTTTCGGTTTCTATGACATCTCAAGCAAGTTCGCTGGGGTTATAGGACCAGCTATTTTTGGCCTTATCACACACATCACAGGATCAAGCCGTATGGGTGTAGCTGTCGTCGCAACTACTTTTATTGTCGGAGGGCTACTTCTTATAAAAGTTGACGTCCACCGGGGGATCAAAAATGTATCACAGCAAAACTCCCTACAATAAATTCAGAGAAAGGTGGTGCTGGTTTTGAACCGTTTTCTTGTAATTTCAACTGGTGGTACCATCGCTTCAGAGCAGGGCGAAGAAGGACTTGCGCCTGTTTTGACCGGAAATCAGCTGTTAAGGTACATACCTGCTCTACAAGAATTTGGGAAGGTAGATGTTCACGACCTCCTTTCAAAGGACAGCTCGAATATGTCCCCTCTCGACTGGAAACGCATCGCTATGTTCCTTCTCGAACAGGAAAAGCAGTATGACGGATTTATTATTCTTCACGGCACCGATACTATGGCCTATACATCTTCTGCCCTTTCATTTATGCTTCCAAGTTTTACAAAACCGGTGATCCTTACAGGTTCAATGCAGCCAATAACAGTATCTGGAACTGATGCCGCAGATAACATCTATACATCGTTTCTTTTTGCACGTGCCTTGTCTGAGGAAAAGAAAAAAGGCGTTGCCATTTCTTTTGGAAACCAGCTGATCCACGGCCCCCGCTCTCAAAAAATATTGAGCCGCGACTATACGGCATTTTCAAGTATTAATTACCCCCATCTCGGATATATCGAACAGGGAAGGGTTTTTTTAACCCATACACCCAAGCCAGGCTCGTCCCCTACCTTGGGGAAAGTTTGTTGCCGCCTCTCAAACTATCTCAGAACAAGGGCATACCTGTGGTCATCGCAACACAGTGTGTATATGGAGGTGTGGATCTTAATGTATACGAAGTAGGAAGAAAAACCCTCAAAATGGGAGTGATTTCTGGAAAAGATATGACCCGTGAAGCCATTATTACAAAACTTATGGTGTTACTCCCCCACCTAAAACCCTATGAGATCCCGGAATGGCTCCATACCAATATCTGTGATGAGATCACCCTTGGTGGTGAATAGAAACACCGTCTGAACATCGTTTGATGAGGTCGGAAATCTCTAGCTCTGCGCGGATTCCAAAACGAGTCAAGGCAAAATCGTACCGAGCCGGATCAAGGGGTGATATGATCTGAAAGGCACGGGTGATTTCCATTACAGTTTTTAGGTCAGCCTGCTTCCGTATGGTGAAATTGAGAGATCTGCCTATTTTATGCATATGGGTATCTACCGGAACGCAGATGTCTTTGGGTAAAAGGACTGTCCAGCCTCCGGGATCAACGCTATCATGACGTACCATCCATTTAAGAAACAGGAAAAAACGTTTACAGGCACTTCCGTCAGCTGGGGAAGCAAGGAGAGAACTTGCCCCTCCAGCCGCTTCTTTTAGGTTTTCGGCGAAGGCTGTTATCCCCTTAAAAACATTCCTCTCATTCTGTGCAGCAATACAGTGGGCAAGACACTCTTCAAGAGAACCAAAACGTATAAGGAGTCTTTTCACGCCCTTGAGAAAAGAAATGAGCTCTCTTCCAGAAGTAAAACGGTGTCTGAAATCATAATAAAGCTCTTCTAGCGCATCTTGCGAAGCTGAAAGAAGAAAGGAACCAGGGGCATGCTCCATTGGTGATAAAACGCGCTCGACACTGCGATGAATCTGCTGCACCCGTCCATAGGCAAGGGAAGAAGCAATGAGAGCCGCTATCTCCCTGTCTACCTTGTCAGAATAGCGGCGAGGAAATTCCACAGGATCAGGGTGAATCAGATCTGGACGGGTATAGGTTATATAAATTTCTTCCAAAACCTGTCTGTAGCATTCGGGGGAAAAAGGTCCCCCGAATGCAGGCGCTACCGTTTTATATTTTGTTTGTTTCATAGATTTTTTCTGCTATAGCTTCTCCCATAGCGTAACATTCTTTGAGATCCTCTTTTCGAGGTACATATTTTACTTTTATCCCCGGATGGGCGATCTTGATCTTCATTGCTTCCAGCTCCTGATTTAACAGCCTAACCGATTCACCAGCCCAACCATAGGACCCGAAGGCTGCCCCTACTTTATTTATAGGGCGCAACCCCTTCGCATAACAGATGAGATCAGCCATGCGAGGCAAAAACCCTGTGTTCAGGGTGGGGGATCCGAGCACCAGGCCTCTCCCTTCCAGTATTTCAGTCATCACATCACTGTGATGTACTACCCGTAAATCCATCACTACTGTTTCAATTCCTTTATTCATAAGTCCCTCAGCAACATATCGGGCCATTGTCTCTGTGCTATGCCACATGGTATCATACGCCACCACTGCCTTATCCTTACAAAGTCCTTCTGCCCATCTCCTATAGGCAGAAAGAACTTCAGGGACGCGACTCCTCCATATAATGCCGTGATCTGGGGCAATCATGTCTATTTCTATGTTCATGCCTGCTATTTCATCAAGTTTTTTAAGCATAAGAGAAGAATAGGGGAGTAAAATGTTTGCATAGTACTTGGCGGTTTGATCCATAAGCTCTCCCCACTCTGCTTCATCATCAAAACGCGCACTCGTAGAATAATGCTGTCCAAATCCATCGTTGGAAATAAGCAGGCGGTCTTCCTTTATATATGAAAACATGCTATCTGGCCAATGAAGCATCCTAGCTTCTATAAAAGAAACTGTCTTACCCCCAAGGGAAATCTCATCCCCTGTAGCAACTACATGTAACGGCCAGCTTTTTACAATGTCTCCAAAATGTTCTATGAGAGCGTCTTTACAGGGTTTTGAAAGAAATATCTTCTCAGGCCTGACTCTATCCACAACCATAGGAAGACTACCAGAATGATCCATCTCTGCATGGCTTACAATAATATAATCTATTTCCTCCAGATTCGTTACTTCCTCGATTCTTTCGATAAATTCTTCGTAATGAGTAGTCTTAACTGTATCGAAAAGAGCTACTTTATCACAACCTTTCACAATATAAGCATTGTAAGTGGAACCTTTTTCTGTAGAGTACCCATGAAAATCTCTCAACGTCCAATCCAGAACCCCTGTCCAGAATACACCCGGTTTGATCTCAAGCGGTATCATTCCTATTTCAACCTCCCGTTCTATGCCTCATGTAAAGAGCTTTATTTTAGCACATTAAAAATGGATGAAGGAGCTTTCTCCGGCGATTTCCCTTTTTTAATAGAGTGATAATCTGCATAGAGCAAAGGTTTTCCTTCCTTCAAGGCTTTAGCGGCCTCAACTTGAGCAATAAAAAGTTTGTGGGTATATACATCTATGACTGAAAGGACTTTGGCTTCTACAGAAGCAAGAGTAAAGTCAGTAACCACCGGAAGTCCTGTGGAACCTGTGATATAAGAGCAGGCATTAAACTTATCAAAATCACGGCCGCAATGAAAACCAAATATGCCTATAAATTTCAGGGGCACACTCTCTTCTAATACAGAAACTGAAAAGCGACGGCTTTTCTCAACCAATTCTGTAGTGTAATTATCTTTGTGAAGACATGCCGCTATGCAAATTGGATCACTTGTCACCTGTATCAAAGCATTTATAATCTGTCCGTTTTTCTTACCCTCAAATTCCGTACTTAATATATATACTCCGTAACTTAAAGAGAAAAGAGCTCTGGGATCAATACTATTCATTGTATTTCCCCTTCCCTTTTTATAATAAAGGGGCATGAGCACCTTCTGCCCCTGCCCCTTCGCTTCGATATCTCTTATCTATAAGGTTAACGATAAATTAGTCTTCTGATTCAGTAGAGAACGGTGTCTGCCCCCGAGCTCCCAACTCTTTATCAAGCATATAGAGGCCATGTTTCGAATCAGAGACAAACTCCAGCTTATGAATGATCTCTTCGGCATGAGCTTCCTCTTCAACCTGTTCCGTAACATACCACTGAAGAAAAATCTGGCTGGCGTGGTCTCTCTCTTCAATAGCCAAGTCAACAAGGTCATTAATACGTCTTGTTACATAACGCTCGTGATCCAATGCTCCCTTAAAAACATCCATGGGGGATTTCCACTCAAAAGGAGGTTCTGCAATAGCCTGAAGCTTAACTCTTCCCCCACGCTCAACAACATAGTGGTAGAATTTCATGGCATGGGTCTGCTCTTCAAAGGCCTGCACATGCATCCAATTGGCCATCCCCATGAGGTTCTGCTCCTCAAAATAAGCTGCCATTGCTAAATATAAATAACCTGAATAGAGCTCTGCATTGATCTGATCGTTAATAGCGTCCTGCATTTTCTTTGATATCATAGTCTACTTCCCTGCCTTCCATAGTCCGTGTATATTGCAATATTCTCTGCTTAATTCTGGCGTAATTTCATGAAATTCAGCTTCAGGAGCATCTCCTGGATTCAAGAATTGACGGTAAATTTTATCCCCTGAAATAACTTCTATCCATTCAATGTAATGCTCAGGTTTCATAGGATGGGGAACACTTCCTACCTTAACTTTTGATCCTTCAATAACTGGCACATGTTTCTCCGTCGAAGCATCGGCCGTCTGTTCCTCTAAAAGTTTCATAGGCTGATTGCAGCAAACAAGTTGTCCTGCTCCGGCATGAAGCACTTCCACAACATTGCCACATAAATCACACTTATATACTTCTAACCTCTTCGTCATCGTCATTCCTCCTCTTGTATGATTTTTGTGTTTGAGATAGTAAAAACTGTATACCTTTTCAGTAGAATTCTCTTTGATTATAACATTATTATCACAGCTATATCCTACCGAGTCGCTAAACTTAATGTATTCATTAATAATATACGGAATATGGGTATATTTGTCAAATTCAGAAAGACAGATCTACCTAACATTTTCGTCTTTAAAAACAGGAATTTTTAAAAAAACAGAGTAAAGAACTGGTACGATAATTAACGTCAAAACCGTGGCAAAAGCCAAGCCAAACATAATAGTAACTGCCAGAGCAGAAAAGAGAATATCAAAATAAAGAGGGATCATACCTAAAACCGTGGTAATAGCTGCCATAAGAACAGGACGAGCACGACTCATAGCCGAATCCACTATAGCTGAAAAGCCCTCTTTTCCTTCCCGTATTTCGAGATCGATCTGATCAATAAGCACAATGGCATTTTTTATGAGCATGCCAGCAAGGCTCAAGAATCCCAGGAGAGCCATAAAGTCAAAAGATTTATGAAAAAGAAGTAATCCCGCCGTTACACCAATAATGGACAAGGGGAGACAAAGAAGGATCATAATGGGTTGTTTAAACCCGTTAAAAAGAACAACTAATATAGCGACCATGGCTAAAAAAGCAATAGGAATCATCCCCACAAGTCCACCTTGAGCTTTTTGAGAACTTTCATACTCGCCTCCCCTACTGAGGCTATATCCTAAAGGAAGAGAAATATTTTCCAGTTCGGGCTTTATACGAGCAAATAAAAGACCTGTTTTCCCAGAACGGGAATCACACTCTACAGAAAAAGTCCTCATACGATTTCGCCTATAAATAACGGGGTCTTCAGCTATGGTATCAATGCTTTTTGTAATCTGAGTTAAGGCTATATATTTTCTCATAAGGGGGCTCCACACTTCTACTTCTGGAAGTGCCCCCAGTCTCGCCCTATCCGCTTTAGGCAATCTAGCTATAATAGGGAGGAGTTTATCCCTCTCTCTGTATAAGCCTGCTTGTATACCCGAAAAGGACATCTCAAGGGCCGATGCTACATCTTGCCGTGTTAAACCAGCTTGTCGGGTTCGCACCTCATCAAGTACGGGACGAATAACCTTGACCCTTTCTCCCCAGTCGCTCCGGATGTTCATCGAATCGGGGGCGTTCCTCATCATATAAAAAGCTTCTTCTCCTAGACGTCGTAAAACACGAGGATCGTCCCCCGTAAACCTCGCCTGTATTTTTGCACCTCCCCCTGTTCCTTTACTAAAGGAACGAACCCTGGGGTCGATATCTGGCATTTCTATATTCATGAAATTTCCCAGTTTACGACGTAAAGACTCTGCTGATTTCAAATCCTTAGCTTCCACTATCAAGTGTCCATAACTATCAGAAGAATCACTTGGCGTATAGGTGAGAATAAAACGAAGGGCTCCCTGTCCCACGTAGCTTGCTACAGAAACTGTCTCTGGCTGTTTCAAAATAAAAGCTTCAACTTTTTCTACCTCTCTCTGGGTCTCTTCTATATAAGCACCCCGAGGACGCCAAAATTCCACTGTAAAAAGGGGGCTTGAGGAGCTTGGGAAAAAAGATTGATCCACAAACGTAAAGCCTATGAGAGCAGAACCAAGCAAACAAACCATAACCAATATTGTTACCTTTCTCTTACGAATACACGCCTTGAGAAATCTTCTATACACCCTATAAAGTTTTGTATCGTAGGGAATTTCTGCTTTTGCTGAAGTTTTTAAAAAACGCACACCGGCTACAGGAGTAACGGTAACGGCAAGCACCCAACTTATAATCAAGGAAATCCCCACCACCTGAAAAAGGCTTTGGCAAAACTCCCCTGTGCTATCTGGGGACAGGCCAATAGGAGCAAAAGCTATAACAGCAATAAAAGTAGCTCCCAACAAAGGCCATTGAGTTTGAGTCACAACACCCACGGCAGAAGATATTCTATCCTCACCACTTTGTATCCGCACAAGAAGGCCATCAGCAACAACGATGGCGTTGTCCACTAGCATTCCCAAAGCTACAATCAATGCTCCAAGAGAAATACTATGAAGATCTATCCTCACAAGTTTCATTGCGATAAAAGTGGCAAAAATTGTAAGCAACAATACCCCGCCAATAAGCATCCCACTGCGGAAACCCATAAATATAAGTAATATGGCAATAACTATACTCAGAGCTTCCAGAAGATTTAATAAAAAGTTATTAATTGCCTTTTGAACTGTATCCGACTGGTAGTAAATAAGCCCTAAATTCATGCCGATAGGAGTCTGCGGCTCTAGTTCCTTGAGCCGCTTCTTTATGGCTTCTCCCATAGCAATAACGTTGCCACCTTCTACGTTGGAGATACCGATTCCAACAGCAGGACTTCCGTTATAACGCATAATTGCCCGTGTCGGCTCTATATAATTACGAGTAACTGTAGCTATGTCATCTAAACGGATCAGCACCCTCGAGGAAGATGCAAGAAGTAACGCCCCTACTTGTTCGACAGAAGAAAACTCCCCAGTTGGAGTTATGCGAATATACTCTGCCCCCGCTCTCACTTTCCCCGATGGAACCACGAAATTCTGAGCTTTGAGAACTTGAAAAAGTTCTCCCATAGAGATACCGAGCTGACTAAGTTTCGTTCTGGAAATTTCTACATAAATAGCCTCTTTTTGTATGCCTGTCACTTCAACACTTGCAACCCCAGGAACAAGGAGCAACTCCCTACGCAGATAATCGGCAAAATCTTCAAGTTCTCTGTAAGAATATCCTTCGCCAGTAAGGGCAAAATAAACTCCATATACATCTCCGTAGTCATCGTTAACTAAAGAACGACTTGTTCCTGGTGGCAAATGCTCTTGAACATCATTTATTTTCCGTCGTAACTCGTCCCATATTTGAGGCAAATCTTTTGCTGTATACGTATCTTTAATATCTACATACACAAGAGAAACGCCTTCCTGAGAAAGAGACCGGACCTTATCCACTTGTCCCATCTGTTGAGCAGCCCGTTCTATAACTTCCGTTACCTCTTCCTCCACTTCTTTTGGCGTAGCTCCTGGATAAGCAGTGGTAACTACTGCGGTCTTAATAGTAAAGGCAGGATCTTCCAGTTTTCCTAATCCTTTATAGGCAAAAACTCCACCTATAATCAAAAAAACTGTAAAAAACCACGTCACGTATCTCTTTTGAATTGAATATTCTGCAATATTCATAATAGGCCTCTACTCGTTAGGAGAAAGGAACGTTACTGGATCCCCTTCGGCTAAATAATTCACTCCAGCCGTAACGACACGATTTCCAACTGTAATATTCCCACCAACAATGACCATATCGCCTTGATACGAATGAATATATACTTCCACCTTATGAACCGTCATGGTTTCTTCATTGATAATCCAAAGGAAATGCGTTGTTCCCTCTCCTGGAACAACGGCTATAGAAGGGACTGCAAATCCTTTAACCTCATGGGCCCCGTTTTGCCCAGTAAATTCAACATTCGCAGTCATACCTGGCAAAACAACTATGTCCTTCGGGTAAGGCATCGTGAATGTAACTGCATACGTCTGTGTTTGTGGGTCGGCTTCTGTAGATATCTCCTTAAAGACAAGAGAGTATTGAGTGTTGGGTGCTGCCTCAAAAGACGAAGATACTCCTAAAGAAGTATTTAAACGAAATTTCATAATATCCTGTTCTGGAATAGAGATCACTATTTCAACCTCTTCCAGATTTTGTAAACTTACAATCGGTTGGTCCTTTTGCACGCTTTGAAAATTGTCCACATATCGAGCAGCAATAATACCTTTAAAAGGAGCTTTGAGTTCTGTATCATCCAAGGCACTTTGAGCAGCTTGAACTTGAGATTCTAACCCCTGTATAGTAGCTTCCATCGCCGCAATGTCTTCAGCCCTAGCACCACTTTTTGCCTTCTGAAGTTCCTGACTAGCAGCATTCACTTCCCCTTTCGCCACCTCATAGGTTGTTTTTGACCGCTCTAAATCTACTTGAGCAACAACTCCTTCCTTAAATAAGCGTTCCATCCTTTTATAATCTGCTTCTGCCTCTGCCAATTTGGCTTTCGCCGAAGCAACTTGAGAAGATAAAGCCGAAATTTCTTCTCTTCTTGCTCCAGCTCTCATAGCAGACAGCTGTGCTTTAGCATTATTCAGGGCGCTCTGAGCATTCATCAATTGAACTTTGAAATCTCGAGGATCTATTTGGGCAACAAGATCGCCCTTATTTATAGGTTCACCTTTCTTCACTGGTAACTCAATAAGAGGACCTGACACTCTAAAAGAGAGATCTGCTGTCTTTGAGGCAAGGACTTTACCTGGAAATACGCGTCGTAAAACAACGTCTGGGGCAGAAAGGGTTATATATTTTACAGGACGAGCGATTTTTTCCACAACCTTCTCTTTTTGTTCCTCTTTTCTATTCGATAAAAGGAAAAAACCTCCAACAACAATAAGGATGGCAGCCACGCCCCATAGTCTTTTAAATCTCATTATCTCTCACCTCTATCTTCTCATCGTATTAATTTATAACAGGGTCAACCACCAGTAACGCAACCTCGTATATTCGTTTTGTAATTCCATTCTGTTAATTTTAAAAAACAAGAAATTTATACTCTTTTATTTTAAAATAAATCTTCAAAAAATAGGGTATACAAAAACAAAAAATCACCCAATCTTCTTCCTTCTCGATACGATCCCATTCTTTTGTGATTAAAATTATTTTTGCTTTCTTTATAACGCAAAAGCCCAACCTTTTTTTCAGGTTGGGCTTTTTTAACATGTAAACAATTTTTTGTAAGAGCAGCGTTTCAAAAGATTGCTACTGCGCTGAAAGTCCCCGCTCTTTTAATGTTCCTGGGATAACATTATCCCAAAATGCCGCACAAATACCTGCGACAGCCATGGGCGTTTTCATAATGGCCCAGAGAACCTGACCTATAATACCAATAGAAAAGAATGCATCTTTTTGAGCTTCCACCCACCCAGGGAGACCTAGAGCCATAAGAAAGGCAAAACCTACAATGAGAACGTTCCGTTGGCTAGTCATGTCCGCCCGAAGAAGAATCTGGATACCAAGAGCTCCGATAATGCCAAAAAGGGCAATATAAGCACCGCCAATAACAGGACTTGGAATCGTTGCGATGAGGGCACCAATCTTTCCTACAAAGCTCATAAGGATAAGGAGAATGGCGCCTGTGCGAACTACCCATCGAGAAGCCACACCTGTAAGTCCTATAAGTCCAATATTCTCTGTGTAGGATGTGGTGGCTACAGCTCCAAGCGCCCCAGCGATCGCACAGTTGAGCCCTTCCGCTCCAATCCCTCTATTAATGGTGGCTGGTGCGGGATCTGGCAACCCCGCCACATAGGAGCAAGAGTGATAATCTCCAATGGATTCAATCATTACGGCAAAGAACCCAGCAATTATGGCCCCAAAGGAAAGGATATCAAACTTTGGCAAACCCCATGGCATAATACCAGTGAAACGGAACCAGGGAGCATCCGCCACACTGGCTAGATTTATAAAAGCAGGATGTTCGCTTGGGAAAAAGCCTAGAAGAGAACCTGCTAAGGCTGCTAGATAAGCAATGCTTATAGAGGCAAGGATAGCAAATATGTTGAAATATTTATTTTTACTCATAAGACTGAAAAAGAATACACACACAACAACAATCAATGAAATGGGCCAATAATTGGCCGCATTACCCTGAATGGCAACTGGAGCCAAAGAAAACCCGATCGCCATGATCGTGGGGCCTATAACTATAGGGGTAATGACTTTTCTAATAACCCCTACTATTCTACTATAACCGATGATCGAAAGAAGAATCCCTCCTGCGATAAGGGCACCTCCTACATGCTGCATTACCGCGGCAGGGCCCGCTGCGCCATAAGCTGCAATAATAGTCATAATTGGAGGGATAAAACTGAAACTGGAACCTTGAACAATGGGAAGACCTGATCCCAACCTGGGGTGGGTCTGAATAAGGGTGGCAATACCCATAGCTAAATAAACGCAAGAAATAAAAAAGCCAATCTCTGCCGTCGTCATCCCCATGGCTGGGCCAAAAATAAGAGGGACAAGAGTAGTAGCGCCAAATAACGTTAAAACGTGTTGAAATCCTGCTAACACCATAATCGGGAATGGAGGTTTGTCATCCACCCCGTAAATCAGGTTTTTGCTAGCCATCGTAACACCTCCATTTTTATACTGGCGACATTGTATCAAAAAGGGCAATCGGTTGCATAAAATTTTCATTAACTTGCAAGTTTTTTTAAGATATAATAAAAACACACGGAGGTGGTCTTATGGATAAAGATTTTATGTTTGATGTTAAACGTTGTGCAGAGGTTTTACTCTCTTCTCGAAAAGTGGTCCTTTTAAGCGGAGCTGGTATGTCAACAAATGCGGGCATCCCTGACTTTAGAGGCCCAAATGGCATTTATAGAAAAAAAATGAAAACTGATCCTGAACTTATTTTCGATATTGATTATTTTTATCAAAATCCGTCATTCTTTTATGAATTCCACCGAGAGTTTCTAAAGACTATTAATGAGATACAACCCACATTTTCCCATTATTTTTTTTCTAACATGGAAAAGGGTGGGCTGCTTAAGGGGATTATTACACAAAACATCGATGCTCTGCATCAAAAAGCAGGTTCGGAAAAAGTATTTGAAATTCATGGCAGCATGTGGCAAAGCTTCTGCACCCGATGCGGTCAAGAATATGATTATAAAACTTCTTTCCACAAGGTTCTTAAAGAAAAGGTCCCTCTTTGTGATATCTGTAAAGGTGTTATTAAGCCTGATGTCGTTTTCTTTGGTGAAAATGTAAAGTATCTCAATGAATGTCAGACCCTCATAAAAAATGCAGACATTCTTTTTGTCGTGGGGTCGTCCCTGACGGTAACTCCAGCAGCTTATCTCCCATCTATGTGTTCAGGAAAGATAGTTGTGATCAACAAAGGAGAGATATCTCACGACTATCTGAGCCCTGGAAGGATTTTTATCCATGGGAAATACGATATCGATGAATTTTTTAACGCTCTAGAAGTGGAATTGTCAAATATAGAAGGCAATCCTAAGAGAAAATGAGTTGCCATTAACGTTGGGTCATACTACTATTTTAGTGTTCATTTACCCCCTTGGTTTTCGGAAGAGTGATCAGGTCTGATTTTTGCGTTGTCTTTATGGAATTTATTGAATATCCGGGGTTTTCGAAGGCGATTTGGAGTGTTTTAAGGTGTTTTGAAGGCATAAAAAAAGATCCCTGGCGGCGACCTACTCTCCCACAGATAGCCTCTGCAGTACCATGGGCGCTGGAGGGCTTAACGTCCGGGTTCGGCATGGAACCGGGTGTGGCCCCTCCGCTGTGACCACCAGAGATCTCAAATCTACTCTTTCGCACAACAACACAGAAATGAGGGAAGAAATTCAAGGGAAAATGAGAATAAGGCCTCGGCGTATTAGTACCGGTCAGCTCAAAGCCTCTCAGCTCGTACACTTCCGGCCTATCAATCCTGTCATCTTCAGGACGCCTTACTTCCCTATCGGAATGGGGTATCTCATCTTGGAGGCGGCTTCCCGCTTAGATGCCTTCAGCGGTTATCCGACCCGAACATAGCTACCCGGCTTATGCAGCGGGCGCTACAACCGGTACACCAGAGGTTCGTCCACTTCGGTCCTCTCGTACTAGAAGCAGATCTCCTCAAATACCCTACGCCTATGGTGGATAGGGACCGAACTGTCTCACGACGTTCTAAACCCAGCTCACGTACCGCTTTAATGGGCGAACAGACCAACCCTTGGGACCTGCTTCAGCCCCAGGATGCGACGAGCCGACATCGAGGTGCCAAACCCTGCCGTCGATAGGAACTCTCGGGCAGGATCAGCCTGTTATCCCCGGGGTAGCTTTTATCCGTTGAGCGACGGCCCTTCCACTCGGTACCGCCGGATCACTAAGACCAACTTTCGTTCCTGTTCGAAACGTCTCTCTCACAGTCAAGCCACCTTATACCTTTGCGCTCTCTATGGGCGGTTTCCATACGCCCTGAGGTGACCTTTGCGCGCCTCCGTTACTCTTTAGGAGGCGACCGCCCCAGTCAAACTGCCCACCTGACACTGTCCTGCCAGCCGATTCAGACTAAACAGTTAGAACTTCAGCATGTCAAGGGTGGTATCCCAACAGCGGCTCCCGCAAAGCTGACGCCCTGCGTTCTATGCCTCCCACCTATCCTGTACATGACAGACCAAAATCCAATATCAGGCTACAGTAAAGCTCCACGGGGTCTTTCCGTCCCACCACAGGTAACTGGCGTCTTTACCAGTACCACAATTTCACCGGGTCCCTCGTTGAGACAGTGCTCAGATCGTTACACCATTCGTGCAGGTCGGAACTTACCCGACAAGGAATTTCGCTACCTTAGGACCGTTATAGTTACGGCCGCCGTTTACTGGGGCTTCATTTCAAAGCGTCGCTTGCGCTAACCTCTCCATTTAACCTTCCAGCACCGGGCAGGTGTCAGTCCCTATACTTCGGCTTACGCCTTATGCAGAGACCTGTGTTTTTAGTAAACAGTCGCCTGAGCCTGGTTTCTGCGACCACCCTTAGCTCCATATGATTTACACTTCACCAGAGTGGCACCCCTTCTCCCTAGGTTACGGGGTCAACTTGCAGAGTTCCTTAACGAGGGTTTTCCCGCTCACCTGAGCCTTCTCAGCTAGCCCACCTGCGTCGGTTTCGGGTACGGGCAGCCTATACCTCCCTAGAGGCTTTTCTCGACAGCCGAGCTTCAATGACTTCGATCCCGTGGGATCTCCCCATCAGACCTCAGAAATAGCGCCTCGGATTTGCCTGAAGCGCCTTCCTACATCCTTGGACCGGGTATTCCATCACCCGGAGCACCTAGCTTTCTGTGTCACCCCTTCAGTTATAACGGCATAGGCCGGGGCAGGAATGTCTACCTGCTGTCCATCGACTACGCTCTTCAGCCTCGTCTTAGGTCCCGCCTAACCCTGGGAGGATGAACCTTCCCCAGGAAACCTTGGGCTTTCGGTGAGTACGTTTCTCACGCACTTCGCGTTACTCATGCCGACATTCTCACTTCCATACAGTCCACGCGACCTCGCGGTTCGGCTTCACCCCGTATGGAACGCTCCCCTACCGATATATACTCATTCGCACATATCCCGCAGCTTCGGCAGTATGCTTAGCCCCCTACATTTTCGGCGCAAAAGTCCTCGACCAGTGAGCTGTTACGCACTCTTTAAAGGGTGGCTGCTTCTAAGCCAACCTCCTGGCTGTCCAGGCACTCTCACATCCTTGCCACACTTAGCATACACTTAGGGACCTTAGCTGACGGTCTGGGCTGTTTCCCTCACGACCACGGACCTTCTCACCCGTAGTCTCACTCCCGCAATACAGATATGGTATTCGAAGTTTGGTTGAATTTGGTAGGACCCCAGTCCCCCGCATCCATCCAGAGCTCTACCCCCATATCTGAACTCGCAAGGCTGCACCTCAATGCATATCGGGGAGAACCAGCTATCACCGCACTCGATTAGCTTTTCACTCCGATCCACAGCTCATCCAAATCTTTTTCAACAGATACTGGTTCGGTCCTCCATCCGGCTTCACCCGGACTTCAACCTGGCCATGGATAGATCGTACGGCTTCGGGTCTATTAAACGAAACTAACGCCCTATTAAGACTCGGTTTCCCTACGGCTACAGTGCTAACGCACCTTAACCTCGCTACGTCTAATAACTCGTCGGCTCATTTTACAAAAGGCACACCGTCACGCTCATAACATCGCTGCCACTCGCGCTCCGATTGCTTGTAGGCACACGGGTTCAGGTCTATTTCACTCCCCGCCAGGGGTGCTTTTCACCTTTCCCTCTCGGTACTGATTCTCTATCGGTCACCAGCAGTATTTAGCCTTGGATGATGGTCCACCCTGATTCAACCGGAATTCCACGTGCTCCGGCCTACTCGGGAGATCCTCTCAGAGGTCGTTACCTGTCGCCTACTGGGCTATCACCTTCTATGGCCTGCTTTCCCAACACAGTTCGGCTAGATAACAACTTTGTAACTCCAACGTCAGCCTGCGGGCTGACATGAGGATTCCCACAACCCCGACAACACAACGACCGCAGCCTTACATGCCATCGGTTTAGGCTATTCCCCTTTCGCTCACCACTACTCAGGGAATCTCTTCGATTTCTCTTCCTCCGGCTACTGAGATGTTTCACTTCGCCGGGTTCCATCCACTTATGGACGCCTGGATTCCTCCAGGCAGGTTGCCCCATTCGGACATCTGCGGGTCAAAGGCCGCTTGCGCCTATCCGCAGCTTTTCGCAGCTTGCCACGTCCTTCGTCGGCTGCTGGTGCCAAGGCATTCACCGTATGCCCTTTATACCTTATTCTACTTACTTTCCCTCGATTACTTCCCTCTATTCCTATGTCAAGGTGCAAAAGCGAAACAGGCAAGACGAAAATTTCTGCCAATCTTACGGCTCCTCATATAAGGCGCCTTTGTCTCCTTAGAAAGGAGGTGATCCAGCCGCACCTTCCGGTACGGCTACCTTGTTACGACTTCACCCCCCTCACCAGACACACCTTAGACGGATCCTTCCTCGAAAGGTTAAGCCTCCGGCTTCGGGTGCACCCAACTCGGGTGGTGTGACGGGCGGTGTGTACAAGGCCCGGGAACGTATTCACCGCGGCTTGGCTGATCCGCGATTACTAGCGATTCCTCCTTCATGCAGTCGAGTTGCAGACTGCAATCCGAACTGAGACCGACTTTGTGGGATCCGCATACCTTCGCAGGCTAGCTTCCCGCTGTATCGGCCATTGTAGCACGTGTGTCGCCCTAGGCATAAGGGCCATGATGACTTGACGTCATCCCCACCTTCCTCCAGCTTGTCGCTGGCAGTCCATCCAGAGTCCCCGACTTCACTCGATGGTAACTGGATGCAGGGGTTGCGCTCGTTGCGGGACTTAACCCAACATCTCACGACACGAGCTGACGACAGCCATGCAGCACCTGTGTACGCTCCTTGCCCGAAGGCTAGGTCCTTCTCCTTTCAGATCCGTACCACGTACATGTCAAACCTAGGTAAGGTTCTTCGGTTTGCATCGAATTAAACCACGTGCTCCACCGCTTGTGCGGGCCCCCGTCAATTCCTTTGAGTTTCAATCTTGCGACCGTACTCCCCAGGCGGAATGCTTATCGCGTTAACTCCGGCACGGATGCCTCTCGACACCCACACCTAGCATTCATCGTTTACGGCCAGGACTACCGGGGTATCTAATCCCGTTCGCTCCCCTGGCTTTCGCGCCTCAGCGTCAGTTGCTGGCCAGTAAGCCGCCTTCGCCACTGGTGTTCTTCCCGATATCTACGCATTTCACCGCTACACCGGGAATTCCGCCTACCTCTCCAGCACTCTAGATACCCAGTTTCAACCGCATCCATGAGTTGAGCCCATGACTTTAACAGCTGACTTAAATATCCGCCTGCGCGCCCTTTACGCCCAGTAATTCCGGACAACGCTCGTCCCCTACGTATTACCGCGGCTGCTGGCACGTAGTTAGCCGGGACTTCCTCGTATGGTACCGTCACTTCCTTCTTCCCATACAACAGAGGTTTACGACCCAAAGGCCTTCTTCCCTCACGCGGCGTCGCTGGGTCAGGCTTCCGCCCATTGCCCAATATTCCCCACTGCTGCCTCCCGTAGGAGTCTGGACCGTATCTCAGTTCCAGTGTGGCCGGTCGCCCTCTCAGGCCGGCTACCCGTCATCGCCTTGGTGAGCACTTACCTCACCAACTAGCTGATAGGACATGAGCCACTCCTTCAGCGGATCGCTCCTTTCACCTCTCGGCATATGGGGTATTAGCAGCCGTTTCCAACTGTTGTCCCCCTCTGAAGGGCAGGTTCTCATGCATTACTCACCCGTCCGCTACTAAACAAATATATCCACCACTCCGAAAAGTCGCTTCAATATCCGTCCCGTTCAACTTGCATGTGTTAAGCACGCCGCCAGCGTTCGTCCTGAGCCAGGATCAAACTCTCCATAAATTTCTTAAATTGACTGGCTTCTCGTTTTCGTCTCGCCTATTCACTTTACAAGGTGCTCTGTTGCCCTCTTTTCCAGAGTGCCTGACGATAATACTTGAGTTTCTCCCTACTGTCAACACTAACACAGGGAACGCTTTTTTCTAAAAAGTATTCCCTGTGAATTCATATCCTTACATTTACTTAAATTTTATAAAGATTTACCAGAGTATCCTTTATATAAAAGGATTTTTTGAATTAAAAGCAAAGAGTTTTAAGGAAGATGTAATGTTTGTGTATAAATAATTTTATTCTTCGTCCAGTTCTAGTATGCCTTCTTCGATAGGCAGATCCTCTTCTTTTTCTATATTTCCACCGTCGTCATCTTCATCCTCGCCCAGAACAAAACCTAAGCCCTCCGCAACCTTCGACATGATCTCTGTCGTAAGTTCCTCCATAAGCTCAGGATGATCTTCTAGATATTGGGCGACGTTATCCTTGCCCTGGCCGATGGTCTCCCCCTTATATGCAAGCCACGATCCCTTTTTTTTCATTACTTCCAGATCAATGGCCATATCAAGCAAGGACATTCCCTTAGGAACACCTTTACCGTAAATTAGACTTGCATGAGCCGTTCTGAAGGGAGGCGCCTGCTTGTTTTTGACAACTTTCATCCATAACTCATGGCCTATGGCGTCTTCACCTTTGTTTATACTCTTTCCCCTTTTCACCTCAACACGTACAGAACTATAAAATTTCAGGGCTCTTCCCCCGGTTGTTGTTTCCTGGGGGCCGCTGCTATATCCAGTGCTGATTTTTGCGCGAAGCTGGTTTATAAAAACAACGACACAATTGCTGCGAGAAATAGCAGAGGTAAGACGACGAAGAGCATAGGACATCAGACGGGCTTGCAATCCAAGCTGACTGTCGCCTATCTTGCCATCTATCTCAGCCTGAGGCGTCAGGGCTGCCACTGAGTCCACCACCACCAGATCTACCGCACCGCTCCGGACAAGCGTGTCAAGAACATAAAGAGCCTGCTCGCCACTATCTGGCTGAGCTACATATAAAGACTGAACATCTACCCCCAATGAAGCCGCAAGCCTAGGGTCAAGGGCATGTTCCGCATCAATGAAAGCCGCTATGCCCCCTGCTTTCTGAGCCTCTGCGATGCCATGGAGCGCCACTGTGGTTTTACCCGATCCCTCGGGGCCAAAGATCTCGACGATTCGCCCCTTCGGCAATCCGCCTATCCCTAAAGCTACGTCAAGGGGCAATATTCCAGTGGATATAACCTCCACCTGCACTTTGAAAGGATCTCCTAGCCGCATTATGGATCCTTCTCCAAACTTACTGCGAATATCATCTATTGCTAGTTCAAGTATGTCTTCTCGGGTCTGTGGATTTTTCTTTTTTGCCATAGAATCAAAACCTCCCATGATTTCATTCCATAAGACCTCACCAAACGTAGTCTATACCATATCATTATAGAGAATATGTTTCCAGAGGAGTGTGCTGCGCCCCTTCGGGGCGTAATTCGCTTTTCATGAGAACAATAGAGCTCACTTTCCAAGATAATGAATTGAAATTCTGTCTACCTAGCTCTTCTTCAAGTTGGGGCGAAACAAAGGTTCCTGGACGAATCCTGGCTAAAGTAAGGTGGGGATGAAAAATCCGCTTCTCTTTTTCAACACCAGCGCGAAGTCCTGCTTTTTCCACTAATTCCACAAGAGATAGGAGGGGGTCTCCTCCTTCTGTTACACCAATCCAGAGAGTCCTTGGTCTTTTAAGAGACGGAAATGCGCCCGCACTCCCCAGGGTGATGAGAAAGGGATCGAGTCGCCGGAGCTGCAATTCTTCTTTTATATAAGAAGAAAAGCAGCCTATGGTGTCTTCTGACTGCTCCCCGCAAAATTTAAGGGTAAGATGTAGCGTCTGAGGAGACACCCATTTTATTTCTGAAAAGTTCTTTTTTAGGGACTTGAGTGTCACAGCGAGAGTTCGGCGATGCTGCTCTGGCAATTCTACACAGACAAAGGTCCTTATGAATAGGGACATACAATTTCTTCTCCCTTCAAAGACCTCCATAGATATTCAAGAGCTGCCGCAGTGGCCCTTTTTCTTACTCTATCCCGGTCCCCTGAAAAAAACTTTCTGAAAGTGCAGGAGTGTTCTGATGAAGCCAGACCAAACCACACCATCCCTACAGGTTTTTCAGCGGTTGCCCCATCGGGCCCCGCTATGCCCGTAACAGAAATCGCTATATCTGTCTTAAACATCTTTTGTGCCCTTTCCGCCATAACAATGGCACACTCTGAGCTTACTGCCCCATATTTTTCTATTATAAAGGATGGTACTGCAAGAAGATCTTTTTTAGCATCATTGCTGTAACATACAGCACTTCCATAAAAGACTTTAGATACTCCTGAAATGCCAGTCAAGGCAGCACCTATCATTCCCCCAGTGCAAGATTCTGCCGCTGAGACAGAAAGGTTTTTCTTCGTTGCCTCATAATAAATGGCTTCGGGGAGAGAGCGACATCCAGAGGGGAGACAATCATGAGGGAGCAAGGAAAGAATATCCGATGCCACTTCATTGACAATGGATTCTTCGCCGCTTAAAGCCAGTTCTATGAGGTTCACTGAAGGAAGAATGGAAATATGGAGATCCCTCCTTTTAAAGACAGACGCCAGATGATCCTTTAAAAGACTTTCTGCCCAACCTGTAACAAAAAAGGACCGTCGCGCCGCAAACTCATTTTGAAGAATAGGAATAACGCACTCTTCCGCCATTTTTTGAAATTCATCAGGAACCCCAGGGAAGGAGAAAAAAACAGTCTGTTTATGGTGGAAAGAAATACCGAGGGCAGACCCTTTCGAATTATGCACTGCGGTCGTTCCTTCCGGAATGGCCCCTTGGGTGCTTCTTGAGCGTTCTATCCCTTCCTGTTCCGCTGGGTTATAACGCTCCGCAATTTTGTTGTACGCCTTATGGTCTATTATGAGAGGGACACTGAGAAAATCCGCAAGGGCCTGACGGGTCTTATCATCATGGGTTGGCCCCAATCCCCCAGATAGAACGACTATTTCTGTCTGACCCGCCCAATGATCCAGGGCCTGAACGATAGGAGCGTTTTCATCCGGTAAAAACTCTATTTTGCGAACCTCCCACCCTGCATCTGCAAACTTGGAGGCCAACCATGAACAATTAATATCCCGCCGACTGCCGCTCAGTAATTCGTCACCTATGGCGAGAAGAACAGCACGCTTCACTACACATCATCTCCCAAGAAGAATTTGAAGTCCTCCTCCGCAATAAAGCCAGTATATTCCCCAAAGCAATAGGTTCGTCATGATTCCGCCTACAACGTCATCAGCTACAATCCCCAATCCTCCAGGGAGTTTCTCGACTGTAGAAACAGGAATAGGTTTGATAATATCTATAATTCGAAAGAGAAAAAGTGCGGGGACCCAAAATCCTGCAGGAAGACCGTACATTGAGATCCACGTCCCCACTACTTCGTCAATAACCACTTCTTTAGGATCTTTTTGACAAGTTTCTTTTCCGTAAAGATCCGCTGCCCATATCCCCAGCAGCATAACAGCTATTATTCCCCACCAGGGCACTGCCCAAAGTAAATAAAGGGCAAAGGCCACTCCTGAACCAAGGGTGCCGGGCATGGATGTAAAAAAACCGAGTCCCGCCAGAGTTGAAATTTTTCCCGCTATAGAAAGATTTCGCTTCATGAAACAACCTCCACGCCAAGAAGGTCATACTCTTCGGCTTCTGTGATTTTAACTTTAACAAAAGCCCCCTCTTTTAAGTGGGCTCCTTCCATAATTCCTACAAGGCCATCCACTTCTGGAGCATCTCTATAGGAACGTCCCCAAGCAATATTGTCTTCGTTATCTATGGTTTCCACAAGAACTGTCAATTCCCTTCCCACAAAAAGACTTTGTCTGCGTAAAGAAATTTCCGATTGCAGTTCCATTAAGCGATTGTATCGCTCTTCTTTTATCTTCGACGAAAGCTGCCCAGGTAAAGTAGCAGCAATGGTTCCCTCTTCTGCGCAATAGGCAAAAGCTCCAACTCTATCGATTTCCATATCTTCAGCAAAATCAAGTACCTTTTCAAACTGTTCTTCTGTTTCTCCAGGGAAACCCACAATAAAGGTGGTTCGCAAAGCAAAAAGCGGGTTCTTTTTGCGGATGTATCCAAAAAGAGTACGGAGGGATTCCTCGTTTTCTTTCCGGTTCATACGCCGGAGCAGGTCTCCTTCCACATGTTGAATGGGGATATCAAGATACGGCAGTACACTCTTGCTGGAAGAAATATAATCAATAAACCTTTCATCCACCCGCGCAGGGTGAAGATAAAGGAGGCGAAGCCACACTTCCTGAGGCAATGATGCTGTAAGAGAGTCGAGAAGGGCGATCAGTGAAGGCTTACCATAAACATCTCGCCCATACACTGTAAGATCCTGGCCAACAAGACAGATTTCCCTGGCTCCTTCTTCTACTAAACGAGACGCTTCACTGGTCAGAACTTCTATGGGATAGCTTCGAGCCCATCCACGAATTGAAGGGATTGTGCAGTAAGAACAAAAGCTGTCGCATCCCTCCCCCACTTTTAAATAACGGCTCCAGGGCCGGGTCCCCGGCAACATCCCCCGCTGCCAGTTAGAAGGTTTGGCTCCAAGCTGCCGTACGACAGATTCCCATTCTTCTGCCTGAGACCATATATCAACACTGGGAAGTTCTTTTTTGAGCTCTTCACCATAACGGTTGACAAGACATCCGACCACCCCAATTTTCTGGAGTCTGCCCTCCTCTTTTAATCGCTCCAAGTCGAGGATTATGTCAACATTCTCTTCCACCGCCGGTTGAATAAATCCACACGTATTGACAATGGCCACCTGGGCTTCATCTATAGAGTCAACAACTCTAAAACCAGCGGCCCGAAGCATTCCTATAAGGTTTTCGCTATCTACTGAATTCTTTGCGCATCCAAGACTAATGATATAAATATTCACTAGTTCACCCTGCCTGTCTTTCCGTCTGAAGAATAAAAAATATGAACAACTCGCCCTCCACTTCCAGGGCGACCTAATTCTTCGCCATTCCAGGTCACTTGCACGTCGCTGGCCCGTCCATAGGTCACTGTAACTTCTTCTTTCACTTCAAGAGTGTACTTTTGTCCTTTTTCCAGGATCCCCTGATGAATGGTTGCTTCCTTGGTACGAACCTTAAGCCAGCAGGCTCCAGTACCCTCTATTTCTAAAGTAGGAAATTGGGGGACAGGTTCTGGGGCTTCTGCTGTTTCTTCTGCCATTTCACCATCGTCAAGGATCTTTTTTTCTGCATCAGGAGAAACAACTCCTTCAAAAACAACGATCAAATCTTCTGACTTAACGTCTCCAGATTTTATATCTTCGGACACTACTGAAGTTTCAATGGCTCCATTGTTTCCTCCACCGCCCTGAGCAACCTGCTCAATGTTGAGTCCCCCTTCTTTCCAGGAAAACCATGCATACCACCCTGTCCCCACAACAGTAAAGAGCAGAATCAGTATGACCCAGAAACGAGAGGCAGGTTTGAATCCCCGGGTTGGGGGGGTGCAGGCACCTGTTAATTTGCTCTCCTTTTCATCTCGCCCGGGAGCGTCATACAAAAGGGGCTTATAGTATTCCCAAAGGTCTTCAGATTCTATAACTTTAAGTACGGAGCGCACAAAGCCCCTCGCATAGACAATGCCGTGAAATTTTTCAAAATGTCCGTTTTCTATATACTCGATGAAATGAATTCGTATCTTAGTGATATCAGCAACATTCTGAAGAGACAACCCCTTCTCTTCTCTTCTAGCCTTTATTGCCCGACCGAGCTCTTCAAGAGTTACTTGGCGTCGTTCCCTTTTCACCGACCACTGCCCCCTTAACACATGCTCTCAGTTCACGGATTGTTTCAGCAGGGTCAGGAGTTCCAAAAATAGAACTCCCCATAACTACTACGTCGCATCCTGAGCTTACAACCTCTCTAATCGTCTCGCGGCCAATACCACCATCCATTTGTATGAGGAAGGAGAGGTTATGGGCGACACGATGCCTATAAAGATCCACCGTTTTTTGTAAAGTTTCGCTGATAAACGACTGACCGCCAAATCCAGGGTTAACAGACATGACAAGCACGAGGTCAACCATGGGAAGTACAGGATATATCCACTCTACTGGAGTAGCAGGATTAAGGGCTACCCCTGGCCGGCAGCCAAGATCCCTGATCCTGGACAAAACCCTATGAAGATGTGGAGTCGCCTCGACGTGAACCGTTAAGTAATCCGGTTTTGCCGCTGCAAAAGCATCGATAAAGTCTTCTGGTGGCACTACCATTAAATGAGCATCTATGACAGTTGACGGATAACTGCTCCTTAAAGCTTTCGCGAGACCTGGTCCATAGGATAAATTAGGAACAAAGTGGCCGTCCATAATATCAAGATGCAGCCAGTCGTGAGTTCCCTGTAACAATGTGATGCTTTTTTCCATATTTAGAATATCCGCAGAAAGAAGAGAAGGGGCCACAAGAAAAGCACCCGGCTCTTTCTCTAGCGGTAACGATCTTGCCACACGAATTCACCTCCGAGAAAGATAGTAACGACCCCTTCCTCTATATAAGGAGCTTCAAGGGAAACGTATTCCCCACCCTTTACTTCACGATTTAAAAGAACTCGCGTACCACTTCCATCAACAATCTCTATTTTCAAGGGCATCTGCTTTGTCAAAGGAGGAACCTGGTAGCGTATCTTTGCCACTTTACTTCCTGCCGGTACTGGCGCTGATTTTGGAGTCGCTGCCAGCTGTGTGGAAGGCTTAGTCACAGGAGCCGTCGCGGTACTTGGTTTCGAGGATGGCGGTTTTACAGGAATCAATGTACCACCTGAGGGCAACTGACTTTTTGAAGTTGCCTCCGTCTGTCCAGAAACTTTCTCTGCCGTGCCAGAAACAGCTGAAGCCAGAACTGTTCCAGCCTGAGAAACTTCTGCTTTCTCCTGGGATGGCGGCTTCTTCAAAGACGCCACCTGCAGAACAACTCCCTGCCCCCGTTTAAGGGAGGTCCCCACTTTTGGACGAATAGAGATGACCATCCCTTCTGGGGAGTTCTGAGTATAGACATACTCTACATTTGCAACAACAAGGCCTGATTCTTCTACGAGCTTGCGAGCAATTTGTTCTTCTCGCTGCAATACTTCCGGCACCTGAATCAAGCCGTTCTGGGAAACTTGCCCCTGACTCACAAGGAGATCTATCTTTCTCGTACTCTCTAACATTACTGGGGCTGATGGGCTCTGGGCAATAACAACCCCTGCAGCTCTGGTATCATCAGAAACTCGTAAAGTATCTCCCGCCTGAAAACCACTCTCTTCCAGTTTTTTAAGAGCCTGAGAATATTCAAGTCCTCTCACGTCCGGCAAGGCTATTCGATTTCCACCTTTACTAACCTTCAAAATTACCGTTGCGTCTTTTTTTATTTTTGCACCTGGTTCAGGCCATTGGGATAAAACGGTTCCTCCCGGAAGGGTGGATTCGATCTGTTCTATCTTTAATTTAAGCCCTAACCGCTGAGCTTCATCTACTGCCTCTACGACTGACATTTCTTTCAAAGGAGGAACTGCCAGCCCTTTGCCGCCTGACCAAATAGTTAAAACAGCCATCCCGCCGGAAACGACTATCACAAGCAGGATCAGGAACATCACCCATTTATACATTCTACCCATTTTTTTAAACCTCCTGATTTCTTTTCAGGATTGCCATCATATAAAAACCATCAAGCCATGGCAACAGTGGCCAAATATATGTACCCCATGGCCGCCCCTTACGCACATGCCGTCCTGAAAGAGGAAGAGACATTTCAATAAGATTATGATTATCAGCTAACACTTCTGCAATAACCTGTTCATTTTCCTGACGTAATAAACTACATGTAGAGTAAAGGATGAGTCCACCTGGTGCAACTAGATCTACCGCTTTTCTCAGAAGTCCTTTCTGAAGCTGTACAAGTTCCTCCATTTTCTCTTTTGTAAGGGCCCATCTAGATTCAGGATGTCGGCTCCAGGTACCGCTTCCGGAACAGGGAGCATCAAGAAAAACAAGATTCGGAGTGCTCTGTGGAGACATACTCAAAGAGTCCCCCTGACGAATTATAACCCGCTGAGAGATAGAAAGACGCTTTAATTCTCTTCTCGCAGCGGCACATCTTCCTTTGGAAAGTTCCCACGCTTCAATCTTAGCATGAGGCAAAAGGGTTGCAATCTGTCCCGTCTTAATACCTCGCCCCGCACACATGTCAAGAATTAGGCCATCTTTCCATAAACGGGTCACCATTTCCCCGGCAAGCATGGATGATTCGCTTTGCACCGTAACTTTTCCCTCGTTAAATCCTGGAAGATTGGGGGGAAAAGCAAAAGAAGCTGTTCTAACGGAGCATTCAAGCAGTGGTGATGGCCATCCATATATATGATCCTGTTTTAGGCCTTTAACAAGAGAAGGAATATGGTCTTTCGGCAACACCCTTAAAGATGCGTAAGGGCGAATACGAAAGAGATTGATGAGTTTCAGCGTCTCAGCCTGTCCCCAGGTATCTTTCCATTGATAAGCTACAAAAAGAGGAATGCCTCCCAAAAGGGCTTTATCCTGGAAGGAAGAACTTTTCTTCATTTCATCAACAATAAACTTGCCCCGTTCTTCAACTCTATGAAGTACTGCATTTACAATGCGGGCCTCTTTTTCTAACCCACGTTTTTTTATTTCATCAACTAATGCGCTGACAAGAACCATGGGGGCAAAATGTCGCAACTCTATAATTCCGGCCGCCCCTATTACCAGCGCGTGGCGCGTGCACCATGACAAGGAATCAAAAGGAAACCTAAGAAAATTTTCGCAAACCTTTTTCCAAAGCGTCTGACGGCGTAGAGCCGCATACACGAGAGATGAAGCCAGAATTCTATCTCCCTCTGTCATTCGATCTGATACTTTACGAAGAGACTCGCTGGCAAACCGTCCTTTGGAAACTTCCGTTAATACGTAAAGCGCCGCTTCTATTCCCCTCATGAAAAAAGGACCTCCGGTTCAATAACATTGGATTTTTGACGTGTTCGAATAAATAGCTGGGAGGGCCCATAAACATATACGCCTCCAAACCCCCTATTTGCAGCACGCACTTCTATGCCAGTTATTTCAAGACCTTGAACGTCGGAATCAGTGGTAACATAGCGCTGCACCACTGAACTCATAACTGGACCAAGGACATGAGCTGCAATAAGGGCGATTATAACGTTCAACAGGCTCAAAGAACCTGTCGCCAAAAGCAAGAGTATAAAAAGCAGGGACGAAAGGGTGTTAATGACAACGACAGTAGTACCGCATCTTGGATGAATGGCAAGGGATGACTCTCCTCTGTTCATGCGCTCAAGAGCCACTCTTGCAGCATAAAGAGCAGCGGCGGGTTCTACGAGGCCACGCAATGAAAAACCATTATCATATGACATCCCTTCAATATTGCATTGTCCAAGAGACTCTTCAAGAATATGGATAGTCCCGTGTTCCAAAGCGTGATTTTTGCGGACTTTCTTATTGAACAAGACACGAAAAAGCTGTGTCGGCCCGACGATAAGCCACATAAAAGAGCTGGCAGCAAACCCCAAAGGCAGGAGGACAATAAAAAAGACAAGAAAAAACAGCAGTGCCACCATACCGAGCCACGGTGCTATGAAAAACATCAGTAATAAAAAAAGAAAGGGCATGAATACCATCCTTTTTTAGCATAAAAATAAAAGGTGAGGCAGCATGATCGCCACCCCACCATCATATCGCACCTTGCTTCAGGATGACAGCCTGCTAATCGCGGTGTCCAAACATTCCACGGAGGAACAAAAGACGAGCCAACTGCGCAAAAGCCATAACTGCCGCGGCTACATAAGTTAAAGCAGCAGCGTTAAGAACCGCTTTAGCCCCTGTTATCTCATCAGAACCAAGAATGCCCGTATCGCCAAGAAGTTTCACCGCCCTGGTACTCGCATCAAATTCCACTGGAAGAGTAACAAGATGAAAAATGATCACCCCTACAAAAAGGAGGATGCCAATATCCATCAAAAGGGGACCTCGAAAAAGCAATCCCAAAAAGAACAGAGGGAAAGCCAGAGAAGAACCTACTCCCACCACGGGAACAACTGCATTGCGAAACTTAAGGGGAGCATAGTTTTTCTGATGCTGCACTGCATGGCCCACTTCATGGGCTGCCACGCCTATGGCTGCAATGCTCGTACTGTTAAATACCCCTTCGGATAAATGCAATGTTCTGTCCCTTGGGTCATAATGATCTGTTAAGTTTCCTGCCACTCTCTGAATAGGAACGTTATACATTCCAAACTGGTCAAGAAGGGCCCGCGCCGCCTGAGCGCCGGAGATACCCTTCCTTGAGAGAACTCGGCTATATTCAGAATAGGCGGTTTTCACCTTCATTTGCGCCCAAAAGGCCAGAATGACTGCTGGAATAAGCAGTACGAATGTTGGGTCAAAAAACAAGGGAAACATGCCATCACCTCCATCGTTCCGGCTTTTTGAATTATGTTACTTGAAAAAACATCAATTTACATCCGTATTTTACACGGTTAGGAGCGAAAGAGCAATATTGGTCAAATTATTTTTGACGGAAAAAATCTCTTATTGCTGAAGCTATATAAACTTGCTCATCCTCTGTTAATTCCGGGAAAATGGGAAGGGCGAGACTTTCACGGCTTAATCCCTCAGCTACAGGGAAATCTCCTTCTTTGTGGTTCAAAAAAGCGAAGCATTGTTGCAGGTGCAAACAAAGGGGATAATAGACACGGGTTGTAATACCCTTCGTTGCCAAATATTCAGAAAGCTCTTCCCTTTTCTGCATAACTCTTGGAACATACTGATGGTAAATATGGTAATTCCCGTCCAGTTCATAGGGAGGCTGAATTTTGTCCAGCAGGTCATATTCCGCAAAAAGTGTTTTATATCTGTCTGCGACCAGTCTTCTTTCTTCATTCCATTCATCAAGATGACGAAGTTTCACACGCAAAACTGCCGCTTGCAAAGCATCAAGACGGCTGTTGAGTCCGACTTCTTCATGTATATATGTGGTTCCGGCTCCATGCACCCTCAAAGTTTTCACCCTGGACGCAAGAGCTTCATTTGAAGAAACGACCATGCCGCCGTCGCCATACCCCCCGAGATTTTTCGTGGGGAAGAAAGAATAGCACCCCATTGTCCCCCAGGCACCAGCCCGCTTTATATCATTCGAGACCTTTCTCCAGGAACCGAAGGCCTGCGCAGCATCTTCAACAATGACAATTCCCCGCTCTTCAAGATCCTCAACAATCCCCTCCAGGGGAACCATCTGTCCAAAAAGGTGAACTGCGATGATCGCCCTGGTCTTAGGGGTAAGTTTTTCTCGAACCTGGTCCAAATCAAAGTTGTATGTGCAGGGGTCTATGTCTACAAATACAGGTTTGGCGCCAAGACGGGTGATACAACTGACTGTGGCAAAAAAGGAGTAGGGAGTCGTGATAACTTCGTCTCCTTCCTTTATGCCGAGAGCCATCAGAGCAAGATACAATGCATCGCTACCAGAAGCACAACTAATGGCTTGAGCTCCTTCAAGATAACTTGAAACTTCATCCTCAAAATTCTTGACTGAGGGGCCAAGAATAAAATACTGGCTCTCAAGAACTTCATTTAGTGCCACCTGTATTTCTTCTTTGATACGGGTATAGTTCCTTTTAAGATCAAGTGTCGGTATTTTTCTTTCCATAGTTGTTTTCCTCCTCATAGATACATTCTCCTGAATGGGCATTATGACAAAAAAAGCCTGTCTCCGCTATATATCTTCCCAATGCAACTCTATTTTTGGTAAAAAAAAGGGCTGGATGTTATCCAGCCCTGGCTTTCTGACCTCGCATATCATCATTATTATAAACCTATATTATAAATCTATGCTTCTTCTCTCGCTTTGCGCAAACCCATAATAGCTTCCTGGAGATGTCCCCGCAGAAGCTTGACACACTTTTCTGCATCATGATGTCGCAGAGCCACAAGGATTTCCCTGTGGGCATCAATACTTGGCATTGTTTCAAGCTGATAGAAGGGGTCATAGAAAACAATATAGGCATTAGTTCGGGCAAGTATGTTTTCTACATATTCTGCCAAAACTCTATTTCCACTTGCATCTGCAATAGCCTTATGGAATGCTTCGTTTACTTCAAGATATTTTTCGAGGTCTTTTTCTTCAATGGCACGGCCTTCCTCAATCATAGCTTCTTCTAGACGACGAAGGTGTCTATCTCCGATTCTTTCGGCAGCAAGCCTGATAGCCAAGGTTTCAAGCTGATCTCGTACCAAAAAAGTATCCTCGATCTCTCTGGCTGTCGGTGCCGCTAATCTCGCCCCACTATTGGGAATAATAATTACCAGCCCCTCACTAGCCAATCTTCGCAAGGCTTCCCGCACAGGGGTACGGCTGACCCCCATCTGAACAGCAATATTCACCTCCGGAAGTCTCTGTCCTGGCTTGAGCTGTTTTGTAATAATTTTGTGGCGCAATTCCTGATAGGCATAATCAGCAGAGGTCGTATATAACCTAGCTTCTCGCATTCAAAAATTCCTCCTTGATTAAAGTAGACAATTTTAATTGTATAACAGTCTGTCTTTTGCATAAATAACTTTAACATACGTTATACTGCTCTACAAGGTATAACGTGGTAAAATACCCTATAAAAATAAAAAAATAACTGAATTGAGCTCATTATACAGCATCCCTAATGCTGCATACAGCATATATCTGGAGGTTTTTTATGAGATTTGGTGTTTTATTGCTTTCAATCACTACCCTTGTTCTTTATGGCTACGCTCTTGCCGGACTTGGCGGCTTTCTTTGGGGTAAAGGAAACACTTTTTACATTTGTTTCGGATTGCTAGGGGGAACAGCTTCTGCTCTCCTGGCTCTGTGGCTATGGAAAAAATATCTGGACTCTCTTACCCAATAAGGGCCACGCTCAAAAATGGCGTAAAGGAAACAAAGAAGCGTTCCATGCCTTATCAAGACATCCGACAATACTCGTTATATGCTCACTGGGAACACCGCAAACAGACAAGCGAACCGCTTCAACCCGTTTACTATCTAAAGAAAAGATGTTCCCTGGAGTTACAAGAACCCCTTGTTTTCGAGCCTTTTGTGCAGCATCCCAGCCATCGAGCCCAGGCAAACGAAGCCAAAGATATATGCCACCTTCAGGCATTAAAAACTGCGCTTTAGGCAATTTCTCCATCAAAGCTCCTGTGAGGGCCTTCATGCGAGATTCAATGGCTCCCCGAGCCAGTTCCAGTGCGGATTCAAGCCCCTTGCCCTCGATAAATTTTTGCACTACAAGTTGATCAAGAGATGAGACTGGCCCCCATTTTCTCGCCTGGATACAAATAAAAGAATCCTCAAGTTGCTCTGGGACAAGAGAGTAGCCTATGCGTAAGCCGGGGAATAGCACTTGACTGAATGACCCGAGATACACTACTTTGTCCGCCCCATCCATTGCTTTCAGAGCAGAGATACTCGTGTCTCCATACCGTAATTCTCCGTATGCATCATCTTCCAGAATCCAGAACCCGTATCGAATGCTCCCTTGCAAAATCATCTGCCGCACAGCAACGGATATAGTTTGCCCCGTTGGATTCTGGAAACTGGGGACGAGATATAACACATCAGCTCCAGACAGGGATTCATACCATGTTTCAGCGATTTCTTCAAGGGGGGGAAGTATTCCTATGCTTAGCCCCTCAGACTGGGCAATGGCAATAGCGTCAGGATAGGTCAGCTCTTCTACCCACATTTTTTCAACACCACAGCGCCGTAATGCTCCTAATGAAAGGGCCAGACCATGGCGTCCCCCTGCCGTGACAAATACATCTTTCCAAAAAGCAGGTATACCCCTTGATGCGCCATGCTCCACTAAAACCTGCCTAAGTGTGTCCAGACCGGCAAGAGGAGCTTCGCAAAGAGCCTGGGGTCCCCAAAAGGCTAAAACATCTCTGGCAATTCTTGACAGTTCTGTTGCGGGGATAAGATCTGATGAGGGACGAACGCAATCTAAATCCCAATTTGTTTCGATTTTTTGTTCTCTGTTTTCATTACATGTTTTTCTTTGTGCCACATAGGTGCCACTTCTTCCCCGTTCCACCACATAGCCATAGTCGGCTAGAAGTCTATAGGCTTCAATTACAGTCACCCGTCCTACTCCAAGGTCTTTTGCCAGCTGCCGGGAACCCGGAAGTTTCAAGCCCGGAGGCAAGGCCTCCTTTTCTATCATTTTTTTAAGATGAAACGTTATCTGACGATAAAGGGGGATGTCTGAATCGTAATCAAGAGGAATCTCTATCATGTCAATCTTTCCCTTCACAAGGCTTATTGCTCTAAGAACTATTATACTTAATTTATAACAGCTCCATAATAGAAATGGGCCCCGACTCGGGGCCCATTTCTATTATTATATGTATTATATGCTTCGTACTATAGGATGGGCTACATTTGGGAAGAGGTCATAGATTAACTCATATTTTTTCTCTACGCTCCTTAAAGCTTCAAGGCTGATAACCCAAACATCCATAGGATGCGCAGGACCTATGAGACTTTCTCCCATGGGGGCAAGAAGACCATGCATTGATATTGCTTCTTTTTCTGTATCCACAACCCAGACTACCCAATTGAGGGAATCCTGATCTGCTGAATCAACATCTACATAGCCCGGAATATAGAGCCTACGCTGATTAAGCAGAAAGAGATGTATTTTCCCAATGATGTCTATATATTTTTTACAGCTTTGATCGAAAGGGGGAAGTGTGCGAAAACAATAGAATCTGTCCGCGTTCACAAGCCCCAAGACATCGTTAGGATGTTTAGGATGATGCATATAATAAGCAAAATCACAACGATTCAATAGTAAAAGATCCACATATAAAGATCCTTTTACAACTTCATTCTTACTATGCCAGCTCTCTATGGCTTCCAAAGAAGGAGGAGTCGAATCCCTTGCCTTCAGGCCCAAGATAGGAAAATCTTCTTTCATTCTTTCAACGGCAGGATGGCTATCATAGGTCCATGTTACATGGGGGGGATGATCTATATGGTATAGTTCTTCTTTCGGGAGGGCCGGCGCATATTCAAGATAAGTATCTACATGAAACTCCTTCACTCCCCATCGAGCTGTAAAGCTTTGATCGAGAAGATTTTTAAATTTTGTGCGCCATAAAAGGTAGGCCTGCCCGTAGCTATTATCGGGAGACTCTCCTGGAACGCTTTCACAAAAGGATTGGGAACAATACTCCTTAAAAACCTCCATCCCTCGTGGGGTCAGAGAATATATCGTCTCATTTCTTTTCAGAAGACCTTCGTCACAAAGCCTCTTAAGGCTCCCTGGGTCCTCTCCCATCAAAGCGACTGCCTCGTCATCCCAACAGGGATGATGACGATCAAAAAGCAACAGTACCATTGCGTCACCTGTCATTTTAAACGCCTCCTCCTTCTCTCTCTTTTTCAAACTCCTTTCATCATGTATGATGATGAAGCAAATAGAATGTTTCTAAAAGGAGTTTCTGCTATGCCCTTTACCCTTGAAGAAAAAGCCGACCTTCTAATATTTGACGTTGACGGTGTTCTTATCGACACGTCTTTATCTTTTCCCATGGTAGTAAAAGACAGCATTCAATGGATATGGCAAAATATTCTCAATTACACTATGGATGGCACAGGTTTTACTTTGGATCATTTTTATGCAGCAAAGCAACATGAGGCCTTCAACGACGATTATGACATAGCGTGGGCATTTCTCTGCGCTATCCTCTCACAAGAAACAAAAAATTTTAAAGATGCCGTACCTCCTGTTAATCAATGGGAAAGGCTTCTTATTAGGTGTGACGGAAATAATGTGACAGAATGGGTTATTAAAGAGTTTGGTGAAAGGATCTCTCGCAGTATGGTACGAAGAATCTGTGAGGAGTTTTATTTTGGATCTGAAGACGTTATGTCAATTACAGGAAGATCGCCTCTTTTCATAAAATCTTCAAAAGGATATTGGAAACGGGAAAAACCCCAGATCTCCTGTCACTGGAAAAAACTCCCCCTCCCTTCTGGTATTTATACGGGACGGTCAAAAGATGAAATGAACCTCGCTCTTTCCTTGCTTGGGTGGGAAGATTTTCCCAACGAACGTATTGTCACTCCTGAATCAGGAATAACAAAACCATCTCCGAAAGGAATTGAATTTCTTTGTAGCCTTTTTAACGCCTCCTATCCCTTATATTTCGGCGACGCAGAAAGCGATCGAAAAAGCCTTGAGTCCTTTGGGAAGGGTGTTTTTATAGCCATTGGTCCAACACTTCTAGGCCAGGAATTCACATTTAGCACTACCGCAGAGGCTCTTTCTTTTCTATTTGGTCAAAAAAGGTAGATTTAAGGCGAAGAGCCATTTCTGACATGTCTCTTGCATAACACCCTGTAAGGATCTCGCTTAAAGAAACTATAGAGGTACCACGTTTTTGTACGGCCATACCCGCTGCCATATTTGCAAAACGACATGCTTCCTCTATAGGAAAATCTCCGCCTAGCGCCAGGGAAATTGCCGCGACTACGGTGTCTCCTGCTCCCGAAACATCATAGACTTCCATAGAAAGAGCAGGCAAATGAAAGGTCTGTTGTGCACTGGCATAGGTCATACCATCACTGCCCTGGGTTACCAGAACGCCTTTAAGGGAAAGTTTTTCCCTCAGTTCACGAGCCCCCGCCTCTATAGCCTCCTGATCAACAAGCCCTCTCCCTATAAGTTTTCCAGCCTCGGCTACATTTGGAGTAATAAGGGTTGCTCCACGGAAACGGCGGCAGTGAGGAGGCTTGGGATCAGCTATAACCGGAACGCGATGCTCATCGCCCCAACGAATAATATTCCTTGCTAAAGTCGAGGTAACGGTCCCTTTTGCGTAATCTGAAAAAACAACAATTGAAGGCAAAGGCGAGATAGCATCAAGAAATCCTAGGATATCACCTTCCTCGTTTAAGGTCAGGGAAATCTTCTTTTCTCTGTCAATTCTTACGACCTGCTGATTCAGAGCTAAAACCCTCGTTTTTACCGTTGTTGGAACATGGGGTCTTATCAAAGAAGTCTTAACGTTAACTCCTTTTTCTTTAATAGCATCGAGCAGGATGTTGCCGGCATAATCCGCACCTATAGGGGACAGCAGGGTAACTTTCCCTCCCAATGCAACAATATTAACCGCTACATTGGCAGCTCCTCCTGCTCGGTACTCGTCTTTACCCACCACTACTATCGGTACTGGCGCTTCGGGGGAAAGACGGGAAACCCCTCCCCAAATATAGTGGTCAAGCATAGCATCTCCAATAACGACCACATGAACGTTCTTAAAAAGATTCGAAAGGATGTTTAACAATTCCATGTGTTTATCCTTCTCTCAACTGTCTCCTCAGCACTTTCCCCAAACTGTTGCGGGGGAAATCATCAACAAATTTATAGATACGAGGAACTTTATAATGAGCTAACTGCCCTTTGCAATATGACATAAGCTCTTTTATGGTAATATCAGGGTTACTACGTATAATATAGGCCTTCACTATTTGTCCGCTCACAGAATGGGATACGCCAACCACTGCGGCCTCCTTAACTCCTGGATAATTGGTAAGGATTTCCTCAACTTCCTGAGGGTAGACGTTGAATCCCCCTACGATAATAATGTCGCTTACTCTGTCAACAATAGTAACGTACCCTTCATCATCAATGCGTACGAGATCGCCCGTGTCAAACCAGCCGTTCTGAAATTTGAGAGCCGTGTTCTCAGGATCTCGAAAATACTCCCTAACTACTGAAGGTCCCTTCAGCCAAAGAATGCCTTCTTTTTTGCCAGGAACAGGATTGTTATTCTCATCTCGCAGTTCATACTCAAATCCCGGCAAAAAAGTGCCGACTGTTCCTATTTTACGGCGGAGCGAATCTGGGTTGACAGCAACTACAGGGGAACATTCTGTCAATCCATAGCCTTCCATCACATTTACACCAAAAGTAGAACGAACCCTTTCATCAAGGGAAACAGGAAAACGATCTCCACCACTCACAATCGTAGAAATATGCCTTGGTACCTCTATTCTTCCTTTGGCAGCTGCCGCTACAAGCAACGCTATCATTGCAGGGACACCTATTATAAAATTCACTCCGGCAGCAGAAATGGCCTGTAAAGCCCTTTCTGGGGGCATAAAAGAAGGGATGACAACTTGCCTGGCCCCTTTAAGCAGAGGCAAAAGGCCGCTGGTAGAATATCCTAACGTGTGAAAGTTGGGCAACGCGTTCAGCATAACGCATTCTTCCGGCTTGAATGCTGAAAAATGCTGAGCTGCTGCTTCTATATTGCTATATATGTTCCCATGGGTTAGGGGAACAGCTTTCGGCAATCCGGTAGTTCCTGACGTATAAAAGAGGACGGCTACATCTTCATCACATGGAGTTTGGCATATGCCTGAAAAGGAGGGAAGTGTTCCAAGAAGATTTCCAGCAATCACCGGGACTGCTACTTTTTTTAAAGTTTCCATGCCAAGGGGGGTAACACCCTCAGAAACAACGATTACAAAAGGTTCTGCATGTGCGATGCTTCTGGCAAGGGATTGGGGCCCCGCTAACATGTTAAGAGGAACAACCGCCCCTTGTTGCCGCCAACAAGCTGCTGACAACGCTAAAAGAAGGGGGCAATTAGGGAGTAATGTGACGACTCTCTGCCCTGCTTTAAAACCAGCTTCAATCAGAACTTTTTCTATAGATTCTACAGTATCCTGAAAACGCTTTCTGCTCCACCATTCGCCATTCCACCAAATGTAATCTCTGTCTGGCGCTTCTCTACTGAAATCTTTTACAACATCACCGAGATTTTTCTCCATTATTTTCCCCCCAACCCTCAAAAGTCCTGCTTACTCTGAACCGCACTTTGAACTCTTGTAATTTTCAGAGTAAGAGACGATACTGTGGTAATTAAGGTTAAAGGTATCTTTACTATTGCCACAGGGAAAGGATTTTATTTCAGCAAACCATTGATAACATACACACTGTACCTAAATCTAAAGGCTTTGAGATATACTATAAAAACCTTCCTTTTTGCAGATACCGACTTAGTGTATCATATAAGTCAAACGTAATATACATGATAGGACGGAGGTTGGTCTAGATGTCCGCACCATGGATCTACATTCATAACCTGGCTCAACACGAAGGGGAAAGTGTCACCATTAAGGGCTGGATGTACAATAAGCGCAGTTCAGGCAAAATTCATTTCCTCCAGTTGAGGGATGGAACTGGAACGGTACAAGGCGTTATGGTTAAAAGGGAGGTTTCTGAAGAGGCTTTTGAAAACGCCAAGCGACTCTGGCTCGAAGCATCTGTAGAGGTGGAAGGTACTGTTCGTCTGGATGAGCGGGCGCCATCAGGAGTAGAACTCACTGTTACAGGCCTGAAAGTTATTCAAAACCCTGATGAAGAATATCCCATCGGGAAAAAAGATCACGGTATCGACTTTCTTCTTGATAACCGTCATCTCTGGCTCAGAAGCAGCCGCCAGCAGGCTATTATGCGGATAAGAGAGAGAGTGATCTGGGCCGCAAGAGAATATCTTCATAATGAGGGCTTCATGCTGATTGACAGCCCCATTCTCACAGGTTCCATTGGCGAAGGAGCCTCAGGACTTTTTGAGCTTGATTACTTTGAGAATGACAAGGCCTATCTTGCCCAGACAGGGCAGCTTTATGCTGAAGCCGCCGCTGCTGCTTTCGGGAAAGTGTACTGTTTTGGCCCCACCTTTAGGGCTGAAAAATCTAAAACCAGACGCCATCTCACTGAATTCTGGATGCTTGAGCCGGAAGTGGCCTTTTATGACCACGATTTGAATATAAAGCTGCAGGAAAATCTTGTCGCCTATATTGTGGAACACGTTCTTCTCCACTGCAAAAATGAACTTGAATCTTTAGGGCGAGACCTCTCAAAACTAGAGAAGGTCAAACCTCCTTTCTATCGGATCACCTACGATAAAGCTATAGAAATGCTCCACGAACTGGGAAGTTCCACTCCATATGGCGATGACTTCGGTAACGAAGATGAAACTATTCTAACCCAGCAATTTGACAAGCCCATATTTGTAGAATGCTACCCTAAAAAGGTCAAGGCTTTTTATATGAAAGAACATCCCGAAAATCCGGACCTCGTTCTATGCGATGATCTCTTAGCTCCGGAAGGATATGGCGAAATTATAGGAGGTTCTCAGAGAGAAGACGATATGAAACGCCTTATTGCCAGAATTAAAGAAGAAGGGCTTAACGAAAAGTCCTATGACTGGTATCTCGATCTGCGCAAGTTTGGAACTTTCGTTCATAGTGGATTCGGTATGGGAATAGAGCGGGTCATAGCATGGATTTGCGGCCTCGAGCACATTCGGGAAGCAAGTCCATGGCCGAGGACAATCTATAGGATAAAACCGTAAATCCTCGGCGGTAATAGATCTTACTGATCTACGTTTTTTGATTTGATGGGATAAAGAAAAAATTATAATAACAAGCAGCTAAAAAAGCAAAAGCAGGGACAACGGAAAATGCCCCTGCTTTTATGTGCTTAAGAATCTAGAACTTAAAGGAAAACCCCTCTCATACGGACCGCGTCTGAAACACGCTGAATCGCTGCCATAAAGGCTGCTCGACGCATTTTGACATTTTTCTCCTGGGAGTAATCCCAAACTTTTGCAAAGTTGTCTTTCATGATACGGATCAGACGCTCGTTGTACTCTTCAATAGACCAGAAGAAACCGCTGAGATTCTGGGCCCACTCGAAGTAGGAACCGATAACTCCACCGGAATTGGCAAGGAAGTCGGGTACGATCAATACGCCTTTTTCATCGAGAATAGCATCGCCTTCTGGTGTAAGAGGCCCATTGGCTGCCTCTACAATGTACTTGGCCCTCACTTTATCAGCGTTATTAGCATTGATAACGCCTTCAAGAGCCGCAGGAATAAAGAGATCTACATCAAGGAAGAGAATGTCGGAAAGTCCCATCTTTTCAAGACCGGGCTGTTCATAGCCCTCAAGAAGTCTCTTCGGGTGAATGTTCTGAACATAGTTCATAGCCTTATCAACATCAATACCGTCTTTACAATAATAGGTTCCGGTAATATCGCTGATGCCTACGACTTTTCCACCAGCATCCTGCAGAGTCTTTGCAGAGTAGGTGCCAACATTTCCAAAACCCTGAATAGCAAAGGTAGCGCCCTTAACATCTTTTTTCAGGGCTTTAAAAAGCTCAAGTGCACAAGTAGCAACACCGTACCCTGTCGCTGCTGTTCGCCCTTTTGATCCCCAAAGTCCTATGGGCTTTCCCGTAAAAATAGCTGGCTCCAGGCGTCCTCTCATTTTACTGATCGTATCCATAAACCAGACCATCTCAGGCGCGCCTGTTCCCAGGTCAGGAGCTGGAACATCTGTCCAGGCATCGACAAAAGGCTCTATACGGGCGGCATAAGTTCTTGCCACACGCTCTTTCTCCCGTTTGGACATTTCAAGAGGATCGCAAGACACTCCACCCTTGCCTCCGCCATAAGGAATACCGGCGAGGGAGCATTTCCATGTCATCATCATTGACAACGCTTCACATTCATCAAGGCACACTTCAGGATGGAAACGAACTCCACCTTTAGCCGGCCCAATAGCTGTAGAATGCTGCACGCGGTAACCTTCAAAAACCTTGACTGTCCCATCGTCCATTTCAACAGGAATAGAAACAGCCAACTTTCTTTCGGAATGGCTCAGAATATCGATAAGCCCATCTTCAAGACCCATTTCTTCGGCTGCTGCATAAAAATTTTTCAGAGCGGTGTCAAGGAGTACATTAGAGGACGTACGCTTAACCACGGACATCTAACAAACACCTCCTGGTATGCTGACGGCTCACGCCGCTAATTGTGCTCCTTTCATTTTAAGGAGCATTCAGTTGATAATCATATCACGAATTCTCCAGACCAACCAATAAAAAACATCGTTTTCCTACAAATAATTCTTAATACCTAAAATAATTCTCACTAGTCTATAAAAAGAATAAAATATACTGTATTATTATTCATATTTCATCAAAAAAACAAGAGGCGGTCATTGAAAACCGTCTCTTGTTCTTGCTTATGTTCTTAGCGTTTAATGACAGCTGCAACTGCCGCAGCCTGAACCTTGCCCGAGGAGGGCGGATACTACAACAAGATTTGCCGCCCATAAAAAACCTTTCAGGTCAATAATAACCTCATCGTTCTTAAAGGCCATAAAATCAGGAATCCACAAAGTCACTCCCTCAGTCTCATAGGCAGAATACCCCTCTGTTACTGGTGCCTTGCCGCTCTCCACGAGAACGGCCCTAACTGCGGCTCAACCCCCACCTATAGTTCTCTCAACAAGATGGCCTTCTCCCATTTTTGATAGACGCTCAAATGCCTTGTCTGACACTGATATCTTTAGATTCCTCATATAATGCACCTCCATTTACCTTGCTAGAGAACATTATACCCCCTCAAGGTATGTTTGCCAACCCTTTGTACGAAGGAATTTTAAAAAAAGTCTATCTGGCGGCGCAGAAAATTCCCTTCTCTCTATATATGAGAGAGGGGGGTTTAATCTCCTAAAAGAAATCTTCCACGCGTGCAACAGGGGATGATCCAATCGAATGCGATGATACCATTGCTTATTTAAAGCAAAATCCCCATACTTCACGTCTCCTATGACTGGATACCCCGAGATGGCCAAATGTACCCGTATCTGATGGGAACGCCCAGTCAAAAGACTGACCTTGAGAAGAGAGCATTCGTCATCTCCCGCTATTTTCTCGTAATGGGTATGAGCTGGCAGGCCGTCAGGGCTCGCAGTAACAATGTTGTGGTCTCTGTCTTTCTGCAAGGGGGCTGTAATATCCCCCTCCAGAGGCGTCTGTCCCCGGACAGCCACAAGATAGGTTTTGTCCACATCGTTATCACGAAAAGCCCGCTGCAATTCCCTAAGGGACTGGCCGTGTAATGCTACCACTACAAGCCCCGTAGTATTGCGGTCAAGGCGATGGACTGCACAGGCTCTGAAATCACCTTCCGGTTCAACCTCTAGCCATACCCGCTCAATAAGACTCTCTTCTCCTGACTGGTCTGGCTGGATAATAAGCCCCGCCTCTTTGTTAAGGACCATAATGTAATGGTCTTTATACACTATTGAAAGGGCTCCTGTTCTTTTTGTTTTCACCGATTTCTCAATGAGCTCAGGCTCTTCCCACGGAACATAAACAGACTGCCCATCTTCCAGGCGGACGGAACAAGATGTTTTTCTCCCATCCACACGGACAAGCCCCTTGCGTATCCCCCTCATCATGGCACCCAGGGGAAGATTGGGCCATAAGGTGCGGATCACTTTATCCAGTCTTCGCCCCGCGTGATGCTCTGAAACTTTAAATGTATAGGACATCTATTCCAGCTCCCATTTCCAGAAACGGCGCTGAGCAGAGTAATTCCATTCTGAAATTTCTTTTCCCTCATCGATCTGATCCACCGCGTCGCGCCAGCAATAGAGCTTAAAGTCGAGTTCATCAGCCGCTGAAACGATCATGGCTTCAGGAGTCGCAGGAACCACAGGTGAGCCAAATTCCTTACAGCCGTGGTGACTGACAATAATATGCCCTAAAGCTGCAGCGTACTTTTCGTCCAGTCCAAAATCCTCTGCCAGACGAGAAAAACGATTATACCCCAGAACAATGTGGTCGATTACTGTTCCTTCCACTGTCATTTCAGGAGCTGGAGAGAGACGGTAAGAGTCAATTTTTCCTATGTCATGCAGAAGAGCTCCCGCTACCACAAGATCTCGATTCGCGCCATATCCAGAACTGGTACTGGCATCTACCATGCCGCAGGCCAGCCTGGCCACTCCCAGGGTATGTTCCAGTAACCCGGAAACATAGGCGTGGTGATGGGAAACAGCAGCAGGCCAATTTTCGAACTGCCTCCAGAAATCCCCACTGAAGACAAAGGCCAAGAAGTCTTTTATTGGCGGCTGGCAGCTTTCAACAAGGCCAAAAAACTCATTCTTCATTTCTTCAAGGGGAAATGGAGATCTCTGCACAAAAGTGTAAGGCGGATACTTGTTCTGATCCACATAATAAATGGCATTAAAGTTGTATTGAGGCTGCCCTCTAAATTCTGCGACTTGTCCCAGCAATCCTACTGTTTGCCCTTGAAGGTCAGACATGCATTCCCATGTGAGGGGATCTATCTTTTTTTTAGACTCTGCGGCTTCATGGGATCCTGTTTCATTCTGCCCCTCTGGGCGGCAATCCCACCATTCGGCATTGCCCCATATCTTTCCCTCGATGGTCCCCTCTTTATCCATCAAAGAGAGTTCCCAATAGGTCTTGTTATTCTTATCTTTTTTAGAAGCCAGCTTGCTCACTACGCCAAGACAATAAAATTTACTGTCTCGGGGCAATTTTTTAACAGCTCCCGTTCCTAAAACATTCTGTTTCTTAACAGTTTCAGTCATTTTCTTAAGGGTTTCTGCTTCAGCCACGAAATCACTTCCAATCTTTCTAAATCAGGCACCGTATTTATTCAATTTTAGACTGTGAGCCAGCATGAGTCCCATAAGTTTTTCTCCCTGCATATGGCCTATATTTCCTTGAGCACACGATTTTTCTCCAAATTCTGCCGCACCACTTCGACGGGCGTAAGGGCTCCAGAGCAAAAGAGGGACATCATGCCAGGAATGGCCCGCAAGAATGGCAGGAGTGCTGTGGTCTCCAGTAATAGCTAGCACGTCAGGCCGCAGATCGAGAATCTTGGGCAACAGGCGGTCGACATCTTCTATCACTCTTACCTTTTCAGAAAAGTTTCCATCTTCTCCGCGGCTGTCTGTATATTTCACATGGACGTAAAAAAAATTATAGTCGTCCCAATAGGTTCCTACCGCATGAAAAAGCTGCTCAAGGGTCTCTCCCGCATCTCTGACATCCATTCCTACGAGACTGGCAAGCCCTCTGTACATGGGATACGTTGCTAGTGCAACCGGTTTTATCTTGTAGAGTTCGCCAAGGGATGGAATATGTGGAGCTGAAGAAAATCCCCTCAAAAGACATCCATTGGCGGGGTGCTCATCATTTAGAACATCCCATACCTCCTTAATAAAGGCATTAATAATCTCCTCTGTTCGGCGTGCTTTTTCATTTTGTGCTACGGCCCACCGCATGGGAAGCCCTTCTTTTTGAGGGTCGGCGTCGTTGACTTCCTCACAGAGCCCTTCTCCTGAAAATACCACGACAAAACGATGTTCAAGGCCCGGGTAGAAGGTAACCTGAACATCATCTATGGACCGAATGGCGTCTTGAAGTTTTTTTACCACCTTAGCGCTCTCTTCTGTAGGAATACGCCCAGCCCGTCGATCTACAATAATACCTTCACTACCAACTGTACAGAAGTTTCCTCGGGCACATATATCCCCCGCCCCGACATGGGCTCCCACTCCAAGAGCTTCGAGGATTCCCCTTCCTATAGACCAGGAGAGAGGGTCGTAACCAAAAAGAGAAAGATGGCCTGGGCCGCTCCCCGGGGTAATACCTACATCCACCATAGAGAGAAGGCCTAACTCCGACTCCGCGGCAAGGCGATCCATAAGAGGGGTCTGAGCTTTTTCAAGTTCTGTCAACCCATCAGCCCCTTGGACTCCTCCCAAACCATCCATAACAAGCAGTACCATCTTTTTTTCGTTGTCTGTTGCAAGAGAATGCAATAAACTCATTCGAGAATGCATTTGAACACCTCCGGAACTCAAATTATATATTTTTATAGGAAATTCTTCACTACATCTTACCCTTTGGGAATGTGTTAACGTTTTTATACTCTTATGCTATCATTTAAATGAGGTTCTGCTTCATAATTTCTATTTTAAGGGGGACGTTGTTTCATGAGGTTTTCTAACAGAATTATGGCTATGCAGTCTTCTCCCATTAGAAGACTGATTCCATACGCCGATGAAGCAAAAGCAAAAGGGAAGAAAGTGTATCATTTGAATATTGGTCAGCCGGACATCAAAACTCCTCCCTCATTCCTCCAGGCTATTAAAGATTTCGCTCAGGAAGTTATCGCATACTCTACATCCCAGGGCAGCAACGAACTTCGCGATGCCATGAGGAGATACTACGAAGGCTACGATATTCATTTCGAGCGGGATCATATCCTTGTGACAAACGGCGGAAGCGAAGCTATTATGTTTGCTGTAATGGCCACTTGTGACCCAGGAGAAGAGATTTTGATTCCCGAACCTTTCTATGCAAATTACAATGCTTTTTCAAAATGCGTCAATGTCAATATCGTTCCGATTACAACAAAGGCAGAAGAGGGCTTTCATCTTCCTCCGAGTGAAAAGATCGAAGCCGTTATCACTCCCAAAACTCGCTGCATTCTCATTTCTAACCCTGGAAACCCCACAGGAACCATCTACACTGCTGATGAAATGAGGATGTTGGCAGATCTCGCAAAAAAACACGATCTTTATATCATCGCCGACGAAGTGTACAGAGAGTTCGTCTATGATGGACTTAAGTACACAAGCTTCGGAAACCTTTCTGATGTGGAAGATAGGGTTATTATCATCGATTCTGTGTCAAAACGCTATAGTGCATGTGGTGCTCGTATTGGGTGTGTCGCATCTAAGAATGAAGAGCTTATGAAACAAATCCTGAAACTATGTCAAGGAAGGCTCTGTGTTCCCACTCTCGAGCAGGTAGGGGCTACGGCCCTTTACAACACCCCGGTTTCATATCTTGAAGAAGTGAATAAGGAATATCAGTCGAGAAGGGATACCCTTTATAAAGCCCTTCAGTCTATGCCTGGGGTTGTCTGCGAACAGCCAAAAGGCGCCTTCTACGTTGTTGTAAAAATGCCCGTCGATGATGCAGAGAAATTTGTTATCTGGATGCTTCAGAACTTTGACATCAACGGAGAAACCATGATGGCAGCTCCAGCAGAAGGATTTTATGCCACTCCTGGACTGGGCAAAAACGAAGCCCGCCTTGCCTATGTTCTTAAAAACGAAGACCTCGTAAAGGCCATGGATATACTCAAGGCGGCTCTTAAGGCCTACCCGGGGCGGGTAGAACCCGTATCGGCCCAATAATAGAAACGTAAAGAAACCTTTAAGTCTCTTACAAAGGCCCTTTCCGGAGGATACCCCGGAAAGGGCCTTTGTGGTAGCATATATTCTGGTTTATTCTGAACTGAAGGGAGCGCTTCACAATGCCGTTACGAGTTAAAGAGGCCCTGTCAAAAGACGTGGGGCGATGCATTGCCCGTATCGATCCTGAAGATATCAAAAGATATGGGCTTTCAGAGGGACAAATCATAGAACTGGAAGGGAAGCGGAAAACACCTGCCCGGCTGCTGGCTTGCGACTCTGGAGATATGGGACAAAAAGCTATTCAAATCGATGGGATAACCAGAGAGAATGCTCAAGTAGGACTTGATGAAAAGATTTCTATCCACAAGGTGGATCATCATTTTGCAGGGAGCATCACCCTCAGGCCCCTGACATCCACTCCCCTTCTGGAAAAAGAACGGGATTCGGTCTATCTCAGCAACCTCCTCGAGGGACTGCCAGTGATAGAAGGGGATCGTATACGGGCAAATCTTTATGGGACAAGGACATGTGATTTTCTTGTAACGGACACGACCCCTAAAGGAATTGTCCTAATAAGCAATGCCACCTATATAAACGTTGAAAAACAACTATCCCAGGAGCAAAAAACCTCACGGATCTCCTACGAAGATATTGGCGGGCTCGGCCCTCAGATTCAGCGTGTGCGTGAAATGATAGAATTGCCTCTACGCTTCCCCCAGGTCTTTGACAGGCTAGGCGTGCAGCCCCCAAAAGGGGTGCTGCTCTACGGCCCCCCTGGCACAGGGAAGACTGTTATCGCAAGAGCGGTAGCAAATGAAACTGACGTTTATTTCACCCACATTTCCGGGCCCGAAATTATCGGCAAGTTTTACGGTGAAAGTGAGGAGCGTCTGCGGAATGTCTTTGATGAAGCCCAAGCCCACGCTCCTGCGATTATTTTCATTGATGAAATAGACGCTATCGCCCCCAAGCGTGAAGAAATGGGTGGTGAAAAACAGGTAGAGCGGCGAGTTGTTGCCCAGCTCCTGGCTCTTATGGATGGATTGGAATCCCGTGGACAGGTTATTGTTATAGGGGCAACAAATATTCCCAACACCCTTGACCCTGCGTTGCGGCGCCCTGGCCGCTTTGACCGGGAAATTTCCATCCCCATCCCTGACCGCAATGGCCGCTTTGAGATTTTGCAAATTCATACAAGAGGGATGCCCCTGGCAGAAGATGTTGATCTCATGCGCCTGTCAGACATTACCCACGGTTTTGTAGGAGCCGACTTGGAAGCACTGGCTAAGGAAGCCGCCATGTCTTCTCTCAGAGAGCTTTTGCCATGTATCGACTATGAACAGGCCGTCATTCCCTACGAAAAGCTTCTCTCTATGAATGTCACTATGGAGAATTTTCTCGACGCACTGAAAGAAGTGGAACCATCCGCTATCCGCGAAGTGTTTGTGGAGGTTCCAGACGTAACCTGGAGTGATATCGGCGGTCTTGAAGCTATTAAAGAGGAGCTTATCGAAGCAGTGCAGTGGCCTCTTAAATATAACAGCGTATACGAAAAATTTAATATCACTCCTCCCCAGGGCATATTGCTGCACGGGCCTTCCGGTACAGGAAAAACCCTGCTGGTAAGGGCCCTGGCTCACGAAAGCGGTGTGAATTTTATACCGGTAAAGGGGCCTGCTCTAATGTCAAAATATGTGGGGGAAAGCGAACGGGCCATAAGGGAAGTGTTTAAAAAGGCGAAGCAGGCGTCTCCTTCTATTCTCTATTTTGATGAAATAGAATCTCTCGTCCCCATTCGTGGGCGGGATAGCGGGGCTGGCGCCAGCTTTACAGAGCGGGTCATCAGTCAATTCCTTGCGGAGATGAGCGGCATTGAAGAGCTTAAGGGCGTTACAGTTCTCGCTACCACAAATAGGATAGACCTTATTGACCCAGCCCTTCTGAGCAGCGGCCGGTTCGATGTGGTGCTTGAGCTTCCCATGCCTGACGCAAAAGCCAGACTAGAGATCTTCCAGATACATCTACAGAAAAAACCTCTAGCGGAGGACGTACATCTCGAAGAGCTTGTCCGGTCCACTGAGGGACACTCCGGAGGGGATATACATTTTATCTGCCGCAAGGCTTCCGCCCTTGCAATTCGCGACTTCCTAAAAATTGGAGAAAAAGGGGCGCCATGTATAGAAAAGCATCATTTTGAAATCGCTCTATCCCTTCTGAAAAGCAACCGCAGTCTGCAATAAATAAAGGAAAGGGACTTTAGTGAAGTACACCACCAAAGCCCCTCTCCTTACTTTTTAGTAGAGCATTCTGTAAACAAAAAGATTTCCCATCACTTTACGTACATAGTTTCTCGTCTCATTATAGGGAATATCTTCCATCCATTCATCAAAGGGGCGCTCTTCCCCCTCTTTTATCCATCGTCCTACAGCCCCGCCTCCAGCGTTATAGGCTGCAATAGCCCATTCAAGTCGACGGAAACGTTTTTGCAATCGCCCCAGATGGGAAGCAGCAAGCAAAATATTAGTTTCAGGCTGCCAAAGATCCACTTTTTCCATCCCCAGGAGTTTCGCCTCTTCTTTACCTGTAGCGGGCATAAGCTGCATAAGGCCAATGGCCCCAACCCAGCTGTTTACATCTGCATCAAAAGCGCTTTCCTGTTTCATCACTGACCAGATCAAATTCGGCTCCACACCAAATCGTTCTGCTGACTGGAGAACGTGGCCGCGATAAGGGCGAGGATATAAAAAACAGATGCCTTTTTTAGGCAAGGGATTTTTCTTTAAAAGGGCAGAGGCCAATGTCGATGCCGCACTGTAGGCTCCAGGCTCATCTTCAAGCCATTCTGAGAGAATAGCAGCCCGATAATAGGCGGAACTACTTCCTTCTTTCAGAAGTCTCAATCTCGCGTAAAAAACGAACCCCCATTCTTCAAGCTCGCACTTTTCTCTCTCGAGCTCTGACGGAGTTTCTCCAGTAAAGGATGGCCCCCCTGGTGAAGCGAGGAAACTGTATATTGAGAGAGGATAATCCGAAATAAGCGTATGAAAAAGTTCCTCTGCCTTGCCTTTTTGCTCAAGCTTCTCATACCCTCTGGCAGTCCAATATAAAAGCCGTTCTCTCATGGCGCCGTTGCTCAGTGAAAAGAAGTGCTCCCATATGCGAAGGGCTTCCCGTGTGTTGCCTTTTTTCCAGGCCTGCCAAGCATCGTCCCAAAGAATGGCCTGGGTCCCTTCCGTCATTGCATACTTATCAATGAGTTCTTTTTTAAGAAACTCCTTCTGTTCTTCAGGTACAAGGGTGTAAAGAGAGTAAAGAGCCCTTGGCCGCACTGTAGAATTTCCTCTATCAGCTATGCGCTGCAATGATTCAAGGGTTTTCTCCCTTTCCCCCTGGCCAGCCAGAATTCCCAGACGCCGAACAGAAGATTCCCCATAGCTTTTACCATTCAGAGCCAGCCATTCCCACAATTTCAATGCCTCTTCATACCGCTCGAGGCGGTAGAGGGAAACTGCCCTATAGTAACGGGACTTGAGGCCATCGGCTGAATCGAGAGGAACCTCTAAAAAAAGGGGGATGGCTTTGGCATATTCTCCCCGTAAATAGGCCGCATACCCAAGGGCGTTTGCGACAGGTCCGCCATAAGGTCTCGGACTCTTTCCAAGGCAGGACAAAGCCTGGCTATTCATAGGTTCAAATTTTAATAGCTGCAGGGCATAGGCCAAATTATCACCTGCCGTCCGTAACAGCTCGTTAAGGGTCTGAATCGTCTGTGCCTGGTTTGTAGCTTTTGTTAGCATTGTTTCAAGCCAACACCTTCGAGTTTCATTATCATCAGAAAGGCGGGAAAGTGCATAGGCTACATAGAAACCCAGTTCTTCCGGAACCTTGTTAAGAAGCCCCTGAGCTCTCTCATATGCTTTCTGTTTTTCACCAGTCCTCTCAAGGGCGAGAACAATCATCATATCCCGATAGGGAACTAATGCGGAGGGGAAATCCGCTTCATCTATTTTCTGAAGAAGAGCAAGGGCCTCCCCCCATCGCTTCTGCAGCCATAGAGCATTCGCCCCTAAGGTCAGTTCTCTTGGAGAAAGGGCCGCATGATCAAGTTTGAGAAATTCGTCTATGGTCTTCCATTCTCTCTTCCAGAAAGCCTCTTCCACAGAAGGGGGCTGAGATGTATCTGGGGAACCAACTGCCATTCCTGCACTTACTGATAGAAAAAGCAATACTATTGCCAGAACATGAAGTTTTCTTATCAACACGTCAATCCTCCTTCCAATCAAGATGGTGGTTTTTCATTATAAATGATGAAAGAACCTCTATCGAAGTAATATTACGTATTTGGCCATAAAAATTTTTATGCAATGTCGAGCTTATCAAATCCTTACAGATGAATTCTATTAGAATTTCGCTATTACAAAAGTTCTATACTTTTACCTATTGGAAGCTCCCTCCTCTCTATGTTAGCATTGACAAAGAAAGAGGGTGACCCTATGAGAAAACACCTTGCCATAAAAATTCTTTCACTCTTTATCGCACTATTGCTTATTGTCGGATCTGCCCATGCAGCCCTATCACCACAAAAGGCAAACCTCGCCTGGGAGCGCATATCTAAGGCTGCTGGGCTCAAGACCGATCCTATTACTATAGAAGACAAAAAAGAACCTAATGCCTGGGTTCGTTTTTCTGGAGACAGTTACTCTGTACATGTTACAACGGGCTTGCTGAAAATTCTCGACACTGAAGACCAGATCGCCGGGATTCTTGCCCATGAAACAGGACATATCAAGCTTAATCATTATGGGAGCACCGTAGGAAGGAACTTGCTCTGGAGTCTTCTTTACAAAAGCCTTAAAGGAAATCAAAGCAACGAACTTTTGGCTGGTCTTGGCATAACTCTTGCCGAGTCGGGATTTAGCCGTGAACAGGAAGTTGAAGCTGATGATTATGGTATTAAATTATCGGTAGAGGCTGGTTATAGTGCCTGGGGACTGGTACAGGCCCTTGAAAAAATGAAAGAAGCGGGATACGAAACATCCCCTAGCGGCTTCAACTCACACCCCCCAACAGAACGCCGCCTGGAACATGCCAGGGCTACTGCCCGAGCCTATAGTCAGAAATAGGGGCGCAATATGTATATTTTATTTCTGGCTAAGGAACATTCTTTTTCCTCGTTCAGTGATATAATTGTTTTGTACTGTCTTGTTTTTTCTTACTTATAACAATGTAGTTTACAATTTATAGCCTTTTACTTCATTGTTTTCAGAATTGATGGACTTTATTAACAAGCCAATGGGGAGGCGATATTGTTGAGTAAGGTTTGGGAAGAAAATTTTAGCTACAACGCTAAGAACGTGAGGCCTTCACCTGTAAGAGAAATGCTTGCGGTTATTAAGCAACCAGGCATGATTTCCTTTGCTGGTGGAATGCCGGCACCAGAAATATTCCCCGTGGACGAATTTTACGAAGGTGTCCATATTTTAAAAGAAGATGGTAAAAATCTTCTTCAATACGGCACCACTGAAGGTTACCCCCCACTGAAAGAGTTTCTCGCAGAATGGACATCACCTCGCATGGGGAAAGTAGCCGCTTTAGACGAAATGCTTATCACCACGGGCTCTCAGCAGGCTCTTGATCTTTTTTCATGGGCAATAATCGACAGAGGAGACTTCGTTATAACGGAAGATCCTACGTATCTTGCCGCGCTATCTACATTCTATAACCATGGGGCGGAATTCCTGGGAGTTCCCTGTGACGGGGAAGGAATGCAAGTGGATCTTCTACCTGAGATCATTGAAAAGGCCCGCAAAGAGGGGAAAAAGGTAAAATTCATTTATACCATTGTTAACTTCCAGAATCCTGGCGGTTCTACTATGACTCTGGAAAGACGAAAGAAACTTGTTGAGATTTCACACAAGTACTCCATTCCCATCTTTGAAGACGATCCGTACGGGTACGTACGATTTGATGGCGAGCATTTGCCTTCTATATTCTCCCTTGACGATGCTGGCGGAGTGATTTATGCCGGCTCTTTCTCGAAGATCCTCTCTCCAGGGAGCCGTATTGGATGGGTTACGGGTTCGAAAGAAATAATTAGAAAGATGACCGTTTTCAAACAAACAGCGGATTTATGCACCAGTACCATTGCCCAGGCCCTTGTAGCCGAATATTGCAGAAACGGTCATCTTGATAAGCATATTCCCGTCATTATCGACAATTATCGCGTTAAAAGAGATGCCATGCAGGAAAGCTTTAAACGCCATTTAGAACCCCTCGGCGTTTCATGGGTTAAGCCGGAAGGTGGCTTCTTCTATTGGCTGAATTTCCCTCAAATCAATACGAAGGATCTTTTCAAAAAAGCGATTGAGAAAAAGGTTGCTTTTGTCATTGGGGAACCCTTCTGCACGAAGCCAGGAAGCGGCATTCATAATGCACGCCTCTGCTACACCTTCCCCTCGCCGGAAGTAACGGAGGAAGGGGTCAAACGTTTAGCTGAAGCAGTGCAAGAGCTTGCTCAAATAGCAACGGTATAAGCTAAGCAGGGGGCGCTAATTAAAGCGCCCCCTTTTGCTCTGTTTACACCTTCGCTTCGAATGAAATGGTCGACGAAGGAATTTTCTGCTTCGGCAAAACCATAAAGAAACTTTTTAGTTTTATTTAAGAGCCGCTTCTCAGAAGCAGCTCTTTTTGTTGTAAGATACTGGCATGGGAGAAATTTCTACCCAAAGCAGGGAGGAGACATCCATGTCAGAAGATATTATTGCCGCTATTTCAACAGCCTGGGGGGAAGCCGGCATTGCCATAGTCAGGCTCTCGGGATTTAATTCACGAGAACTTGCTGATGAGGTAGTGCATGGCATTCGACCTTTGTCAGAAACTCCCCCGCGCGTTTTACGGAATGGATATCTCCTTGATGAAAAGAAAGAACCTATAGATCAGGTTCTTTTCTCGTGGTTTAGGGCCCCTAAAAGTTACACAGGGGAAGAGATGGTTGAAATATCAACTCATGGCGGAACGCTGGTCGCTCAAAAATGCCTGGAGTCCCTTATCGGGAAGGGGGCAAGATTGGCCGAGCCAGGGGAATTTACCCGTCGCGCTTTTCTGAACGGGAAAATTGACCTCTCACAAGCTGAAGCGGTATTAGGCATAATCAGGTCTAAAAGCGAAGAAGCCCTTCGCGCAGCGACACGTACCCTAAGAGGGGAACTTTCCAGCTTTGCAAAGGATATTTATAATGAGATGCTCACAATCTCGTCTTCTATCGAAGTTGGCCTTGATTTTCCCGAAGAAGATATCCCTTTTATAGAAAACGAAGGAGTCGAGTCTGCTCTTTACACTTTGAAACAAGGGCTGGAAGACTTACTGGATCGGTGTAATACTGGTTTTCTCCTTCGGGAAGGAATTCGCGTTGCCCTGGTAGGCCGACCTAACGTGGGAAAATCTTCTCTTCTTAATGCCTTACTCAAGGAATCCAGGGCTATTGTTACAGCCATACCTGGAACTACGAGAGATTTGATCGAAGAAGTTCTTACATACCGCGGCATCCCTATTCGATTGGTTGATACTGCGGGCATTGGCGCCCCTGGAGATGAAATAGAGGCTATGGGAATAGCTCGAGCTGAAAAAGCTATGATGGAGGCTGACGTAAGAATCTGGGTTATTGACGGAAGTGAACCTTTAACCCCTGCAGATCTCGCCCTTGTTCAAAAAATATCGGCAACCAACCATATCGTAACCATTAACAAGGCCGATCTTCCACTCGTTATTTCAGAAGAAATGATAAACGGGCTATTGCCTCAGAGTCCTGTCTTCGTCATCTCGGCAGAAAAAAGAGAAGGAATAGAGGCTTTAAAAGATGCTATTGTCACTAATATTGCCGGTGGGGGAACATTGACATCGGGCCTCAATGCTTCTTCCCGTCAAGTAGAGGAGATTCGCAAAGCTATCCAGGCTCTTGGCCAGGGAATATCTGCCCTTAACGAAGGGATGGGACAAGATGTAGTCGCCGCATGCCTTTATGACGGGCGAACCTGTATGGAGCGACTGCTGGGCCTTTCTGTCGATGACGCCCTTTTGGAAACTATTTTCAGCCAGTTTTGTGTGGGAAAATAGAGCATTATTAAAAAGGGGGCGAAAATGATGGAAAAAAGAGCGAAAACTGAGTATCCGATACACGAACTTCTTTGCAGTCGGTGGAGCCCAAGAGCATTTACAAAGCAGATTCCGAGTAAAGATCAACTTCTATCTCTTTTCGAAGCTGCCCGGTGGGCTCCGTCATGTTACAATGATCAACCCTGGTTTTTCATTATAGCTACAAAGGAAAACATTAAAGAATTTGAGGTCATGCTTTCATGCCTCGTAGAACAGAATCAGGTTTGGGCCCAACATGTTCCTGTCCTTGTAATTGGCATAGCAAGAACGGTCTTTGCACTCAATGGAAAAATAAACCACTATGCCTTCCACGATCTTGGGATGGCCATACAGAACATGGCCCTTCAAGCAACGGCTATGGGGTTAGCTGTTCATCCCATGGCGGGATTTTCCAAATCATGTATACGAAAAACCTATAACATACCGGAAGAATACGATCCCATGACCGCAATAGCGATAGGATATCCTGGAACCCCTGACGAGCTGCCTGAGCTACTAAAACAAGAAGAGCTGGAACCCCGGGAACGGAAAAGGGTTCGTGAATTTGTTTTTACCCGGGCGTGGGGGAAAAAATTTACAGATTAGCCATTACAAACACAAGGAACCTGGTTTGACAACCAGGTTCCTTGTGTTTGTACGTTAAGAACGTTTTTGAATCCATTGGGGCATATCTTCTCCCAGGGCTGGGATACTTAAAAAATCTCCTGACTGGCGAGTCAATTTAAACTTTTTCTCTATTTCCTTAACAACATTTTTCTTTTCATCCATGATCTCTACATGGATGGTGTGGGATTTCCCAACAACAAAAAGAACATCCCGTCCGCCGGCTTTCAGAAAGACTGGCTTTCTTGCCGTGCTTATATTAACTCTTACCCATGGATACGGAGCCAGGTCTTTCCCGTCCATGGTTATGGCTTTGTTATCTATAAGCAAATTGTACCCTTTTCCAGCGTTATAAAGAAATATAGAAAAAATTACAAAAAATATGATCAATCCCACGTTTACTGTCATTCGCCTCATCATAATGCCTCCTGTCTACGCACTGTTAGGCATTTCCACGCAAAGCCCGCCGTGCCCGCTCTTTATCCCGCTGCCGGCGCCATGCATGAAGCACAAGAGCTATTGCAATAATTCCATAGGAAACAAAGACTCTAAAGTACTCACCTAACTGCGCCTCGCCAATGAGATACTTGCCAGCCATAGGCGAAACTACAAACATGAGATGGAAAAGCACAACCCCTAGAAAAACATTGGGAATGGTAGCTTTCGTAACACTCGCTCCTCCAACAAGAAGGGCAGCGATAGCAAACATCCCAGCCTGCTCATGACTGTTATAGGTATTCATGGTACCTATGTTCTGTAAGAAGAGTATCTGTCCGTAACAAGCGAGAACAGTGGATATAACTATAGAAATGATGCGGGTCCGCTCCACAGGGATACCTGCAGAATCGGCAACTTCCATATCCTGCCCCACTGCCCGCATATCCTGCCCCAACTTTGTTTTGCGGAACCATACCACAAAGATACAAAAGACAGCGATGACTAAAAATGTCGCAACAGGAATAGAGACGCCTCCTATGGTGAGTGGAATAAAATTATCGAGGCATTTTCGTATGTTTTCAAGATTGGTTACATTGCGAATGCCGAATCCTCTTGATAGAACAAGATCAGGGCTCTTAATAGGAAAGACACTTCCAAAACCATATAGGACAATAAGCTGGTAGACGCCATTCATGAAAAATCCCAGTATAAAAGATGTTACCATTTCGCGCCCCTTAGCCTTGTTCAGAATCACACCGCACATCCATCCAAGGAAGATAGCCAGCGGAGTTGATATGATCATGGCCAAAAGCATTCCGGGAATGCCCACCACGTTCCAGTCTGTAATAAGAATGAGCCCTATTTCTCCAGCCATCGCCCCTAACACCATACCAAAATTCAGCCCCATGCCTGCCATAATTGGAATAAGAAGGGAAAGGACAAGAAAAGAGTCTCGGGCTAGGCGCACAAGCATCTCCTGTACCAAATATTGGGGTGAGAACCGCGATATTGGAATAGCAACTGCGCTTAGAGCTATGAATATGATTGGAACGGCGTTGCTAATAAGAAAATGGATCAAATTATCCTGAAAAGACGTTTTTTTTGTCATCATGATTTCACTTTCACCGCCCTCGTGAGAGCATACAGAATCATACCGTTGGATACTATGATCCGTATGACTTCTGACATGTCAGTCTCAATGAGGCTATTAATGACCGATGGAGTCATGGTCAGAATGCCTTGAAACAAGATTGTACCAACAACAACATTGAAGATAGACGCTTTGTTTACCGATGCTCCCCCTATGAGAATAGCGGCTACCGCGGGGAAAGCCATGTAAAAAGGCCCCATATACAGCTGTATGAAGCCAAAACTCTGTTCATATATGATGATCCCAATTGCGCCAAGAACAGTAGAGAGGATGACTGAAAGGGTCCTCATTTTATTCACATCCACCCCAGCCGCTTTTGCATATTCAGGATTCGACCCTACAGTGGTCATAGCCGTTCCAACTCTCGTCTTCATGAATAGCCACATTACAAAACACAGAAGTGCGAAAAAGAGAATCATACCTGTGGGGCAATAGAAAAAGTTACCTAACTTAAAAGAAAGTATGTCACTAATGGCTCTGTTCCAGTAGCCATCCACGGAAATAGTGGTTCTCAACCCAGTTCCCGCATACCCCCACACCATGTTCGGGCTTTTATATGGAAGGACAAGCCACATGATACACATAAAAGCAACAGAGGAAAAACCAACGTAGGTAGCGATCATCATTTCGCCACCCTTGACTCTATTGAGCAGCTGTCCATAGAGCCAGCCAAGTACAACCGCTATGGGAGCAGCGATGGCCATGGCTGTGAGCACTCCCATAAGACCTGTTATGCCTATTTCGATACTTGTTACTGCTCCTAAAAGACCGGCAATGATCCCTAGAGGCAAACCGAAATTAAGCCCGCATCCTGCCTGGATCATGGGAACCATGGCCAAAACCATGACCCCATTCATGCCAAAACGGACAAGGGTATCACTGATGGACGTATCTACGCGAACCCTGACAAAGGGTGCCATGACAAAAAGGCCGATGAGGAAAAGGCCTATAATAACTCTGGGCCAACCGGCTTTTTCTACAAAATTTCGTAAGCTATTCATCATACACTCACCTTTTCTGCCCCGTTTTTGATTTCACCAAGCATCAGCAGACCAAACTCTGTAGAGGGGCATGTTGCAGGACGGGTTCCTGCAATTTTCCCTTCATTGACAATAGCAATTCTGTCACATATGGAACGCAGCTCTTCAAGCTCCGAAGAAATCATAACAATTGTTGTTCCCCGTTTTTGGTTATATTCCCTCAAGGTATCAAGAACTACTCTCTTAGCCCCTACATCTATGCCTCGAGTGGGCTCTGAAACAAATAGCAATTTCGGATGGAGAGCAAAGGCCTTTGCTAAACACACCTTCTGCTGATTTCCTCCAGAAAGCTCCTGAACCCGCTGATAATCCCCAGTACATTTAATTTCTAGAGTATCAATATATTTTTTAGTGACTTCCCTGATTGCTTCCTCATCTCGAATCTTAAATAAACCACCTAAAACTGGCTTTAAATATTTTTGCTGCATCTGGAGTGCCGTAAAAATAACATTCCATGAGATGGGTTCTTCAAGAAGGAGTCCCACTCCTCGACGGTCTTCCGATACAGAAGCTATGCCTACAGATAACGGGGATCGGGGATCATTCAATATTATTGGAGTTTCATCAAAGGTGACAGTTCCCCCTGATGGATACATCCCCATAATACCATTGGCTATTCCTAATTTTCCCTGGCCGGCCAATCCTCCGATTCCAAATATTTCCCCTTCTTTTACCGTGAAAGATACGTCACGCACCGTTTCTCCGGGCATATCCACCCAAAGATGCTCTACCTTGAGGATATTACCCGCAAGGGACCTCTCTGTCTCATCCCTGGCAAAGGCTGCCTCAATGCTTCTACCAACCATATGGGTTGCTATTTCCATAACATTCGTTTTGGCCGGCGTTGTTTCATGAACAACCTGCCCATCCCGCAAAACCACTATCTTATCGCAGACATCAATCACTTCATGAAGTCTGTGGGAGATAAAAACAATAGCAATGCCAAGGGCTGCCAACTTGCGCATGGATGCAAGTAGTATCTCGGCCTCTGATTCCGTCAATACAGCCGTTGGCTCATCAAGGACAAGAAGCTGTGTTTTTTTCTTATCGATTTCCCTGGCAATCTCCGTAAATTGCTTATGCCCTACAGGCATTTCTGAAACAAGGGTATCAGGACTTATCACAACATTGAGCTTTTCAATGGCATTTTCTCCCCGTTGTCTCATTTCTTCAGTATTAAGAGTGCGAAGTCTGTCTCCGAAGGATTCCACAAGAAAGTTGTACTGAGTAGATTCTCTGTTTAGAACGATGTTTTCTGCTGCAGTAAATCCTGGAATAAGGGAAAACTCCTGATGGACCATTCCTATTCCCGCATCAAGAGCATCAAAGGGACTTTTAAATTGAGCTTCCTGGCCGTTAATAAAAAACTTGCCTTCGTAACCACCTGTTTCCTGTATTACAGGCATCCCGAAAAGGATGTTCATTAAAGTGGATTTCCCCGCACCATTTTCTCCAACAAGTCCAAGGATTTGTCCCTTCTCGAGGGTGAAACTTACATCTTTTAACACTCTGTTGCCAAAATACGCTTTACCGATATTTTCCATCTTCAATAAGGGTTCAGATAGAGCCATTGCTGTCACCTCTTCACGTCTAAGCCTTCTATTAGAAAATCTCCCCGGAAATAGGAGCAGATATAAAGGGGAGGAAAGTTTCCTCCCCTGAAAAGGCTTGTATCTTTGTTGCTATGCTGTTTCTACGGGGCCCATTATTTAATGGAGAAATATTTCTCCGGTACCTCTACTTCAGTCATTCCAAGGTAACCAAGGCCAAACACGTAAGTATCCTGATAGACAAGGATATGGTTGTTTTTCACTACGCCAGTAGCAATATCGGTGTAAAGGCTTCCGTTCCACTTAGCCCCTGGAGTATATTTTCCGTAACATTCGAAAAGTGCTTCCATATTTTCAACCTCTACAGCACCTTCCAGTACTCTCCTGGCAAATTCGCCAAGGGCAGCAGTGGTAGTATAGCCATAAGAGTATGCCCATGTCCCCATTCTCTTTGCTCCGCCTTTAGCGTCAACTGCCTCTTCCACTCTCTTGAGAATTGCGGGCCAGTCACCCTTCACATCAGATAGTTCAATGCCAAGAGCGCCAGGATATCCCATCAAAGGTGAAGGAAGATCCGCTTCTACAAAATATCCGCCCTCTTCTGCGATCCTCTTCAGCAAGGGTTCTGTATGAGCGTCATTTGTACAGAAGAATGCCGTATCTTTCCCATACTTCTCAAGCCAGGCGGGAACTTTCTCAAGAATAAACTGCTGTGCACCTGCAACTCCCACGTCGCTTGTCGGGTCTGGAGCCGTTTCAAAATGGAAGCCTATGCCAAGATCGTTGCATGCCTCTTCCATAATGTTACGACGGCGAGAAAGAAGCTCATAGCTCATGTGACGAGGGAAGGAAATATGAACAAATTCTTTTGCTCCCATTTTCTTCGCCGCATCTACAATAAGATATCCACGAGCTATATTGTCACAGTTGATGACAAGGTCTGCCGCTGATTCGATAACCCCTGGATCTTCGTGAGCCTCGCCAGCGAAAAGAAGGATATCAGAGCGTTTTTCACGAACTCTTCTGAAGGCCTCTGTTGTTCCTGGAATCGCCTGGTTCACGATGATAGCTTTCATCAGAGGATCGTCTGCCAACCCTGAAATCTGGGCAATAGTGGTTTCCATTTCAACCATGAAATTGTCCGGATAGGTAATGTGCTGGATCATACCGCCATCGCTGACACTGCCGTATTCTTCGATAAGCCGCTCTGCCCCCCGAAGGTCATCTTCGGACTGTGAAACTGTACCAGTGCAAATGCCAATATGGAATGCAGCTTTTTCTGCTGGAGCTTCTGCTGGCTTTTCAGCAGGTGCAGGTGCTTCTGCAGGTTTCTCTTCAGCCGGCTGTTCCGCTGGAGCTTCTGCTGGTGCCTCAGCTGGCTTCTCCGCTGGTGCCGGCTCCGCAGGCTGTTCAGCCTGGGGCTGTGGAGCAGGTGCCTGTTCCTGAGGTTTGTTCCCCATCATCATCCAACCACCTACAGCAACTAAAAGAACAATAACTAAAACGATAAGTTTCTGTTTGTTCATGACGTTACCCCCCACTTTAGATATAAGTCTATACTTTTATTTGAAGACTTCACCATGCCTATTCTATGAATAAAGCATAGAAAAGACAAGAGAATTCTTATCTAAAGTGATCATTTCTTTACCAAAGTAAACAAATTAAATAAAAAATAAACGGGAGGACATTTTTGTCCTCCCGTGGGAAAGGGGAAATTTATTTTTAATGGCACGGCCAGGCCATTCCTCATATGACTCCTCAATTTCTCTTATGACCTCAACCAAACCCATCACTTGGAGTTTTTGCAATAGTTCGCTCCTGATTCACTTTGACAGGATCTGGCTTGTCTTTTTTGTTCTTTAAGTATATTATACACAAAATAAAACACATAACATGGTTCAATAAAACAGTAATAACAAATTTATTAGATACTTTATTGTATTTTTACACAAAGACATAACGAGTAGAACTAAAATTAGGGAGGAACTAAGTGATGCTTGAAAAAATTGCACAAAAAATCGCTTCTTCTACCGCCGAGCTTATAAATATAGACTTGATTATTACTGATGAAAAAGGAATCATTATCGGGGCTAGCGATCCTAGCAGGAAGGGGTCTCTTCATGAACCTTCCCTTGAAGCAATCCAAACAGGAAAGATTTCCATCCAGAGAGAGAACGAAGTTACACATTTAACGGGCGTGAAACCTGGGGTAACTTTACCTATCGAATTTACTGGGAAAAGAATTGGAACCATAGCCCTCACAGGTTCCCCAGCAAGAGTTACCCAATTTGGCCTGCTTGTAAAAAAGCATACAGAGCTGATATTAAGCGAAAAGTTGTTCTCTGAAGTTTTCTTTATTCGAAGCCGGGCTATCCAAACCCTTATGGAGCAAATCGCCTCTTTTAACCCCGAGCGCGATGATGAATCATCATTGTATGTTTCAGCACGCGGACTTGGGTTTGAGCTTCAAATTCCAAGAATTGCCGTAGCAGCGGAATTACTCTATTCCCGACCGGCAGACAAGGTTACAGACGTGGGAACTGCCCCCTATACCCAGATGGACGTGCTCATGGCCATAAGAACAGCCTTTAACCGACCTCAAGACATTTCAACCATGATGGATTCTGACCGCTATGAGATATTAAGGGCCGCTAACTCTTTGCTCAATGAAAAGGAAGTCGTGGAAAGAACTCGAAAAGAATGTGAAGTGCTACAAGGCCTTCTCCAGGAGAAAGGGCTACATATTGTCATTGGCATTGGATCTCTTGCTCAAAACCTGTCAAGGCTCCCAGCTTCCCATCGCGACGCCTGGAAAGCCGTTACTATAGGGAAAAATATTTATCAAAAACCGGGGATCTATTCTATCGGAGACATGATGCTTGAAGATCTCCTGACTACAGCGAGCCGCGATGTTGCCGAACGTTACAGAAATTCCCATTTAGCTCCTTTGAGGAAAGCTTCCGACAGTCAGGAGCTCATTCATACCTTTCGGGTCTGGTGCGAGCACCGTTTTAGCCCAAGCGCTGCTGCTCAAGCTCTCAACATCCATAAAAACACGCTCAACTACAGGATCAATAAAATTGAGTCTATCTGCGGGCTTGATTCTCAGAATTTCAAAGAGATATTTTCTCTTTATACAGCAATCATTATCCACGAACTTTCTGATAGGGGTGACAGTCAGCTCTTTTTGCGATAATTAACGATACTTACTCCTGTCAAAACCAGTCCCCCGCCAATGATACTAGACAGAAGAAGGGGTTCTCCAAGGAATATCCAAGCCACAGCTACAGCTACAATAGGACTGATATAGAGAAATACCCCAACTTCTGAGGCGGGAAGTAATTTTAAAGCATCGTACCAAAAAACATAGGCAAGAGCGGAACAAAAGACTCCAAGAAAAAGTGTGCTTCCCCAGCCCGCCATATCCAGCTTTGAAATTTCTCTGACACCCTGAAACAGAAAGGGGATCGACGAAAAAAACCAGCCGGATAAAATGACATAGAACATGGCCAAGGCTGGGGGAATGGTTTTAAGCGCCTTTCTGGAAAAAACAGAGAAAAGAGCCCAGGTGAAAGCAGAACAAACCACGAGCAATTCCCCGAAACTGTAATTGCCCTCTTTCAGAAAGGCTAAATTCCCTTTTGAAAGAATAAAAAGCACACCAAAGGCAGCCATGATAATTCCCAAAGATTGTCTTTGGACGAGTTTTTCTTTAAGTAAAAAAGCACTGAGCAATGCGATGATAACGGGGGTGCAGGCTATGATAAGCGCGGATATTCCAGCAGCTGCTGTGCGAAGGCCCCATGCTTGGATGTAATTATGCAGAAAAACCCCAAAGAAACCCAGAAAGCACAGCTCTGTCATTTGATGGAGGGGAAGGAGCTGGAGCCTCTTTTTCAGAAAAAGGACTAGCCCAAGTACAGCTGCCCCAATTCCAAAACGAAGCCACAAAACAGCTACTGGAGAAACCCGAGATACAGCTATTTTAGTAGCTGTATAAGACCCTCCCCAAAATAGAACCGCAAGAAGCACCTTAAGTCGCGGATGGGTAGAAGATGTCACTTATAGAACTCCTGTCCCTCCTAATAGAAGGAGTTTAGTTTTTTTGCAAAGCGCTTATCCAGCTCATGGCGATAGGAGTATATTTTATTCACATATTTCACATTTTTCCCCCCATAGTATTTCAGCAGCGCCCGTCCCAAATCTCCATTGGAAGAACTGAGATAACATGAAAATATATATGTTCCCACTAAAATGTTATTTTTAGGTTTCATCATTTCTGTGAGGGTCCTAATATGGGAGAATGCCTTTCCGATGTTATGCCTGTGCACTTTCCAATTGATCTGCATGAGGCCATAGGCTACCCGGGATTTTGCGCTGTCTCGCACTCTTGATTCTTTGATAATTATTGCCGCTATGAGAAATGGGTCAACACCGAAAGTATGGGCTGCTTCTAAAACATAGTGCGCGTAGCTTTCAGCCCGTTCTGACTCAAGATGTTTGTTCTTTTCCTGAAAAAACTCAGCAATGGCTTCTTTGCGAACTTGATGTTCCGCCTCTTTCTGCCGTCTTTTCTGAACGACAACGGTTCTCTCCTTTTCTCTTTGGAAATTTTCATGGTGGGCGTGTATTTCAGAAGGAAGGGTCAGATATTGCCCCTCAGCCCAGGAAGGAGATGCCCCTCTTACTTCCATACAGAAAAGTGTAAGAGCGAGAAAGAAAGTTACCCTCAGGAAACGCCAAGCCATTATCAACTCCCCTTTCCTCTTTAAGCCTTTATTCAAAGGTCTTAAAGGTTCAAGTTGAACCTTGTTTTTATAGGCCGTAATTAGATTTAATGATTGGAGGTATTTTAATTGATATTCAAAATCTTATCAACCGTCATCATGCCAAGTCCTTCTGTGAAGGATCCCGTACACGGGCGGTACCACAAAGAGCGCGAGGGTTCCTCCAGCGAGTAGACCCCCTATTACTACAATGGCCATAGGGGCGCGGTAAGGGCCTCCTGCCCCCTCTCCTAAAGCCAACGGAATCATGGCAATAATAGATGTCAAATCAGCCATAACGATAGGGCGCAATCGCACAGAGCAGGCTTCACGAATTGCTTCTCTGGGAGAAACCCCTTCTTTTCTCTTTTTTTCAGCGTAATCTATGATTACAATGGCATTGTTCACCACAAGGCCTACAAGCATAACTACACCAAGCAAACCATAGAGAGAAATAGCAGTGTTTGTGATGTACAGAAACGGGAGAACACCAATTGCGGAAAGAGGCAAGGTGACCATAATAATAAAGGCATAGATGTAGGATTCAAGGATAGCGGCAATCATCAGGAAAGTGAGTACAATAGCCATGGCAAAAGCCACAAAAAGGTAATAAAAATTTTCTTTAATATCTTCTACCTCGCCTGCATAGGAAAAACGATAGCCTCTGGGTAAGGTTACTTCTTTGAGTTTTACCTGTATTTCTTCAAAAGCGGAACCTACACTTCGACCGTTCACATCCCCTTCTATGGTAATAGCACGTGTCCGATCAGAACGGAGAATACTTGTTGGGCCCACTCCGTGAGTAAACTCTGACATTGATGAAAGAGGAACGAAACCTGCGGACGTAGCAACAGGAAATTCCTCCACATCGCTCATTTGGGATATGTGGCCGGGATCAAGGAGGGTCAAAATATCATATTCCCTTCCTTCTAATCTAAAAACACCTGCTTTTTTCCCTGTAATATAGTTGCGCACCGTATCGGCAACATCTTTTACTGAAACCCCTAAAATCCCCAGGCGCCAAGGTTCCGGGATAACTTGAAATTCAGGACGTCCCAACCGCCAGTTTGTATCTACATCAACTACTCCCCGGACACTTCGCATTGTAGCAACAACTTGACTGGCAATTTTATTGAGTTCTTCGATGTTTTCCCCTGAAACAAGAATCTGGATCGGTTTGCCAGGAGACCCTCCGCCACTTACAGAGGCTGTGATACTCGCGTTTACATCTGGAATCATTTTGAAATATTCCCGCAGCTGCTCAGCTAAAGCAAAGGAAGTGGGGCGCCTTGGATCGTCAGAAAGGATGATTCTGAGGCGGCTTTGATTCACTCCTACATCTGCTCGACTGCCTCCCACCGCTACTTCTATTGCCGCCACTCCAGGTAAAGAGCGAACATGTTTCTCCACAGCTTCCGTCACTTCTTCTGTGTAAGAGAGAGACGAAGCAGAAGATAGTTCCATGGATATTTCCATGAGTCCGCGATCAACCCGAGGAATAAATTCTGTTCCCAACATAGGAAGAAGAAAGAGAGATGCTATAAAAGCAAAAAGGAAGAGAGCAAGGGTCAGATAACGGCTATCAATAGCTTTCCTTACAAGAATATCATGGGCTTTATCAAACTTATCGTACATCCACGACCACCAGGCTGTTGCTTTCTGACTGAAAACTGAAGGTTTTGAACCATATCTGATTCGCGCCGCAACCATAGGAGTTAACGTCATGGCCACCCAAAGTGAAAAAATTGTAGCAAAGACAATAGTCAAAGCGAAATCACGCAAAAACTGTCCCGCTATGCCTTTCATGAAAACTACAGGGATAAACACTCCTAAATTTGTAGCCGTGGTAGAAAAAACAGAAAGGGCAATATCTGCCGTCCCCTTTTCAGATGCTTCAAAAGGTCCTTCTCCCATTTCCCTGTACCGATAGATATTCTCAAGAACTAGAATAGAGTTGTTAACGAGAATTCCGACAGAAATGGCAATGCCGAGAGTGCTCATCATATTCATCGTTATGCCTGAGACAAACATGGGAATAAATGTTGAGATAATCGCAGTGGGCATTGCCACAGCAACAACAAAGGTGAGAGAAATGCGTTGCAAAAACAGGAAAAGAACGAGGCCCGTAAGAAGAATACCCACGACCATGTCGCGAAAAACATTTCGTATTGATTCTCTGACAAAAGTTGAGATGTCATCTGTAATTGTAACTTCAAACCCCTCTGGCAAAAGAAGTTTAATATCTTCCAGTTCTTCTTTGATTCTATCGCTCACTTCAACAATATTGCTTCCTGGAGTGGCAATGCAATCGAGAAGGATAGCCTCTTTTCCCTCATATCTAGCGTACCCTCTTCTCTCTTCCGTGGTATCTGCCACTTTGCCGATGTCACCAAGACGTATGGAAGTGGATCCATGCAGCGGAATTCGTATATTCTCCAGCTCTAAGGGGTCTTCCACTTCTCCTAGAACGCGGACGGAGAGCTCTTTACGTCCCTGAACTATGTGGCCCGAAGGATCATTGAAATTATTTCTTTGCAAAACCTGAATAATCTTGTCTGGAGAGATCTGATATTGATGTAATTCCACCGGATCAAGATAAACATGGATCTCCCTTTTTAACCCGCCAATAATCTCAGCCCTTGCCAACCCTTGTAATTGGGTCAGTCTACGCTGAATTCTGTCTTCCACAATATCAAAAGCATATTCCGGGGGGAGATTTGATGAAATAGCGATAGTCATGAAGGGGAAGGCGTTAATATCAAATTTTTCCGTAATGGGATCCTTAGAATCTTCTGGCAAAGTTCCGCTTATTGCTTTTACGCGATTGGAAACATCCATAGTGGCTTCTGAAATATTGATATCATACTCAAATTCCACTACGACAAAGGAAATCCCTTCTAAAGAATAGCTGCGGATACGTTTGACTCCTTCAACCTGAGAAACAGCATCCTCTATTGGCTTGCTCACTAAAAGTTCAATTTCAGAGGGCCCTGCCCCTAAGTAGGTTGTCGTAACAGAGATGACCGGTATGTCTACGTCGGGAACAAGGGCTATCCCGAGATTTAAATAACTATACACTCCCAAGACAATAGCCATAAGGACGGTAACACTTGTAAATACTGGCCGACAAATAAATACTCGCAAAAATTTCATGCCAAACACCCCATGTACCTAGGGCTTTTGCCCTTTCTGAATGACCACTACCGTCGCTCCGTCATATACTCGGTCTACTCCCTCTCTAACTAACACTTCTCCTTCATCAAGCTCTCCACGAACCTCCAATAGGCCATCCTGACTCTTCCCTGGATTAATTTTTCTTCGAAAAGCCTTATCTTCGATAATGACAAAAACGTACGCTTCGTTTCTTTCCCTCCGTAACAAATCATCGGGAATTACAATAGCATTTCTTCTCGAATCCATACGAATCTGAACCTCTACAAAGGTACCGGGATAAAGATTCAGCGTGCGTTCGAGAGATATCACTCCTTTATACATTCCTGTTTCAGCCTGGGCCTCTGGGTCAATGCGCTTTATTACTCCTCGGGTTACTGTTTCACTATAAAGAACTCTGCAAGGAACGCCAACATCAATGTGGAGGGCATCGGAAGAAGCGATCATGACTTCCAGTTCCAGGTCCTCCAGACTGGCTAGACGGAAAAGTTCCATTCCAGGCTCCGCAATTTCCCCTACATGAATGTTCTTTGAGAGAACCACTCCCTTTGTCGACGAGCGGATCGCTGTTCGCTGGAATACTGTTCTCGCCTCTTGCAGACGGGCTTTTCTCTCATTAAGAAGGGCAACAGCCTGCTCTACTTCTTGTTTTGATATGCCGCCAGCCTGGTAAAGATGCTTCTTCCTTTCGAGATCTCGCCGGGCATTCTCGAACTCAGTCTGTTGAGAGGTCAATACCGATGTCTGAGTGACCTTCTCAAGCTCGCAGAGAATATCCCCTGGAATGACCATATCTCCCACATCTACATGGACAGATGACACAAACTCCCGAACATAGGCTGTTATAGACTGCTCCGAAGCAGCCTTGATCTTGCCATAATAGGTTTTCCAATAATCCCAGTAGGCTCGTTCCACTACATAGGAAGTAACAGGAATTCCAGCTGCCGCTATCTCTTCTTTCATAGAGGTCTGGCTTTTTTGCTCTTCTCTCTTCTGACTGAAGAAAAAAATACACCCTATTCCTAATAAAATGATAACAAGCAGAAGAAACATCACTTCTTTGCGTGTTTTCATGGCTGCCCCTCATTTTCATTGTCCTGTTTCGACAATCCTGCCGTGAGAGGACAATATAATCCTGCCGCTTTCTTTAGATTCGCCAATGCCTGATGCGTTTTCCGAACAGAAGCCAAAAACTCTGGACATAAAGGATGCTAGAAAGTATAATATTCTAATAATTTAAAATCTGTCAAGACGCAATACATGATACCCCGATATCTAAAACTGAAGGTTTCGAATTTGATTGACAAAACGAAAAACTTCTGCATAATAGTAAGATACAAGAAAGGGTAGTGAAGATGTGGCCCCCTTTTGAAGGAGGCCATTTTTTTATGCCCTATGAGAAACAGGAGGCACTTTTATATTCATGGAACAAAACAATTTTGAGCAATACGAGTTACGGGCAGAACTCCTAAAAGCCCTCGCGGAAAAGGGATTTTCAACACCAACCCCTGTGCAAGATCGGGTTCTGTCTGAAAAGATTTTTGAAAAGGATATTATTGTCAGAGCTAAGACGGGATCTGGGAAAACTCTCGCATTTCTTCTCCCTCTACTGCAAAAAATCACGGCGGGAGAAAGGGAATCTAAGGTTCTCATTCTTTCTCCTACAAGAGAACTCTCCCAGCAAATATGGAAAGAAGCCAAATGGTTTGGAAACTATATTAATGTATCTGCCGCCTCCCTCGTTGGTGGAATGGATATGTCTCAGCAGATACGCTCTCTTCGAGATGGTTCCGCCGTTGTAACGGGAACGCCTGGTCGTGTCCTTGACCATATCAGAAGGGGTACTCTTGATACGTCTGGCATAAAAATAGTCGTTCTCGACGAAGGGGATCATATGCTTGATCTGGGATTCAAGGAGGAGCTGGAAGCAATTCTAGATAGCCTTCCAAACTGTCAGAGAGTATGGCTTTTTTCAGCAACTATGCCGGCGGAAATTAAGAATCTGGCAAAACGATATCTTAAAACCCCTGTCTTTATTTCTCTTACAGAAGAAGGGGAGGCTCATGAGGATATTACTCATGAAGTATATTTGGTACCCACACGGCACAAGGAAGAAGGCCTTATTAATGTACTCTTGTGGGAAAAGCCCTCACGAGCTATTGTTTTTTGTCACACCAGGGCTGAAACGGTAGAGCTGACTCGACGGCTTCATGATGAGAACTTCCAGGCCATGTGCCTTCATGGAGAGATGAGCCAAAGGGAGAGGAATATGGCCCTCTCACAATTTAGAAGTGGACGGACTCCCCTCCTTGTAGCAACGAATGTTGCAGCCAGAGGTCTTGATGTGGAAGGGGTTTCTCATGTTATACAAATGGGATTGCCTGATAATCGTGAAACGTTTGTCCATAGGAGCGGCAGAACTGGACGAGCCGGGCATGAAGGGCGCAACCTGCTTGTCCTTTCTCCAAAAGAAGCAACGGGCTTCAAGAGCATGGTGAAAACATCCACCATTCCAATTACATGGAAGAATGTTCCTGATCCTAAAGATATCCGCAAGAAACAGCGCATTAGCTATGAAGAAAGAGTCTTTGCCGCTGAGCATTATGAAACCCCAGAGAATCTAGAGTGGGCAGATTCTCTGCTGGAGTGCAACGAGAGCAGAGCTATGATCGCTCGGCTTCTGGGATTGCTTTTCTCCAGAAAGAATGCCGGATACGAATTAACTGCCGATCTCGAACAAGATTTGAAACGGGGACGCACACCCCGAAGAAGCAGAAGCAAAGAAAGCGGAAGCGCGGGATCATCTCTTCAGACCACCATTAGGATCGAACGTGGCAGAGACCAGGGTTGGGATGTTGGCAAAATCTTGAGGGTCATTTGCTCCACGTTGAACATTGACAAGTCGGGAGTGGGTGCTATTCGTTTACAAAATGACCATGCCCAGGTGGAATTGCTCCCGTCTATAGAAAAAGATTTTGAGCGTTTTGGCCATCGTCTTATTGAACGAGGACTAATAACCGAAGGAAGAAAATCATATAAAGCGGTAGAAAAACGTGGGAAAAAGCCTTTCCGTCAGCGGAAGAAAAGATAATAAAAAAGCGGAGCCTTGAAAGCTCCGCTTTTCTTTATTATCTTCTTATTCTCTAATACCCTAAAACTACAGCTTCTGAACGTTGGCAGCCTGTGGCCCCTTTTCTCCTTGAGTAACATCGAAGGAAACTCTCTGATTCTCAGCCAATGTTTTAAAGCCGTCACCCATGATTGCACTATAATGGACAAAGACGTCTTTTCCCTCATCTGTCGTAATAAAACCATACCCCTTGCTATCGTTGAACCATTTCACTGTGCCCTGAGCCATAAAAAAGAATCCTCCTAATGAAGAATATGGAGCCGTCTATACAAACACGGCTCCTAGACGATACCTGATCGAGTAAATACTGTCAAGCAATATTTAAGATTTTGCGCTACTCAGCTGGGCTCTACTCCTATTCTTCCTGGCAAAACTCATCTATAGATATTTTCCCCTTTTGTTTCAGGAACAAATAACGCACATACAAAACTCAGAAGGACTGCCGCAAAACATGGGAATAACACCCGCTGAAATAAGAGAGGACCCTGAAGAAGGTTTCCATAACGATCAAGGATTTTTCCTAACAATGTTGTAAAAAGACCGATGGAAAGAAAACACGCCGTATTCATAAGGGAAATAGCAATACCTGTGAAGTTAGAAGGAGTTACTTCTCTAGCAAGAGCCCATGATACAACGTAACCTGTCGCAGTAAAGCCCATTATAAAAAAAAGAGGTTTGAGTATTGCAAGTGGCGGTTGACCTCCATTGTAAAAGACAAGGATTGCCCATGTTGCGACATTCAGGGAGGCAAGAAAAAGCATGGGCCATTTACGCCTCCCCATCCTATCTGAAAACCATCCTGAAAAAAGGCTGCCTACCATCAGCCCTATTAATATGACTGCAATATAAGAAGAAGCGCTAGTAGTAGGAAGACCATATACCGATTCCATATAAGCAACTCCCCAGGCACTTGTAAAAGACAGACTGGCTCCTTGATTGAAGGAAAAGAAAAAAATCACTGGCCACAGATGGCGCACACGCACCACTTGTTTAAATCCTTCTTTTAGGCTAATTTTCCCCCCAATGCTCTTGTCTGAAGATTCGTTGCGCTTCCTCTCTGATTCGTTAATAGAGGGGAACCCCATATCCTGAGGGCTATTGCGAACAAAAAGATAGCAAACACCAGCAAGGAAAACTGAAAAAACTCCTATGGCAGCAAACGTCGTCCGCCACGTAAGAAAAGCTACAGCTAAAGCAAGAGGTGTCTGGGCCAAAAGCCCCCCTCCATTACCAATAAGGGATGTCATTCCAGAGAGCGTTGCAAATTCTCGCTCACGAAACCATTGTGATTGAACTTTCAAAATAGAAACAAATACTGTGGCAACACCAATACCCACTAGGAAACGCCCCAAGAAAAGCACGGACGCAGTAGGGGCATACCCAAAAAATAGCGCTCCTACTCCAGCGATGAGGGTACCGACGGAAATAGTTATTCTTGCACCAAGAGAGTCTACCAGGAGGCCAACGGGGATTTGCATCATCATGTAGGCATAAAAGTAAAGGGATGCCAGGGTTCCAAAAGCCGCTCCGCTTAAACCGAAAGCTTCGACTAAATCGTTACGCACTACCCCAGCGGCAAGCCGATGAAAGAATACAACCACATAGGATAAGACCATTACTCCCCATACAATCCATCTGTAGCGTAAGCCTCTTTCCATCTCCTCATCTTTTCCCACATAAAGCACCTCCCTAACAACAAGCATCCCTTCTTTAATCTCTAAAAAACAGTACCATAGCATAAAGACAAGAATACTTCTAGCTTCTCATACATGATATAATTTCTGCCGCAGAATAGATAAAAAGGTGAAGAAAATGATTCAACTTGTAAATATTACTCATTTTTACGGGGAACAAGGGCTCTATAACTCTCTGAATTGGTCTATTACACACGGAAGTAAAACAGGCCTCATTGGGAGTAACGGCACTGGAAAAACAACTCTCTTTAAAATCATTATGGGACTGGTAGAACCCCGTGAAGGAAATGTTTACTTTCCCAAAGGCATCCGTATTGGGTATCTCTCCCAGGATCTCGTAGAGATAGAAGACACAGTCCTCCTTCACTATCTTAAAAAACAGGCCGGGATAGCCCTTGTGGAAAAAGAGCTGAGAGCTACAGAAGAGGATATAGCCAGAGCTGCTAAAAACGAGGAAGAGTATCATTCTTTGCTCAAAAGGCATGATCACCTCTCACATCGTTATGAACAGCTAGGGGGTTACGAATTTGCCGCCATGGCACAAAAGGTAATGAAGGGGCTTGGCTTCTCTGATGGCGATGGCCAGAGGTACACAAGTACGTTTTCAGGGGGCTGGAAAATGCGTATTTCTCTAGCAGCCATGCTACTTTCTTCACCTGATATCCTTCTGCTCGATGAGCCCACCAACCACCTCGACACTGAAAGCATGGAGTGGCTTGAGGATTGGCTTTTAAATTTTAATGGCACTCTCATCGCCATTTCTCACGACAGACATTTTCTCGACAAAATCTGCACATCAACTGCGGAGCTTTCACAAGGCGCCATCTCTCTGTATAAAGGGAATTTTTCGTGGTTTCTGGAAGAAAAGGCCCGGCGAAACGAAGAAAGAGAACGTATAGCCCGTAAACAACGTACCGAAATGGATAAAAACCTCGCTTTCATCGAACGTTTCCGATATAAGGCAACAAAAGCGACACAAGTTCAGAGCCGTATTAAAAAACTCGAAAGGATGAGCCTTGTAGACACTGATAGCTCAGAAAAGGCGGTCGCTATCCATTTTCCCCAATGCCCTAGAAGCGGCCAAGAAGTTATTTCTGTCAAGGATGTCAAAAAAACATATGGTGACAACCTCATTTTCAAGGACATTTCTTTTTCTGTCCACAGAGGAGAAAAAATCGCTCTCGTCGGCGTGAACGGTGCCGGGAAATCTACTCTTTCAAGACTCATCAGTCAGTCAGAAGTTCCTACAGAGGGAAATATTTCTTACGGCTATAATGTAAAGATGGGTTTTTTCTCCCAGGAAAGCGCTCAAAACCTCAACTACAATCGAACTATCTGGGAGGAAATTTCCAATACTGGCTATCTCGGAACAGATACAGAAAAGAGAGGTCTTCTTGGAGCTTTTCTTTTTTCCGGTGATGATATTTATAAATTAATATCTGTTCTGTCCGGTGGAGAAAAATCCCGGGTAGCTCTCCTTAAGCTTCTTCTGGAAGAAACAAACCTGCTCATTCTTGACGAGCCGACGAACCACCTTGATATGCGAACTCGAGATATATTTCAGCAAGCATTAACAGAATATCATGGTACTATTATTATCGTATCTCATGATCGGTATTTCCTCGACAAACTTGTATCACGAGTTATTGAGATACGGGAAGGGAAAATTCTTGAGTATCCAGGAAACTATTCTTATTTCATCCAGAAAAGAGCAGAAAGGCTCGAAACTGAAAAACTATCCCTCACCGAAGAATCCAGCAGAGAGAATGCTACTCCCTCTAAAAATGATGAAAAAGAAAGAAGGCGGCAAGAGGCCGAAGTAAGAAACCTTCTATACAGAGAAAAGCAGAAAATCATGAAAGATCTCACACCTCTGGAGACAATAATTGAAGAGCTGGAAGAAGAAAAGCTGCAGATTGAAACCTCTCTTTGCGACCCCTCATTTTTAGAAAACACTCTTGAGGTTCAGAAAATTATGATGCGGCATAACGAAATTATGGGGCTGCTCGTTACGTACATGAAAGAATGGGAAATGCTCATGGAACAAATTGAAACTGTGGAAGAAAAAGTGAAACAAAAGAGCTCATCATGAAAAAGGATCAAGACCCTTTTAAAAAATTAGCACCTTATTACGATCTTTTTATGATTAAAGCTGGTCTTTACAAAACAAATACCATACTTAAAATGGTTCCCCTTGAGCCGGAACAAAGAATACTGGATCTGGGAGGAGGAACCGGCTATTTAGCCCGCAAACTCCTCGGAGAAAAAAGGGAAATACACGTACTTGACACAAGCCCTCATATGACCCGCTTTTTACAAAATACTCCAGTTATAACTACACTTGGAGATGGACGAGCAACTCCCTACAAAGAAGATTTTTTTCATGGGGTTATTCTTTCAGACACCTATCATCACATAGAAGAGCAAAACATGTTGCTTCAGGAAATAGACAGAATACTTGCTCCCGGCGGTTTTTTGCTCATTCACGATTTTGACAAGAACTCAATTCTTACCGCATTGATAGGTTGCCTTGAAAAACTATTCATTTCTCCTGTGTTTTATACTACCCCCCAGCATCTTAAAGAAAAGATCTTAAAAAGGAACTACGTTCTTGACAAAGAAACCTATGGCTTGTACTGGTTTATCCACGTCTACAAAAAACTGACCCTTTAATGATAAAATGACTGTCGGTCTATTTAAATTAACTCTCTAGGAGGGTACTTTATGATGAAACGTTCCCTTATATGTCTTGTTTCAATCATACTTATATTCTTCTCAAATCCTCTTTGGGGGGGACAAGCGGAAATCATGACCCCTAGCCAAAGGCTCCAGCACCATTTCATAAAAGAACTGGACCCCGAAAAAATGACAATAATTTTTGACGAAGAACCAGATGAAAGTGGATATATCCGCGATATATATATGAATTTGGAAGGGGCCATCATTGGTGGTGTTCGAATTGACAATCTCTCTCTTCGAGCCATGGGTGTACAGCTCACCCCCATGAGAGACTGGGGAGAAAAAGGGCCGGAAGCAGACTACATTATGAACATTCTCGCTAAAGGCATTATTGATGAGGATGACATCAACAGGAACCTGATCCAAAAAGAGTTTGGAAACGATGATCACTGGCACAACATACAGTTGGACATCCATCCTGAAGGCATTTACGCCAAAGGATACTATCTTGTCCGCTTGTTATTCAAGCTTGACATCCTTATCGAAATAGAAAGCCGGCTCAAAATAGTGGATTTTCAGCAAATATGGCTTGATAACTATAAGGTTCGGGTTAACAGAGTGGATGTACCTGAGTTCATAACAGAAAAGGCTGTCTCTCAAATACAGCCCCTTTTGGACCTCAGCAAGTTCGTGTTTCCGTTGAAACTAACGTCAATCTCTTATAGTGACACATCTATAACTTTGTCAAGCGCTAAAGAACCTGAACCTTTTGAGGGGGTTGTTTACAAATATGAAAAAGAATCTTCAACTCCCATAGTTTGCTCAAACTCCGGTAAACAGTGAATGCCATAATGTACTGCGCCCCAGAGCCCATTATCGACATTTTTAAGCAACAACACCGGGATAGTGTTGAGAAAGGCGCTATGGGAAGAGGAAAAAGTGAATTCTTTCTTGAAAATATCGTTATCAACGATCCATGGATTGGAGATAGCCACGCCGCCAGAGATAAAAAGTCCTCTGGAAGGGGTTACGGTTAAAGCAAAATCCCTGCAGGCTCTGGCATAAAATGTAGCAAATAGCATGGCAGTAAGAGATGACGGACTTATCTTTTCCGCTACTTCCAGAGGGGTTAAAGAGTGTCCCGTTAAGAACTCATAAAGAAGGGACAGGCCTTTTCCGGAAACCACCATTTCTTTTGTGATGTAAGAGGCCGAAGTCCTTTTCCTGAGAAAAACCTCGAAAGACTGCTCTTCTTTGAGAAAAGCAAAGGTTGTGTGGCCCCCCTCAGATGGCAGGGGGGCATATTTCTGAAAAGCATATGGAACAAGCACGCCGCATCCTAGACCTGTTCCTGCCCCTATCACTGCAACATGTCCTTCCGGATCCATCTGTCCTTCATTGACTGTGAAATAGTCCCCCTTATGGAGGGTTAAGCAACCATAGGCTTGGGCAATAAAATCATTTACTACCAAAAGAGGGGCTTGACTATAAGCTCGTCGAAGAGAGGCTATTGGTATGGGCCAGGTCACATTGGTCAAAGCGATGTCATCTTGTTTTCTTACAGGGCCAGGAAGAGCAAGCACACTAAACAGCACTTCATCAAAGGAAAATCTGCCGTCTTCCATACGAATCTCTTCTAAAATTTCAAAGAAAGACGCATATCTGGCCGTTGCCTTTCGAATAATCTTTTCGAGAAAGACCTTCTTATCCCTTACGGAAAAAAGTGCAAAACGACTTGTAGTTCCGCCAATATCCGCAGTTAGAATATGCACTATCTCCCTCCTCACTGAGGAAAAAAACGAGCCAGGTAAACATTCAACCAGGCAATCAAAATAACAAAGAGAAAAACGAAACAGAGCAATTTCAACTTGTTTTTCATGGAATTGCCTTTTTTCGTTTCTCAGAAATAGCCCCTTCTATAAACCCCTTGAGACTGTTGTCAATAAAATACCTTTCTCTTCGTTGCATTTCAGTGGAGAACTCAAAAAACCCCTTGAGATTTGCATCCTTGTCCAAAACTATATCTATTAGTTCTTCCCGTGTTCCTGAATGTTTTTCTACAAAATTTCTCCATAATCTCATCTGTTCAAGAGCTTTCAACAAAAATCTCTTCCCATCCCGAACCCAACCATAATGGGCGTAACATAACATGGAGAAAGAGCTCTTTATCAAAAATTCAATGGACTCCTCAGCACTGTGAAAGAAAAAACGAGGCGGGGTTGCAGGGCGCATATAGAAAGTTTTCCCTTCTACATCTCCTATATACGTTCCTGCGGCTTCTCCCGCGAAAAGGATCGGGAAGTCTTCTTCCAAATCATAAAAAATCGCCTGATGGTGGGCAGCATGACCTGGGGTCATGAAAAATCTTACTCCTTCCACATCTCCAGGATCTGCAAAGGCATCTTCAGAAATAGCCTCCATCTCCCCATAGACTTCCACCATGTCCCGTAATGTTTCGAGACTTGCAGCCAGAAGCTTTGAAGGGTCTACAAGATGTTTGATGCCATTGGAAGGAGCAACTATTTTCGCTTTTGGAAAAGTGTCCATGAAATCTCCCATCCCTCCGGCATGATCCATATGAACATGAGTGAGCAGTACATAATCTATGGAAGGGGTTCCCAACTCTTCTAAAGCCCCATAGAGCCGGGGCAGAGTTGAGGCCGGGCCCGGATCGATCAAGAGGGTTCGATTTCTTGTCTGATCCCTAATAAGCCATGCCGATATGAATTTCTCAAAACCTGGACGTGCAATGGGCAGATCAATAAGATATAGAGAACCTCCCTCAAATTCCGCAGCGAGATGGGGGAACTTTGATTGGTAGAAACTGTGAATATTCAACATTATTTTTTCCTCCAAGAGCTTTCTTTTTAAACTAAAATTATGTATCTTCTTATACTCGACATGGTTTTGTACATTGCCTAGTGTAGAGAGAATTTAATAAGGCTGTCAAGAAAAAGTCCTCTTACATTCCTTGTATGAAAGGTATTAAAACGTTACCATTAGTATAGCGTAGTATAAAAAAATTTATTTGGAGGTGCTGCAGTGGAAACATCCCATCACTACGAGTTTGATCTCGAAAGATTTATGACGAGAGAAAAATTCGAACGAATTAAGGCTTTTGCGGCAGATAAGGAAACACCTTGCCTCATCATCGATCTTGATGTTATCGAGAAACAATATGATTCATTAAAGAAAGGCATGCCCTTTGCAAAAATCTACTATGCCGTAAAGGCTAATCCGCTCGATGACGTGGTGAAACTGCTCGTTGAAAAGGGAAGCTGTTTTGATATCGCATCGGTATACGAACTCAACCAGGTTCTAGCTCTCGGAGCCACACCAGACCGCATTAGTTACGGCAACACTATAAAGAAGGCTAAAGATATCGCCTACGCATACGAAAAAGGGGTTCGTCTTTTTGCTACCGACTCGGAAAGCGACTTATACAAGCTGGCAAAACATGCTCCCGGTTCAAAGGTCTTTTTTAGAATCCTAACAGACGGAAGCGGAGCCGACTGGCCCCTATCACGAAAATTTGGCGCCCATCCTGATACTCTCTACAAGCTTATTCTAATGTCTAAAGAGCTCGGCCTTGAACCCTATGGAGTTTCTTTTCACGTAGGGTCCCAGCAACGGGATTTAGGGCAGTGGGATCATGCTATTTCAACATGTAAATATCTTTTTGACTCTGTAGCTGAAAAAGGAATTCGCCTCAAGATGATCAACCTTGGCGGGGGATTTCCTTCTCAGTACATTTATCCTACAGTCGGGGCAGAAGTTTACGGAACAGAAATAACGCGATACCTAAAAGAAGATTTTGGAGAAAATTTGCCGGAAATCATTCTTGAACCTGGCCGATATATGGCAGGAGACGCAGGGGTCATGGTCACCGAAGTTGTTCTTATCTCAAGAAAGTCTGAATTTGGTCAATATCGGTGGATTTACCTTGATGCGGGAAAGTTCGGAGGACTTATTGAAACTCTTGATGAGTCCATTAAATATCCTATCTATGTAGAGAAAAAAGGGATAGTACAAGAAGCGATCATTGCAGGCCCCACATGCGATAGCATGGACATCCTCTACGAACAATACAAATATGAACTACCTCTGACCCTGGAAGAGGGAGACCGTGTTTACATCCTTACAACGGGGGCCTATACACAGAGTTATTCATCAGTGTATTTTAATGGATTTCCTCCCCTTGCGGCATATATTTTGCCACGGGAGGAATAAATAGCTAAAGCTAAAGGAGATGAGAAGCATTGGAACGTAGGGCGAAGCGATACAATGAACTCTGGGTGACAGAAGAACAAACTTCTAATATGAAGTTAAGTCTTCGTATCAATCAGATTTTGATAAACAAAAAATCAGAGTATCAGGATATTCTGCTTGTAGAAACATTTGAATATGGCCGGATGCTTATTCTTGATGGCGCCATTCAGATAGCCGAAAGAGACGAATTCTGCTACTCAGAAATGATGGCCCATATTGTTCTCTGTGCTCATCCCAGCCCTAAGCGAGTTCTTATTGTTGGCGGCGGCGATGGCGGTGTGCTTCGTGAAGTACTACGACATAAAGAGGTAGAAAAAGCTACTTTGATTGATATTGACAAAGAGGTAATTAATGCTTCTAAAAAATACCTCCCCACTATAAGCTGCGCTATGGACGATCCCAGGGCTGATGTTCAATCCATGGATGCTCTGGCCTATATAAGCTCTGTATCAAATGAATTTGATGTAGCTATTATAGATAGCACTGACCCTGTGGATTTTGCGGCAGGGCTATTTGAAGCTGATTTTTACAGCGATGTAAAAAGAGCATTGAAAGAGGACGGCATGATGTTGGCCCAGACAGAATCTCCTTTCTCTGACTCCAATGTCGTTGTGGGAGCTTTTCAGGAGATAAAAAAAGTCTACCCCATCACTTCCCTCTGCTGGGGAGCTATGCCAACTTATCCAACGGGAATATGGACCTATACAATCGGCTCAAAAAAACTGGATCCTTCTGTTCCTCGTTGCCCAGCTCCGGAAGGGACAAAATATTACACTACAGAAATACACAAGGCAGCATTTGTCCTTCCGCCTTTTTTAAAAAAACTACTTGATAAGGCATAAAAAACAACAGCCCCCGTTTTACTGCGGGGGCTGTTACATTATTGACTAAAAGGAAATAACGCCGATAGTGTTTAGGAAAATAATTACAAGAAGAGCTGGTGAAACATAACGAATTACGAAATTGAAAAAAGAAACGTACGTATCATTTTGAAGGCTTCCATGATTGGATAATTCACAAGCAACGTCATCTTTTTTAGCAAAATATCCCACAAAAATAGCGATGAGTAGACCGCCCAAAGGCATAATAATGTTTGAAGACAGATGGTCAAAGAAATCGAAGAAGCCCCGTCCCCATAGCTTATATCCACCAAGCAAGCTTGAGCTATCCACAGATAAGGCGGCTGTGACACCAACTAGGCCGATAAAGAGGCAATTAAGAAACGTTGCTTTTTTCCTCGAAATGTTAAACTCCTCGGTCCAGAAAGCCACGGGAACTTCCATAAGGGAGAGTAATGCCGTTGTTGCGGCAAAAGAAGTCAGAAGGAAAAAGGCTGCAAGTAAAAAAGCGCCCAGTGGCATTTTGGAAAAAACAAGAGGAATAGTCATGAAAAGCAGCCCTGGCCCCGCGGAAGGCTCCATCCCAAAAGAAAAAACGGTGGGAAATATGGCTATTCCCGCCAACATAGAGACAAGGGTATCAGAAAAGGCGATCTTGCCAGCGGTCTTAAACAGATGGACATCTTCTGTGAAATAAGAACCATAGGTAATCATAACTCCCATAGCCAGCGAAAGCTTAAAGAAAGCCAGCCCCAAAGCACTCAATACAACTGCAGGTGTAATCTGAGAGAAGTCTATATGAAACAGAAATCGAATGCCTTCCCCTGCTCCTGGCAACGTAAGAGCACGAATATCACAAATAATAATGAGCATAAAAAGCAATGGCATGAGGGTTTTTGTAATTCTTTCTATACCAGACCTGACCCCCATAGAGATTCCTGTCCCCACAACACAAAGAACTATCACCTGCCAAAAAATGGGAGAAAGAACATCTTTTGAAAAGAATGATTTACCGGCAGTCCCTACGCCTATAACCTGCCCAAAGAGTTCTTCTACCGTATTGGCCGTCACTGATGCGAAAGATCCGGTAAAAGCCTTGAAACAGTAAAAATAGACCCATCCAGCCACGCACGTATAGAAAAACATAATCAAGTATGACGCCAAAACTCCCATTACTCCAATTCCTTTCCAGGCAGAACCAGGCTTAAGGCTTTCAAAAGCTCCAACTGCGTTGCGGCGAGTATAGCGTCCTACATACCACTCACAGAGCAAAACTGGAATTCCTACGAAAAGGACACAAATGAAATAAACAAATAAAAAAGCTCCACCACCGTTAGCACCTGTTAAATAGGGGAATTTCCAGATATTACCCAATCCAACTGCAGAACCCAGTGCGGCTAAAAAAACAGCCAGCCCAGACGAAAAACCTTCTCTGGGCGATGTTGATTTTTCCACTTTTACCACTCCCTTGAAATGATGATGTCAGGCAAAGCGCCATAATAAAACGTATTCATAATAAAAGTCCTTGTATACTGCGTACTTAGCCGCAAAAAGGAAATTGTATCGAATTTTAAATCATGGGTTCTTCTGAGTCAACATCTAAAAAGCTTTCTTTGACATTCCCCTAAAGATTTATCATACTTGCAGAGTAAACTTTTGAGTAATGAGGTGAACTGCTTATGGGAATAATGAGGGCAGGCGGCCCTATAATGTGGGTTATATTCGTTCTTTCTATAATCGCTTTGGGAGTCTTTATTGAGCGAGTACTGTTTTTTCGACGGTCTTCAACTGATCCAGAAAAGCTTGAACTGGCGCTTAGCGAGGCCCTTTATGAAAATGACGCTGAGAAAGCAACTCAAATAGCAAAGTCTGGAGATTCTTCTCTTCACCGTCTTTTTATTGCTGCTGTAGCTCACTGGCAAGTTGATACAGAAGCATTCAAACTTCTTCTCGAACAACAGATTCGAAGAGAGCTCTTCCGATGGATAAAGGGGCTTACTCTCCTGGGCACTATTTCCCGAGTGGCTCCCCTCCTGGGGCTGTTGGGAACGGTACTAGGCATGGTAGAAATCTTTCGCGGCCTTCCTCAGGCAAGCCAATCCCCCATGATCGCCCTTTCCGGAGGAATATGGCAGGCCCTTTTAACGACCGTTGCGGGACTGAGCATTGCCGTACCAACAGTATTGGCTTATACATATCTAAATGCCAAGATCGATGATCAGGAGGAAACCCTCTACCGGGGGGCTGATTTTTTAATAAGGGAAAAGCTTACGGCAGGAACGAAAGCTCCTCACGGAAAGGACAAATAATAATGGCCTCCCGTCCCACGCGAAGCAAACTCCCAGAGATTGACATAACACCTCTTGTTGACATTCTATTTATCCTTATCATCTTTTTCGTGCTGACGACTACTTTTGGCCAAAGCCAGCTGCAGGTTCAACTTCCGCAAGGCAAGGCGGATGCTCTAGAATCAGATCAGGACATCTATATTACCCTTAAAATCGATGGCACCCTTCTCTGGGAGAATGAGCCCATATCTGAAGAGAAACTTGCTCTTCGAGCTATAGAGGCAGAAAAAAACAACAGGACCATTCTATTGGCTGCTGACCGTGAGGTCCCTTATGGAACTGTTGCCGCCTTTTTAAGCCGCCTCCATGAAAAAGGGCTCATACAAATAGCCCTTATGCTACAGGAGGAGTAATAATTGAAGCGTTTCATGCTCCCCTTTATTTGCAGTTTTTTTCTTCATATATGCTTATTGATAGGCCTCTCAGTGCTCGCCACAGGGGCAACTGCGCCCTTTGCCCCTCCTCAAAAGACAATGACCCTTAGGCTGGTAAGTGTCCCCTTTCCAAAGTCCGAAAGACCTAAAGACAATAGCAGTCTTTACGATACACCCAGGGAAAACTACAAAGAAGAAACAAAGCCGACTCAAAAAACAGAAACAAAAATAAAGGAAGAAAAACCAGCAAAATCTATTCCTAAAGCAAAAACAAAACCGTCAGAACTCTCAGAAAAAAAAGATGTTTCTCAGAAAAAAACTACTACTCAGCGCCAGACGCCTGTAAAACAAAAATCAGCAAATGTGCTTAATGCCGCTGCCAACGAAACTCAAGGTTCAACAGCGAAAAAAATGAGTATGAATAAAAGTAGAGCGCCCCTTCCTCAGCATCAGGAAAGCAATCTCGCCATCGAACCAGTTGACGTGGCATCTCTTTCTATAAAGAAGAGGGAAAAGCCGCTCTATCCCCTATTAAGCCGGCGGAAGGGGGAAGAGGGAAAGGGCATATTTATAGCTATTGTAGAGAAAGGAAAGGTTATAACAATAGAAACGGAACAAAGCTGCGGTTATGACCGTTTAGATAAAGCTGCCTATCGCGCCCTTAAGACGTGGCTTTTCTCTGAAGATTTCACAGGAAAAGTTCGCATCCCTGTTATTTTTTCCTTAAAAGATTGAAAACTAAAGATAATACGAAAGAAGGGCGAGAGCTTCCTCTAGAGAAGCTGCATGAGCTACTTGCCCACTGGGAAAGGAAAGAACCCACAAAGGGTCAGGGTCTACGGTTACTTTTATAGAGGCATGCCATGATTGAATACTTCTTTCTAATTCTGAAAGGAGTTTATACCCCTTTCTTTCCAGAGCCCTGCCTGTCCATATGACCGCAACAGGATCTCCCTCGATCCATATACCCATACCTGGCGTTTCCTTTAACTTCCATCCGCCTTTTTCTTTGTCAAATCTGATGGTTTCTGATGAGAATACTTCCTCTATAACGCCGGACAGCACCAGATCCTCCGGAATCCCAACAGTAAAAGAATGACTGGGGGACATGACCCAGATGCGATCAGCAAAACGCAAGGCTAAATCTATGTCGTGCACCGACATAAGAACTCCTTTGTTCATCTTCCAGGCATACTGCCTCAAAAGAGAAAGAAGTTCCACTTTTCGGGGCAAATCAAGAAATGCCGTAGGCTCGTCAAGGAGCAAAATAGGGGTATCCTGGGCAAGGGCCCTCGCTATAAGGACACGTTGACTTTCTCCATCGCTCAGCTTTGCAAAATCGCGCCCTGACAAATGCCAGGCATTCACCTCTACAAGAGCCTTCTCCACTGCTTTTATATCCCTGTCTTCAAGTTCTCCCTTCCAGTTTGTATAGGGGTGCCGTCCAAGGGCGACTAATTCAAAGACAGAGAAACCCTGGATCGCGGGCCGGCCAGATATGACGAAACTCAGCAATTGTGCCCGCTTCTTATGAGAAAGTTCTGCCAGAGAAGATTCCAAAACCCTTATTTCCCCACCTAAAGGGTTTTGGGTTCCTGCCAGGGTTTTCAGCAATGTTGTTTTACCAACACCGTTGGGACCAATAAGACAAACCAACTCTCCTTCATAAAGGGATGTTGCGATAGGACCAGCGACAAGAGTTGTTCCTTTTTTCGGACCATACCCTATAGAGAGGTCTTGGGTTGCGAGTAGGGGCCGCTTCAAACTCATGATACTTTTGCTCCATATGGGCTTCGAAGTATAACCCAGACAACAACAGGAGCCCCCACAAGGGACGTAACGGCATTAAGAGGCAATACAAGAGCACTTCCAGGCAAATGGGCAAAAAAATCTGCGGCAAGGGCGAGGACTCCCCCACTTAGAGCACTGGCAGGAATAAGAAGACGATGATCCCCGCTTTTCAAGAAGTGTCTGCATAAATGGGGAACTGCCATTCCAAGAAAAGCAATGGGACCGCAGAAGGCAGTTACGGTTCCAGCAAGAATGGCTGTAACAAAAACCAATGCCAGGCGTATATGGCGTACAGATACTCCCATAGTTGAAGCATAAGATTCCCCTAGCAAAAGGGCATTCAACGGTTTGGCGAGAAAAAACATCGCCATTACACCTGACAAAGAAACTGGCACGAAAAGAGAGAGCTGTTGCCATGTTACGGAAGAAAAACTACCGAAACTCCATAAAACAAACTGTTGTATTTGTTCAGGGGAGCTAAAATGAATCAAAACGCTCACAAGGGCGCTAACACCGTACCCGAACATAAGACCTAATATTAAAAGTGTTATGTTATTTTTGAGCCGTCCTGCAATACCTATCATTACGAAAAGGACAAGAGAACTTCCAAGCCATGAAGATGCCGCTAGGCCTAAGCTTGCTAAAGCCCCGGTAAGGAGGGTCGCTAATGCTACGCCTAAACTGGCTCCCGCGTTGATGCCAAGGACAAATGGGCCAGCAAGGGGATTCTGAAAAAGGGTCTGCATTCCCAACCCGGCTACAGATAATGCGCTGCCTGCTGCCAGGGAAGTAAGAATACGGGGCAGACGTAATTCAAGAACAATAATCCTCCACCCATTTTCTATACCACCATGGTTAAAGATCACATTCCATAGCTCGTAAAAAGGGATAGAAACCGACCCTAAAGAAAGGGACAAAGCAGCAAAAAAAATTCCCAGAAAAGACACTGCTATAAAAAAAATGAAAGGATAGCGTCTCATTTGCCTGTTCCCTCCTCTAAGAGACGATAGAAATAAAGCTCATGATTTGGAAGCAGGGTTGGATGGAAAATAGAGATAAGATCTGCAAGTATCAGATCAGGACGCATGACGCCCTGTTGGTAATAGTCGTTAGCTCCTGCCCCATTAATCCTGGCATTATTATTGTAAACTTTTTTCTCTCGAAAAGGGCGAAATGCTGTATAACGGGAATCCTGCCCCCTCCCCTCGTCAAGGTTCCGCCAGGTCGTGGGGTTAATCCAAAAATCGCTATTCAGCGCCCGTTCCAGCACCTTTTCAAAATCTATGGGGATACTCCCGGGAAGATCCACTTCCGACCACAAATATTCACCGCCAGCATCTCGGATGAGAAGGGCAGGCCAGCTTCGCCCCCCTGAAACATACCACATACCGCCTATAGCTGCGTTAACCATAACAGTGGGGCGGGCCTCTGCCTTATTTGCAAGCTCTTTCAGGCAATTATATCGCTCTGATACTCCTCTAAAAAAAATCTCAGCTTTTTTTTCTTCTCCTAGAAAAAGCGCAACGAACTTGATCCACTCTGCCATGCCAAGGGGCGTTTCTTCCAGATAATCAGAGGCAATGACAATAGGAACTCCTAGCGCGGCCAATCTTTCTGCTGCTTCTTTTTCCGTTGCAGTGTAGGTATAGACAAACACTACATCCGGCTGGAGGGAAAGAATCTTCTCAACGTCGATACGAAGCCCTGATCCGGCATCTGATGCCACATCGAGGAGGTTCAAGTTTCTGATGTCCTCGGAATAAACATAGCGCTTCCCCCCCACACCAACGAGAGAACTCTTATCCGTAAGTCTTTCTATAAAAGGAAGCATCGTCATGGAAGTCGTAATAATCCGCTTGACTGGTATATATATGACCGGCAAATCCTTATGGGCTTCAGGCACAGATCCTCCCTTTGACAACAATAGATAGGACTGGGAATCCGCGGCATCTGAGCACGGTCTGTCTACTGTAACCACATAATAACCATTTCCGCACTCTACTCTGAAGCCATGGGCATATTGCAAAGAAACTTCTGGAAAGGGATGGGGAGATCCCCACACAGAAGGGGTAATGACGAAAAAAAATAAAAATAAGAGAGAAATTCTTTTTATCATATTTATCCTCACACTCAGGGCCTTCAAAAAAGATTTTACTATACGGTTTACATCGGCTGTAAATCAAAAAACACTTGACTAGCAATCAATTATGGCTATGATATCTGATAAAATCAAATAAGAAAGTCTGTTTTCCGGTATAGGGAATCTGGTGCAAAGCCAGAACGGCCCCGCCACTGTAACAGCGACGAACTCGCAAAGCCACTGGAATTTCCGGGAAGGCGCGAGGGAGGATGAACTGGAGTCAGGAGACCGATCGGAAAGCTTGGTGGTTCATTATCATGCGAGGGCGTGATATGATAACTCTTCTTTTTGCCCTTCTGTGTGGCGAGGAAAGGTTGTCGTATCAATCCTTTCCTCGCCACTTATTTTTTATTTCATTTAGGAGGGACTACAGTGATTCAGAAAAAGAGACTCATCATGTTGTCTATGGTTTTGTTGCTAGCATTTTTTGCAACAAGCGCAACAGGGACAGAAAAAGTCTACGAGGTTCCTGAGGAACTAGTAACGGGAAGCCGTTTGGCTACAAGTCTGGAAGAAGTGCCCGCGCCAACCTACGTTATTACCCGCGGCCAGATAGATCAAAGCGGCTCAAAGGATCTGGCAACTGTTCTTGAAAAGCATGTACCAGGAATGTTTGTAAAGCAAAAATCTGGCTTTTCAAACGCTTCTCAGGTTACAATCCGTGGTTTTTTAACGGAAATACTGGTTCTCGTTGACGGTATCCCTTATTACAGATCCTCTCATGGCGCTGGAGCTGCAACCGTTGATTTCAGAAGCTTTCCGATCAGCAATATCGAGGAGATACACGTTGTAAAAGGTGCGGGTTCTGCTGTTTACGGTTCTATGGCTGCGGGAGGCGTTATTAACATCATTACCAAGAAAGGCGCTCAGGGCGGCTTTTTGGAAGGAGAAATCGGCCCTAATGACTGGCGACGCTATGCTATTCAAGGAAATGCCGCTGATAACGGTCTAAATGCGGGACTCTGGTACTCTCGAAAAGAAGAAGGCAGACACCGTCTTTTAAAAGATACGTTCTCCATGGAAGATTTTTATGCTCTTAAGTATCGAGAGGACGCTTACGGTTTCACTTTTAGCGGGAAAAACTGGTTTTTAAAAAGTGAAATCGGAGAATATAAAAATGAATATGAAACTCCCGGCTGGTTTACACCCGTGGATATAAATAGTGAAAAGGGGCAATATCAAAGATACGCCCTCCGCTATGCCGGCAGCAATTACTACATTCTTATGGGATACGATGACCAGCGATATTATATTTTGCAAAATCCTGATAATTACTATAAGGATCGGGCTTTCACCACAGAATTCGCAAAACAGAAACAATGGGGAGAAACTTTGGCTTCATGGGGACTGTTTTTTAGAAGAGAAGAATCAACATTCCGTGGTTCCTCTTTTGATCCGGAAGTGGAACAGAACCGAACAAATTACGCTCCCTTCGCAGAGTTTTCCCGCCCCATCGGCGATTTTATAGGAACCCTTGGGCTAAGATACGAAATCTGGCGCCAGGATGATGCGGAAAACCACAATGAGCTCATGCCTAAATTGACCCTTCAGTACCCTCTGGACAATGGAAGCACATGGTATCTGTCTGCGGGACGTTTCTTCGCCATGCCAAGCATTTACGAACTCTACGCCAAAGGGCCGTGGGGAACTGTTGGAAATCCAAACCTCAAGCCAGAAAAGGGTTGGAGCTATGACCTCGGCATAAAAGGGGCTGACCACTCCGGCAGCTGGAACCTTGGACTTTTTTACTCCGACATGGAAGACAAGATTATTTGGCGAAACAGCACCTACGAAAACGTTGATCAGTTCAAATCCTATGGATTGGAAGCCTTAAGGAGATGGGACATCACGTCGAAGTGGACTCTGAGCCTTAGCGGCACCTGGATGAAGGCTCAGGAAAAATCAAATGACGAATGGGTTAACAGCTACGGGTTCCCCGAATGGCTTTTAAAAACTTCTGCTGAATATCATTCTGGTCCATGGACTGCCGGGGTCGATTTCTCTTATCTGGCTAACCGCAACGGCTACCCCTCCGGCGATGATTATTTCCAGACCGATGTTTTTGCGGAGTGGCGCTCTGGAGATCATACCCTTCGCCTAAGCTGCTACAATCTCTTCGATGAAGAATTTATGTACGATTCCGCTGGCTGGGAATATTACGGCCCTGAACGAAGTATTTACATCACATGGAAGTATAGTTTTTAAAGAAAAATTAAAGATAAAGAGGGGCGGCTAAAAAATGCCGCCCCTCTTTATCCATTCTTTTATCAGGCTCGCTCAATAATAATAGGGTCCCCATTCTTCACTGTTTTTAAAATTTCCAGGTTTCCTTTGATCTTTCCCACAACTGTCACTGCGCTGGCTGGCCTGATTTCGTCCCCTTTACTGGCAGGAGTTGGACCAAAAAAAATGCAGAATGCACTTCCAGTAGGCCAAAAAGCGATGTCCCCGGCTTCTACTACCTCTTTTCCATCCTCTAAGTCTGCAATAAGGGGGATCATGAAATAAATTTCTTCTCCCCACGTGTTTGCCCTACTTTTTATAGGTAATATTTTTAAGATACGAGAAGCAGTCACAGAATTATTTAAGGCAGCGTTGATTTCAATTTCTCCTGTTCGAATTCGTATGTCCATCACCCATCGGCTCCTTCCCTTTTCTCTGTTCTTGTTCCTGGCATAACCGGCACAAAACGGCAATAATCATGCCACGTATCGATCCATTGATTTTTCTTTTTTAACAAAACTACCAAACGCTGTAACCCAACATCCACACTCAATGGCACTACAAGACGCCCTCCTATTGAAAGTTGATCCCTCCATGCCTCTTCTACTCTATCTGCCGCCGCTGTTACAATAATTCCATTATAGGGAGCTTCCTGGGCATACCCCTCCCTGCCGTCAGCAGTAACAACAACTACTTCATAACCAGCTTTACTTAACACATTTCTCGCCTTTTTTGCAAGAGATGAAATGCGTTCTATTGAGAAAACTTTTGCTCCAATCTCAGCTAAAACTGCAGCCTGGTAACCGGATCCTGTTCCTATTTCGAGAATCTTCATACCTGGAGAAACCTGAAGAAGCTCTGTCATTAATGCCACCATGTAAGGCTGTGAAATAGTCTGACTTTCCCCAATTGGAAGAGGTGCGTCAACATAGGCAAGGGACTGATACTCTTCGGCAACAAAAAGATGCCTTGGAACCTTCTTCATAGCCTGAAGAACTCTTTCATCCTCCACCCCTCTGCTCTCTATTTGGGTTTTTACCATTAGCCACGCAAAGTCTTGCCATTTTTCCAAATCCATATTGCACCCCCTGCCATACTTGAAGCTATATAATACCTATGAAAGAAAGGTACTATATTCTCGAGGAGACTATCTATGTACAAGAAACCGCTATCCATCCTTTTCAGAGAAAGAAGAGAGCAGCCAGCAAAAAAGGCTGCTTCCTCATCGATTATTATAGACTATTTAACAAAACACCTGGCATCTTTTGGACGAGGTATGGGGTATGATCTCAAAAATATTGCTTGAATGGTTCTACTGCCACAAGCGAAACCTTCCATGGCGCCATTCCTACAATCCCTATGAGGTTTGGATTTCAGAGATAATGTTGCAGCAGACTCAAATAGATAGAGTGATACCCTTCTTCAACCACTGGATGGAACGGTTTCCGAACCTTGCAGAACTCACTGAAGCATCAGAGGAAGAAATTTTAAAGTTGTGGGAGGGGTTAGGATATTATTCTCGAGCCAGAAATATTCTAAAAGCCGCAAAACAGCTTGTGCATATGGGGTATTCTACAGTTCCTCCAGATGAAGCCGTGCTACGAAAACTGCCAGGCATTGGCGCATATACCGCAGGAGCTATTCTGAGCATTGCCTATAATCTGCCCTTTCCAGCTGTAGACGGAAATGTACGAAGGGTTTTCGCTCGACTTTTCAATATAGATATGCCGGTTATAAGTGGGATGGGGCTGGATCTTCTAAACAATTATGTATTATCCACACTCCCTTCTGAAAATGCTCGGGACTTCAACCAGTCCGTAATGGAACTAGGCGCTCTTGTATGCATTCCACGGTCGCCGCGATGTCCTCTTTGCCCCTTGCAGAAATTCTGCCAGGCTTTCCAAGAAGGGGAACAAAATAATCGACCTATTACAAATAAAAAAGCTGGAATTCAAAAAAAGAAGGCTGTGGCAGGGATTTTCTATTGCGATAAATTTATATTATTGAGACAAAGGGAAACAGACGGTTCCTGGGGTGGCCTATGGGAATTCCCATGGGGTTTTGAACATGATGATCTAGCTGCAGAGGAAGTACTTATGAAAGAAATAGACAAAGTACTGGGAACAGCTTCTTTTACACTCCGGAGCCTCGGAAGGGTTCGCCACTCTATTATGAACACTCAGATTGATCTCAATGGCTATGTGGCATCCCTGCCGTCTCTTGTTCACGTTGAAACCCCTTTCAAATGGGTGATGCCAAAAGAGCTCAGCAAGCTGCCTCTTCAGGGAGGAAGCGCGAAACTGCTTCACCTTTTCATTAAAAAAAGCAGGCCCTCCTCTATTAAAGGCCTGCCACATGAAGATATCTAAAGTTCTAAGGAGAAATCTCTTTCGTCAAAAAAAATGTTTTCCCCATTTTCAAAGCGAACCTTGATGCCTTTTAAATGTTCCCCTTTGGGTCCAACTTGTTTTTTTATTTTCTCTTCCTGTAAAGATGGCCTGAAGATTGCCCGCAAAATTCCAATCCAGGGACAATCCTTTCTATCTTTTGGCAAACGGACCTGTATAAAAAAATGGTTCTTGTTTACATGTACCTTAATGTCTTTTTTATTCCCTGGTTTTCCATCAAACCCTGGAAAGTGAAGAGCTATATTCAGCATCGCACCTTCCGGGAGGTCCGCATCTCCTCTAATATGAAGCTTGGACCCCTTTACTGCTATCTCTCGAATCTCAAAAAGAGAGAAATCGCTTGCGTCCGCAGCACTTACGCCTAATGCCGCAAAAATAGCCATACATATCGCCAATATTAACAAAGGTCTTTTCATAATCCTCACCTCTTCAGAACCTTTTTCTTATTTCACTCCCACGAGTGAAAATTGTTTCGATTTCTATTATTTTACACCAAATCTTTGTCAGGATGCTGCATTCTGCGCCAACGTAACAATTTCTCTCCCGTAAAGAGAGCAAGCGCCACCCATACACAAACAAAAGTAAGCAACTGTACTCGATCAAACGGCTCTTTATAAACAAAGAAGCCCAGCAGAAATGACAATGTGGGAGCCAAATACTCCATAATACCCAACATACTTAATGGAAGCCGCCTCGCTCCATATGCAAAACATATCAGAGGCAGTGATGTTACAATTCCGCTACTTAATAGCCATATCTTCTGCTGTGCCGTTTCCCCTGCCAGGAACGGTTCTTCCGGAAGTCCAACAAAAAGATAGAATAACGCGGGAAAAACCAAAAGAAGGGTTTCTATGAAAAGTCCGGGAAAAGACTCTACCTCGGCCACTTTTCGGATAAGGGCATATAAGGCGAAAGACACGGCAATGCTAAGGGCCGCAAAGGGGACCCTGCCTACTAAAATAACCTGATACAAGATAGCTAGACCAGCGAGAACAATAGCACTCCACTGTAAAGTGCTCAGCTTCTCCCGTAGAAAAAGAACAGCAAACAACACGCTTACAAGGGGGTTGATAAAATAACCCAGACTTGTTTCGATCACCTTCCCCGAATTGACTGCCCAGATATAAATAAACCAGTTCACCCCTATGGCAAGGCCACTCAACAACAGGAGCCCCAGTGTCTTTCGTGTTTTTATGGCTTTAACGACGCTTCCCCAGCGACGTTGAACAGTCAAAACCATGGCGACAAATAACAAAGACCAAACGATCCTGTGACATAGAATCTGGAGGGGCTGTAAGTTATCCAGCTGTTTCCAGTAGGCAGGAAGCAACCCCCACGCGCCAAAAGCCGCGAGCGCTGCCAAAAACCCCTTTTCAAATTCTGTTTTTCCCATATCTTTTCACTCCCTGGCCAGACTATTCTCTCGACTCTTTAACAAATCTGCTATACTGTGCTTGAAATGAGTGATTACAGTCTGTACTTAAAAAGTCTTCATAACAAAACTATTCTAGGGATTAACCCTCCTGTTTTTGACTTCGCCTATTTCGATTTTTGGGCTAAGCCATTAGGTCTTTTGTACATTTTAGAAACCCTCCGAGAACAAAAAAACTCTGTCTATCTTATCGATTGCATCTATGAAGGACGAGAAACGCCAAAGACCTTTGGCCGTTACAAGCCTTTGCGACGCAAGGTTGAAAAACCGGCTTGCTATAGTCATATCCCCAGAAAATATTACCACTTTGGAATGGAAGAAGAAGATTTCCTGGAAAGGCTTAAAAAAACTCCCACACCTGATGTTATTCTGCTTACTTCGGGGATGACCTACTGGTATCCCGGAATCCAGTGGTGCCTTGACCGTGTCAAAAGAATATTTCCACACACTCCCGTGCTGCTAGGAGGCTTTTATGCCCAGCTCTGCCCGGAGCATGCCCGAACCATCGGAGCCAATGGAGTTCAAACCGCCCCCCTCTGTCTGGAAAGCCCCTATCCTGCTCTAGATTTATACAACCAGCCAGAATATGGAGTCATTATGACTTCCTGGGGATGCCCTTTACACTGTCAATATTGCGCTTCCAAACTGCTTTGGCCCTGCTTCCGACAAAGAGAGGTAGAAGAGATTATACACGAAATATCTTTTCAGGAAAGGATTCCTACTGTTCGTGATATGGCCTTTTATGACGATGCGCTTCTTATCAATAAAGAATTCCATTTTTATCCGCTGTGTGGAAGATTGCGGAAATCTTTTTCACACCTTCGTTTTCACACGCCTAACGGATTACATGTTAGAGAAATTGATGAGAAATGTGCCAGGGTTTTATTTGATACTGGTTTTAAAACAATACGACTGAGCCTGGAAAGCACTGACCCCATCATACAAAAAGCAAGTTCAGAAAAAGTTTCAGAACACCAATACGTCAAAGCTGTAACCCATCTTCTAAGGGCAGGATATTCCCAAGAAGACATTGAAACATATATTCTCATTGGCCTGCCTGGGCAGCGCTTCGAAAGTGTAAAAAATGCCATTGAATTTGTTCATTCCCTTGGCGCTGTAGCAAAAACGGCAGAATACTCCCCTATCCCCGGTACTATGATGTTTGAGGCAAGCGCTCAAAAGCACCCCCAGTTAACAACTGAACCTCTTCTTCAAAACAACACCGCTTATTGTGGCTACATATCAAAAGAAATTTCTCCGGAAGAGCTTCAGATATTAAAAAATATGGCTCACCATATACACAACCCTCTAGAGACAGGAGGAAAAAACATTGTTTAAGTTCGCAAAGAAAAAACAACCCCTAATGCAAATGAGGTATGGTCCTTATATTGGACTTTGCGCTTTCTGTTTTCTATTCATCATTTTTCCTTTTATCATATCTTCTCCTAGAGAGATTTTTAGCGGCCTTTGGTCTATTATTTTAGACCCTGATTACCTCATTAGTGATTATGTTGGCGTTGGCGGCCTGGGCGCCGCTTTCTTCAATAGCGGCTTATTGACCTTATCAATGACAGGGATACTCTTTTTATCTGGCACCCAGATAACGGGCATTTCTATTTCTGCTCTCCTCACTGTTGCCGGATTTGCCCTCTTCGGGAAAAACATATTAAATGTCTGGCCCATTCTTGCTGGCGTCTATCTTTTTGCCAAATATAGAAAAGAGCCTTTCTCAAGGTACATTTATATAGCGCTTTTTGGGACAGCCCTTTCCCCCCTCGTCAGCTTGATGCTCTTTGGAAATCTCCTCCCCTTTGGGCCTTTCAACCTCTTTGCGGGCATTCTCGTTGGTCTCTCTATTGGCATGATACTTCCCCCCCTATCTACGGCATTTCTTCGTTTCCATCAGGGATATAGCCTCTATAACGTAGGTTTTGTAACTGGAACCATTGGCACCGTATACGTTTCTCTCTTGAAGTCTTTCGGACTTCTTGTAGAATCTCGAATGATATGGACCACAGGCAACAACCTGCTTTTAGCGATTTTTCTTTACATATCTTTCGCAGCTCTTGTGCTTTTCTCCCTTTTTCTACCGCGTTGGAACAAATTTAAGTGGATTATGGGGTATAGTGGAAGAGCCGTTTCGGATTTCGTCATTTTGGAAGGATGGGGAGCTACCCTTTTCAACATGGGCATTATGGGCGTGATCACCACATCATACATCCTTTTTATTGGCGGGGATCTCAACGGCCCGACCATCGGCGGGATTCTTACTGTTGTTGGCTTTAGCGCTTTTGGTAAGCACCCGCGAAACATAATCCCAGTAATTCTTGGCATCATGTTAGGAGCAATAACAAAACGTTGGGGCCTTGCGGAACCTTCAATACAACTTGCAGCCCTCTTTGGAACCACCCTTGCTCCAATAAGTGGTGAATTCGGATGGAAATACGGCCTTATTGCCGGATTTGTCCATTCATCTGTTGTCTTAAATGTGGGAATGCTCCATTCGGGGTTTAATCTTTATAATAACGGTTTTTCAGGAGGCTTAGTTGCTGCTTTTCTGCTCCCTTTAATCGAAACTTTTGCCAGAGGAGGGAATAATAGATGAAACATGAGCGGATACGAGTGACAAAAATGGCTGGAGAATTGATTAACGATTTTCTTACCTTTCTCAAATGTAACAAGATAAGCCTGGTCATACAGGAAGATCCCGATGCCTTTCGTATCGAAATCTCAGGGACATATAATCATCTCACTGATGAGCGACTCGAACGGCTAAAAAATTTACTTTGTCAGCCTCGCAATTACGAATTGGAAGAAATGTATTGGAGTCTGTCGGGAGAAAGCGATACCGATGCCGAGCTTCACCTGGTAGGCATCATGACTGACGAAGTAACAATCGAAAGGGATGAAGAAAATAGGCGGCTGACTATCCATCTGGTCCGAAAGAAGTAGCACCGGCAAAACGAGTTATTTCGGCAACTTTATTCCGCCGTTATTCCTGACTGCATGTTTGCCGATCAACAGAGTCAGATCTACCAACACCGCTGGTAGACTCAACCCTGCTGATGTAGCCAGATACTTTGGCTCCCAAACAGGGTCGAATTTTTCTTTGAATTGGCGGAGTCCTTTAAAGTTGTAGAAATGCTCACCATGACGGTAGAGCTGTGTTCCCAATCGATGCCATAGCGGCGCTAGGGTACGATCTTCTAAACCGGAGAATGGCGCACCTCCGAGATTGAACCACTGATATTGCTTTTCTTTACCCCAAAGCAGTAGTTGCGTGATAAGAAAGTCCATTGTGCCGGGCGGAGCATCGGGCAGATGACGAATTAGATCGGGAGAAAGCTCTTCGTCACCACCTAACCAGAGATTAGCGAAGGCTACGATTTTGCCTTCGTGCCGTACTGCAGCGATCGAGAGCCGTGACAAGTAGTCTTCATTAAAGAAACCAAGAGAAAACCCCTTCTCTTGTCCATGCTTAAGGGTAAGCCAGGCATCAGAGATGGTTTTAAGGTAAGGAATAAGCAGAGCAACTTGTTCAGCGGGCACTACTTCAAAACTGCAACCAGCTTTAACGGCTCGATTGACATCTTGACGTAACGATTTGCGTTTACTGCCTTCTAAAGAGAAATCTTTAAGAGGCACACGTGCTTCTTCTCCAAGATTGACAAGGAACAAGCCCATGTCCACGTACAGAGGAAGATTAGCCCCATCAACCTGGTAAAACACACAACGCATACCGTATCGATCACATAGTTCTCGAAACTGCCATGCTAGTTCTTCCTGTTGCCTATCGGCAGCCACTGGATCACCCATTGCAATTAAGCTTCCGCCCTGCACACCATACATGATAAAACCGTTTCGCTGGGGATTGAACAGCAACTGCTTATCGCCCAACAGTGCCAGGTGTGCATAGGTATGGGGGAAACCACCCGCAATACGCTGTGCTATATCCAGCTCGTACTTACCCGGCCACAACGGCACAATGCGTGTTGGTCGCAACAGCCACACGACAGAAAACGCCAGTACCACCAATACACTAGCCAGAGCGGCACGCAGAAAACGCGGCACATCGCCAGTCAACGAAACTTGCCACCATAATTCGTTACGATAGGGAACATGTCTAAACGCAAAGAGTCCGAGAGCAATCGACGCTCCCACTGCCAATCCTACTGCCGCTAGCCAAGAAGAACTGGTGCGAGGCTCTAGCAGCCTCGCACGCCTGTAGAAGCAACTTCTGCAGGGCAACAAGGCCATCAGCACTATACCCTGCGTCAGGGCAACTTCCCAATGCAACCCACGCAGCAGAGATAGCACCATTCCAGCACCAAGTAGTGTTATCCCTAGGCCATAGGCCACATTAATCCTGCGATAGAGTGCTATCGCAAGGAATAACAGCAGCGTCCCTACCACACTGCCCAATAAGTGTGAAATTTCAATTGCCGTAAGGGGTAACCAATCGTGCAAAAGATGCAGTCGCGTGTAACTCGTTGGCAAAACTCCAGCGAAAAGCATTGACAGCCCCGCGACAAACACCAGCACTGCCATCGCCAATGGCACAACTGGCCTTGCGAATCGCTGGTATACGCTATAGGCCATCCCCAATGACCGACGGTGCCGTAACAACTCTAATCCCCCCAAAGATAGCCCGGCGATGGCTAGCGGCAGTAAGTAGTAGATTGCCCTGAACAAAACGAGGGCTCTAAGTATAGCCTGATGCTCTACCTGCGCACTAAGCATCACTAACAGTACCGTCTCAAACACACCTAGTCCGCCGGGAACATTGCTGACTATGCCAGCAAATTGTGCCAGCAGAAACACCGCAAGAAACGTGATAAACGGTACATCAGTGATATAGATCAGCAATACATAGAGAACCAGCGCTACCAAAAACCAGTCTAACGAACCGATAAGTATTTGTATCACAGCCAACCTGATCGACGGCAATTGAAACGACCATCTCCAAATGTGGATAATCTTTCTCCACCATAGGCACATCCCAAGGTATCCCGCTACCAGTGCCATAAGAGCAAACCCCCAAAGGGAGATAGAATCAACAAACAGCGGCAGATTAACATTGGAGGGAATGGGGTGTATGAGGAGAACGGAGCCGGTAAGTGTCGCCAACCCCAACCAGACACAGCTGCTCGAAAAGAGGATAAGTGAAAGAATTTGTTTGTTTGAGAGTCCCCAAGCACCATATATACGAACCCTCACAGTTCCGGCCCCTAGAAGGGTGCCAAGATTGTTGTTGAATGCATAGCCAAGAAATGAAGTGAAGCTTATCTGCATAAACCCCAGCCGATGATCAAGATAACGAAGTCCAAGATCATCGTAGCCGATCATCAGTATATAGCTCAGGGCAGTCAGTACAACTGCCCCAACCAAATGCCAGCGCCCTATCCGCCGCAATTGTATAAATACATCGTGAAGGCGCACGCCCTCCAATTCGTGGGCTATTACAACTAACGCCGCTACAAAGATAATTCCTTTAAACACCGAGGCCACGAAACGTAACCAGCTCAATCTTCTAACTTGGCTCTTTTTCTTGTTCATTGTTCACTCGGTTCGGGCATCAAATCGTACCGCCTCCAAAGAGTAAAGGTCTGTTCAGGCAGGAGGAAATCAAAGGACTCGGAAAGCTCGTATCCGGCCATTTCCATGGTTTTCTGAATGGTCTCAAGTGGAGTGAAGTGCTTAAATAAATTTACAAAACCAATGCCTCGCGCTGGCGCATGATCAATAATCGCAACAATTCCATTAGGTTTAAGCGTCCTTTTAATAATGCGAAAATAATGCTCCGGATCAGGCAAATGATGAAAAACATCCCTTGCGAAAATCAAGTCTAAAGCCCCCCTCGGGTAAAGGGACATCATCGTTTTCCACCAGAACGGTTATAACGTTGTCCACCCCAGTTTTTTCTGCCTGGCGTTTTACGAACTCTAAATACTCAAGCTTGGTATCAACAGTATATACAACCCCTCTTTTACCAACCCTCTTCGCGAAGGCGAGGGTAAAAAATCCTCCCCCGGAGCCTATATCAGCTATTTTCTCTCCTTCATAGAGACGAAGGCTTTCAATGATTCGCACGGCTCCTCTTTTAGGCGAAGAGGCTTCCCGGTTAAGCATCTTAAGAAAAAGATTTGTTAACATTTGATCCTCCTGAGCCGAAATATGAGATTATTGTGATTATACAATAACTTCATTTACCGCTTTCTTTTATAAAATCAAACCGCCGTTAACTTGGCAATTTGACCTCTTAACAAAAAATGTCATAATCTGTGAGTTCAGTAAATCATAAACAACAGGAGGAATTAAAATGTCCGGAACCATACGCAAAGACATAAAAGTCGGTCTTAGAGTAAACATCGTACAGAAGCAACACCAGAAAACAGGACAGTTGACAGAAGGAATAGTCAAAGACCTGCTGACGAAAAGCCCCACCCATCCCCACGGCATAAAGGTGCGCCTGGAAAGCGGCATCATCGGAAGGGTTCAGGAGATATTGGAATAGCTTGCTGCAAGAATGGATTATTACTGCTGGAGGGGCAGGAATACTGCGTAGTAGACAAGCAACAACCCCGATAAAACACCAAAGGCTATGCCTACATTAACAAGATGCTCTTCTTAAATCAATATCAACTTGCATTTGACATTGACATAATAACATTGAGTCCTGGCACAAAGTTTGCAATAAGGACATAAGATAAGAGAGCTGAGAAATTAACCATAAACACTTCTTCCCCTGTTCTCTTATGGCGTAATCCGCGAATCGGTAGGAATTAACTATAGTAACAAAAGAGCCACTTCGGATATCCGAAGTGGCTCTTTTAAAACTGGCTCCTCGGGCAGGACTCGAACCTGCAACCTAGTGGTTAACAGCCACCCGCTCTGCCGATTGAGCTACCGAGGAACGTTAAACTTTTTTATCATAGTGGAGGCGGCACCCGGATTCGAACCGGGGATAAAGGATTTGCAGTCCTCTGCCTTACCACTTGGCTATGCCGCCATTATAGAACTTTCAATGGAGCGGAAGACGGGATTTGAACCCGCGACCCCAACCTTGGCAAGGTTGTGCTCTACCCCTGAGCTACTTCCGCGTAACTTAACCGAGATGGTGGCGGGACCCAGAATTGAACTGGGGACACGCGGATTTTCAGTCCGCTGCTCTACCGACTGAGCTATCCCGCCCTGTCCCTATTAAAATGGCGGGGCCGACGAGACTCGAACTCGCGACCTTCGGCGTGACAGGCCGACGCTCTAACCGACTGAGCTACGACCCCACCATAAATCTATCAAAATACAAAAACGATTTATTGCTGATTGGTGGGCGGAACAGGGTTCGAACCTGTGACCCCTTGCGTGTAAGGCAAGTGTTCTTCCGCTGAACTATCCGCCCCGTTCGCCACTCGACCAACGCGAAGGATAGTATATCGTCCATTCTTGCACTCGTCAACCCCTTGGCACAAGGAATTTTTCAACATTATGTCCAAGAAGATCGCTTATGTCTTTTCCCATTTCAAGAACACCCTTTATAGCCCTTTCATACCTTCCAAAAGACAATATAGGGAAGTCTGACCCGTAAAACAATTTTTCTAGCACGTCAGCGCTCTTCATGGCCTGAAGAATGTGGGGGGTGTATAACCACGGTAAAGCTGCCGTGTCGTATCTTGCATTTCTCAAGTAACGTTTCATTTCGGGCATTAACTCGTAAAGCCATAAACCTCCTCCAAAATGAGCAAAAACAACCTTCGCTTCCGGGTGATTCATACAAAACTGAGCCCCTTCTCTGGGACCCACATTTCCCTTGCCAGGATAATCATGACCTACAGGTTCTGCGGTATGGAATAATAAAACCATACCCGCCTCTTGTGTCGTTCCTACCAAACGCCATGTCTGACGAACATCGTCTATGTCAAAACCCTGCCCCCCGGGGAAAAGTTCTCCCACCCCAATAAGACCCTCTTCCGCACAGCGCGCTATTTCTTCATCAGCTCCCAGACTCAGAGGAGGAACTACAGCGAGGCCCTGAAAGCGGTTTGGATGCTTCTTTACGGCCTCTATAACATAATTGTTACAATGTCTGCATAACCCAAGGTCCTTAAAGGCAAAACCAAATATCCACGACTTCTCAATGCCATCCTTGTCCATTTGTTCTATTACATCTTCATAGGTGGCCCACTTGTGAATCTTGCCATGACAAAGTAACTTAAAATAACCCTCTCGTTCAGATATCTTTTCAAAATCTCTTATCACATCTGGTGGATATACATGAACATGGGTATCAATAATCATGCCTCTACACCTCTTTCAACAAACTTCCGACGAACTTCTGTCACATAGCAGTGAGCTGCTCGCGTTGGCTCTGGAAGCCTGTAACGAACACATGCTTTTAAAACAAGCAGAGCAGCCTTCTCTATAGAAATCCTATGCCCCGGGCTTATAAAAAGGGGCTTTACAGCTCTTCTTGAGCGCAATACAACTCCAACTTGCTCGCTATTGAAATAAAGAGGGGAAACACTGCCTTTTTCAATTGCTGGCTCCTCATACTCCCCAACAAGGCGGCTTTTTGCTACACCAATAGTAACAGAGTTTGTAAGAACTCCAAAGTGAGACGCTAAGCCTATTTTTCGAGGGTGGGCTATACCCGCCCCATCAAACATCCAGAGGTCTGGAGCAGATTGAAGTTTATTTAATGCTTCAATGAGAACAGGAAGTTCGCGATAGGAAAGAAGTCCGGTTAAATAGGGAAATGAAACGGGACATATGGCATGAACAAACTCTATGGGCTGAAATGTTTCCCACTCCATTGTTACAATCCCTACAATAGCCCAAGCTTCCTTTCCCCTTCTGCTGTAAGCAACATCTACACCGGCTACTATCTTAAGAAGAATCTCTTCATCTTCTATACAAACGTTTTGCGCTAATTTACGTTGCTCCGCTATGGCAGCCTTATAGGATTGCGGTATTTTAAACTCCAAAAAAACCCCTCCCCCATGAACAAAAAAGGCTGCCCTTTTTGGGACAGCCCTTTGTTGTTTATACGCGGCTCAAGGCTACTTAACTTCGACTTCTGCTCCAGCTTCTTCAAGTTTGGCCTTAATTTCGTCGGCCTCTTCTTTGCTGACTGCTTCTTTGACAGGTTTGGGAGCATTGTCAACAAGCTCTTTGGCTTCTTTCAGGCCAAGTCCGGTAAGTTCGCGAACAACTTTAATGGTTGCGATTTTGTTGGAACCGGGGCCCTTAAGAACCACGTCAAACTCTGTCTTCTCTTCTTCAGCTGCAACTGCTGCGCCTGCGCCGGGCATCATCATGGGCATAGCCATGGCAGGAGCGGAAGCAGAAACCCCAAATTTGTCCTCAAGAGCCTTCACAAGTTCAGAAAGCTCAAGTACTGTCATACCTTCAATAGCCTGGATAATTTCTTCGTGAGTCATTTCTATTGTTCCTCCTTAAATTAAAACTTTTGTCAAGTTTAGGTTTTCCCAAATCTTTCGGGTTATGCTGCTGCTAGGCAGCCTGCTCTTTTTTCTCCTTGATCTGAGAGAGGCATGTGGCAAGCCCTCTGATGGAACCGGAAAGCACGGTAACCAGTCCTGACAGAGGAGCAGCAATGGTACTGACCACCTGAGCAATAAGAACTTCCCTGGAAGGAAGATCCGCCAAAGCACCAACCTGTGCCGCATCAAGTATGCTGGTACCCATTATGCCACCCTTCATAACAAAGGCCTTATTAGACTTATCTCTTGAAAATTCCGCAAAAACCTTCGCCACTGCAACTGGATCATCATATACAACTGTATAAACATTCGGCCCTGCCATAATATCCTCAGGAACAGGCATATCTTTTTCCTGAAGGGCTATTTTAAACAGCGTGTTTTTAGCAACTTTCATCTCGCCGCCAGCCTGACGTACTTTAGCGCGGAGCTCTGTAATTTTCGCTACGGTGAGCCCTCGATATTCAGCTACAAAAACAGCTTCACTTTTATCAAGCATTTCTTTCAATTCATTAACTCGCTCATACTTTACATTTGCAGGCATGAGTTCACCTCCTCCCAAAAAAAATCTCCCAACCATCAAGGCCGGGAGATAAGTACACAAAGAAAGCAGCTTATACGGCTACTCTATGGGTCTTTCTCCAAACCTCGGTGGGTGATATGAATTCATTAGGCGTTAAACGCGCCCACTGTCTCTGGTTTGTCAGGTGCTTATTGTAGCATATTTTGTTTTTTTATGCTTCTGCTACTTCTTTAGAAGCTGCAACAGGATCTATCTTTATTCCTACACCCATTGTTGGCGCAATGTAAAAGCTTCTTACGTAGGTTCCCTTTGCCGATGCTGGACGTGCTTTCAAAATCGCTCGATAAAGGACCTTCAGATTTTCAAAAAGTTTTTCAGCTTCAAAACTTTTCTTTCCTACCATGTTGTGAATGATAGCAGTTTTATCAACGCGGAATTCTACACGACCCGCTTTGATTTCCTTTATAGCGTCAGCCACATCAAAGGTGACGGTGCCCGCTTTTGCGCTTGGCATAAGTCCTCGGGGACCAAGGATCTTTCCAAGGCGTCCTACGCTCTTCATCATATCTGGGGTCGCGATAACCGCATCAAAATCGAGCCAGCCAGTGCTTATTTTCTGAATCAGGTCATCTCCGCCGACGATGTCCGCACCTGCGTCCTCTGCTTCTTTTACCTTTTCCCCTACGGCCAAGACCAGAACTCTCTTCGTGATTCCCGTACCATGGGGAAGTACGATGGTTCCACGAACTTGCTGGTCCGCATGGCGGGGATCAACGCCGAGACGGATGTGAACTTCCAGACTCTCATCGAACTTCGCTGTAGCAACTTCCTTGTAAAGGTCTACTGCTTCACGAAGCCCATAAAGCTTTGTGCTGTCTACCTTCGCCGCTATCTCACTGTATCTTTTACTTTTCTTTGCCATGACAAATTCCCTCCTTGTGGTCATAACGGGCTTTGCAGACCCTGCCACTGAATAACCCTGAGAGCTCTACTAAATTAATCGACGATATCAATACCCATGGAACGAGCCGTACCTTCAATCATGCGCATGGCTGCTTCCACGTCGTTAGCATTCAAATCTTCTTTTTTAAGCTCTGCTATTTCTCTTACCTTTTCACGGCTTACTTTACCCACCTTAACCTTGTTAGGCTCACCTGAAGCCCTGTCAAGACCAGCAGCTTTTTTCAAGAGAACACTTGCTGGAGGTGTCTTAAGGATAAAGGTGAAACTCCGGTCAGCATATACTGTCAATACTGCAGGAATAATCATCCCCGCCTGATCTGATGTTTTGGCGTTAAACTGCTTGCAAAATTCCATAATGTTCACGCCATGCTGACCAAGTGCTGGTCCTACAGGAGGCGCAGGAGTAGCCTTTCCGGCGGGCAGCTGCAACTTGATCTGCGCAATAACTTTTTTTGCCATTACTACTTATCTCCTCTCATCACGGCAAAGCACTCCCCTCTCCCACTATGAGGAAGAGGAGTGCCCGCTTTTAGATTCATTTATCTCTAGAGCTTATCAAGCTCCGTATAGTCTGTTTCCACTACAGTTTCACGGCCAAAAACTGTAATTGTAAACTTGACCTTTCCCTTCTCTGGAACGATTTCAACAACAGGACCAACCTGACCTTCAAAGGGGCCGCTTTTAACTTTAACAATATCCCCAGGTTTTAGATTCATCTCAATCTTGGGCTTCGCATGGTCCTTGCCGATTTTGCTCATAATTTCTTTTATTTCTTTTTCGGAAAGAGGAATGGGATGATTTCCTGCCCCTACAAAACCTGTTACACCGGGAGTGTGACGCACAACATACCAGGACTGATCATTCAGCTTCATCTCTACAAGCACGTAGCTTGGGTAAAGCTTACGGGTGACTTTTTTGCTTTTGCCATCTTTGACAAAAACACGTTCCTCCACAGGCACTAAAACACTAAATATCTCTTCTTCCATGCCCATAGTGGCGATCCTCTGTTCAAGATTCGCCTTCACTCTATTTTCGTACCCTGCATATGTCTGTACTATATACCAGCGCCGTTCGCTGCTACTCTCCATCACACAAAGGGGGTCTCTTTTGGCCCCCTCACCTCCCCACGCAATCTATTTAACCCCATCAAATAATCCATGCAGAACAAAGCCTAACTAATGATCTTCGTAAAGATACCGGTCAAAGCCAGGTCAACAATACCAAGATATGCGGCAACGAAAAGTGTAAAAGCAATTACCACAAGGGTAGAGTACCACACTTGTTTTTTTCCTGGCCATGTCACTTTTTTAAGTTCGGCTTTTGCTTCACGCACGAAGCTGAGGATCTTATCCATACCTCGGCCTCCTATCTTTAGGCAAAAAAAAATGGCAGGCCCGGCAGGACTCGAACCTGCAACCCCCGGTTTTGGAGACCAGTGCTCTGCCAATTGAGCTACGGACCTGCGAGCAGTGAGTATTTTACACTACTTAGTTTCTTTATGCAAGGTGTGTTTATCGCACCATTTGCAGTATTTGCTGAGTTCCAGTTTTTTGGCCTGCTTTTTCTTATTGACTGTTGTTGAGTAGTTTCTTCTCTTACATTCAGTGCACTGCAGACCCACTATATCTGCCATAATACTTCCCCTCTTCCAGTTTACCCAAGAATCTCGGTGACAACGCCAGCACCCACTGTGTGACCACCTTCACGGACTGCGAAACGAAGTCCCGCTTCCATGGCGATAGGTACAATAAGGTCAACCTCAAAGGTCGCGTTGTCTCCCGGCATAACCATTTCTACACCTTCCGGAAGCTTGATGCCTCCTGTTACGTCTGTGGTACGGAAGTAGAACTGAGGCTTGTAGCCCGCAAAGAACGGGGTGTGTCGGCCGCCTTCCTCTTTCTTCAGTACGTATACCTCTGCCTTGAACTTCGTGTGAGGCGTTATGGAACCCGGCTTAGCCAATACCTGGCCGCGCTCTACATCCTCTTTGTCTATGCCGCGAAGAAGAATGCCCACGTTGTCGCCGGCAATGGCTTCGTCAAGAATCTTCCTGAACATCTCAAGGGATGTGGCCACTGTCTTGGTCGTATCCGCCTTCATGCCCACGATCTCCACTTCTTCTCCTGACTTGATCATGCCCCGCTCTACTCGGCCCGTTACAACTGTGCCACGGCCTGTGATGGTGAACACGTCTTCGATAGGCATAAGGAAAGGCTTGTCTGTTTCCCGCTGAGGCGCTGGAATATAGCTGTCACAGGCGGCCATGAGCTCCCAGATGCATTTGCTCACAGGGTCGTTCTCTTCTCCTGTTCCCTCTTCCAATACCTTCAAAGCTGAACCGCGAATGATGGGGACATCGTCTCCGGGGAAATCGTATTTGCTCAGAAGCTCGCGGATCTCCATCTCTACAAGATCAAGAAGCTCATCATCGTCTACCTGGTCTGTCTTGTTCATAAAAACGACTACGGCCGGCACGTTGACCTGCCGGGCCAAAAGAACGTGCTCGCGGGTCTGGGGCATGGGACCGTCTGCCGCGGATACAACAAGAATAGCCCCGTCCATCTGCGCGGCACCTGTAATCATGTTCTTAATGTAGTCTGCGTGACCTGGGCAGTCTATATGGGCATAGTGACGGTTCTCTGTCTGATACTCTACGTGAGAAATGTTGATCGTAATGCCTCTCTCACGCTCTTCTGGCGCCTTGTCGATCATGTCGTACGCCTCAAAATTCGACCAACCCTTCGTCGACAAACACTTCGTGATCGCTGCTGTAAGTGTCGTCTTACCGTGGTCAATGTGTCCTATGGTGCCCACGTTAAGATGGGGCTTCGCTCTTTCAAATTTCTCTTTTGCCATTTTTTCTCAGGCCTCCCTGCATATATAGAATCTTCGCCCTTCCAGGCTCTGTATTCCTTCGTTAAAAAAACCCCTATTTACTGAAGAGATTTTATCATATGAATCAAAAATATCCATATCCGCCCATAGGAAAAGACCCAGAAGTACATCCCTTCCAAATCTACCTTCAACAACATGGCAGATCCTTCTGAACTTCCGGCTTGTTTTTATTCAATGAGAGTAAAAAGACCCGGCATTATGCCGGGTCTTACAAAAACCTGCTAAATTATAACCGAATTCATCAAAAGCTGCCACTGCAACCTCCACCGCAACCGCCGCCACTTCCGCCTCCGCTATCGTTGCCGCCGCCGCTTCCGCCTTCTTTCATAACACTGTCAAGTTCTCTGTTTATTTCGTTTGCCTTCTCATCATTTCTATTTTCTTCTTCTCCCCAGAAGCCCATAGCATCTGATACTGAGGAAAGCCCGCCCTGCACAAATTCGGC